>NZ_JARWOP010000226.1 GCF_029868745.1 Nocardia wallacei | reverse complement strand
TCCCGGCTACACCCTCTCGGAATCCGACTACTCCCCCTCGGAGTCTGGTTACTCCCCCTCCGAACGCGGCTACTCCCTGTCTGACCCGGGTTACTCCCCCGCCGAACCGGGCTACTCTCCGTCTGGACCGGGCTACTCTCCGTCTGGACCGGGCTACTCCGCCACCGAGCCTGGCTACTCCCCGTCTGAACCGGGCTACTCCGCCACCGAGCCAGGCTACTCCCCGACTGAAACGGGCTACTCCCCCGCCGACCCCGCCGACGCCCCCGCGGAGGCCGGATAGGCAGCCCCCCACCCGGAGTCGGCCGCGGACGAGCCCGCTTCCGGCGGTGATTAGCCTGGCTCGGGGGCTTAGTAGCCCGGTGCCGTCGGTGAGTAGCCCGGTCCAGACGGTGAGTAGCCCGGTTCGGCGGGGGAGTAACCCGGGTCAGACAGGGAGTAGCCGCGTTCGGAGGGGGAGTAACCAGACTCCGAGGGGGAGTAGTCGGATTCCGAGAGGGTGTAGCCGGGATCTGAAGGCGCATAACCCGTTTCGGCGTGGGGATAGTCGCGGGACCCGCCCGCAGCGCTGCCTGTGGAGCGATGGGGATAACTCGAACGCTCGTCTCGAACGCCCCGGGGGTCCTCCGGCGGGTAGTACGCCGAAAACCCTTCGGGCGGTGTGGCTTCGTCGTCGAACGCGTCGAACGATTCGCCCGGCGCGACGGCTTCGCGGCGCGGTGCGCGATTCGCCGCGGTGGCACCGGCCGCCGCGCGCGCGGATCGTGCGGCAGCCGAGTTGCGCTGTGCCGCACCGGTCTTCGACTCCGGCCCGCGCGCGGATTCCGCTCCACCGCGCGACTCCGCGCCGCGGGCATGGCGGGAGCGGTGAGGCGGGTCGGACGCGGGCACGTACCCGAGCGGCCGGGCCAGCATCACAGCGATCGCCGTGGTGAGCGGCACCGACAGGGCCAGGCAGATACCACCGACGGCGGATCGGGTGATCTCGATCCCCACCGCGTCGCCGGTGAGCACGTCCCGGAACGAACGCCCGGCCACCGAGAACAACAGCAGCAGCGGCAGCGCCCCACCGGCGTAGGCGAGCACCAGCGTGTAGACGGTACTGGCGATGTGGTCACGGCCCACCCGCATGGCCGCGGTGAAAATCTCTCGGCGCGAGGCCTTCTCGTCGAGCGCGGCGAGTTCGAACGCGGCCGACGCCTGGGTGATGGTGACGTCGTTGAGCACACCGAGCGAGCCGATGATGAACCCGGCCAGCAGCAGTCCGGTGATGCTCACATGCTGCAGATACGTCGCGACGTTGGCGTTCTGCTCCTCGGAGAGTCCGGTCAGATGGGTGATCTCGAGCGCCACCCAGGACAGCACCGCGGCCAGCACCATCGCGCTGAGCGTCCCCAGCAGCGCGGAACTCGTCCGCAGATTCACCCCGTGCGCGAGATACAGCACGGCGTACAGGATCAGCGACCCGGCCACCAATGCCACCGGCACGGCCGGTTTCCCGTCCAGCAGGGCAGGCAGCAGGAACATCACCAGCACCCCGAACGCGAAACCCAGGCCGAGCACGGCTCGCAGCCCGCGCCAGCGCGCCACGATCACGATGACCGCGACGAACGCCAGCGCGATGATCGTCAGCGGCAGCCCGCGCGCGTAGTCGTCGAAGGAGTAGATGGTGGTGCCGCCCGGATCGGCCTGCCGGACGACCCGAATGTCGTCGCCCACCCGCAGATCGGGCTGCCCCGGGCCGGGCGCGATCTCCAACAGCGTGTGCTTGCCCTGATCCGGCCCGGAATCGATGGAGACCAGACTGCGCTGGCAGTTGTAACCGTTGGCGCGCGGCGCATTCGGCGTGTCGTCGAACACGCGGCCGTTGGACAGGCTGCCGCAGGGACCGAGGTCCTGCATGGTCACGGTGCCCGCCTCGGTGTGCACGGCCCCGCCGCCGCCGTTCTGCATCGGCAGCGGAATGTCGACGTGCTGGTGACTCGGCCACAGCCAGAACAAACCGAACAGCACCAGCACGCCGATGCCGGCCAGTAGCCCGACCACGACCTTGGCCGCCGTGGCGCCAATGGCGATCGGTCCGGAGTGATCGTGGTGATGGTGGTGGTCGCTCACCGCTGCGAGCCTAATTGGTTTCGATTGTCGACATCGCGACGGCGGGTACGCGCTGCTCACGCGACGGGAAGAGGTGGGAGGGGCGGCGGAGAGCAGGGGGATGTCTCCGCCGCCCGAGAGATTCGACGGCCCAGGGGGGTAGGCGGTCGAATCCAGGGCCGAGCGGCCCAGGGGGGTAGGCGGCTCGGCCGGGGGCACCTGAGTGCCAAGGCCCACTGTACACAAACGGCCATTCTTTGCGCTAGCTAAGTCTTTAAACAGCGCACTTATTCGTACTCACGGTCTGTTTTCGCGAGTGTTGAGGTCTGTACCGGAATCACTGCCGATAACCCGCGAGGAAGTTGCCGAAACGCTCGATCGCGACCGCCAGGTCCCGCGCCCACGGCAGCGTCACGATCCGCAGATGATCATGGTGCGGCCAGTTGAAGCCGGTGCCCTGCACCATCAGGATCTTCTCCTGCAACAGCAGGTCCAGGATCAGCTTGGAATCGTCGTGGATTTCGTACACCTCGGGATCCAGCCGCGGGAACGCGTACAGCGCGCCCTTCGGCTTCACACACGACACCCCGGGGATCATGTTCAGCTTCTCCCACGCCACATCGCGCTGCTCGAGCAGCCGCCCGCCCGGCAGGATCAGGTCCTCGATGCTCTGATGCCCGCCGAGCGCCACCTGAATCGCGTGCTGCGCAGGCACATTCGGGCACAGGCGGGAGGAGGCCAGCAGATCGATACCCTCGAGGAATCCGGCGGCATGCTCCTTCGGCCCGGTGATCACGAGCCAGCCGGACCGGTATCCGGCCACCCGGTACGCCTTGGACAGGCCGTTGAAGGTCAGGCACAGCAGGTCGGGCGCCAGGGACGCGAGCGAGATGTGCTTGGCGTCGTCGTAGAGGATCTTGTCGTAGATCTCGTCGGCCAGCAGCAGCAGCCGATGCTTGCGGGCCAGGTCGACCAGTTGCTGCAACACCTCCGACGAGTACACCGCGCCCGTCGGGTTGTTGGGGTTGATCACCAGCAGCGCCTTGGTCTTGTCGGTGATCTTCGACTCGATGTCGGCGATATCGGGCTGCCAGCCGTTGGACTCGTCGCACAGATAGTGCACCGGGGTGCCGCCGGCCAGGCTGGTCATCGCCGTCCACAGCGGATAGTCGGGGGCCGGGAGCAGCACCTCGTCGCCGTTGTCCAGCAGGGCCTGCATGGTGATGGTGATCAGCTCGGAGACGCCGTTGCCCAGGTAGACGTCGTCGACGTCGAACTCCGGGAAGCCGGGTACCAGCTCGTAGCGCGTCACGATGGCCCGGCGCGCCGACAGAATCCCCTTGGACTCCGAATAGCCCTGCGCGTACGGCAGCGCCGCGATCATGTCCCGCATGATCACATCCGGCGCCTCGAAGCCGAACGGCGCGGGATTGCCGATGTTCAGCTTCAGGATCCGGTGCCCCTCGGCCTCCAGCCGCGCCGCGTGCGCGTGTACCGGCCCGCGGATCTCGTAGACGACGTTCTGGAGCTTGGTGGACTGCTCCAGGGTCCGCGGGGGCAGAGGTGACTGGCTGGTAGGGCTCACCCGTCCCATGGTGCCAGTTGGATCAGGAGCCGCCCCCGGCCGGGATCACCCCGCGAGCGGCGTTGGCCACGCAGAACTCCTCGATGCGTTCGTCGAGCCGGCGGGCCTCGCTCGCGTCGCGGAACTCGGGTCCGGCGATGCGCCGCCGGATGCCGCTGAGCCGCTCCTCGAGCTGCGCGATGCGCTTGTCCTCGGCCAGCTCCAGCACCGGGGTCAGCGCCGCGGCGGCGCCGTCGAGACTGCCGTTGATCAGGTGCGCGGTCGCATTGTCCACGCGCGCCAGGGATTCCGCGCCGTAGGAGCGCCGCTCCTCGGGGCCGTTGGCGTACAGCTCGATCGCCCGCTGGGTGGCCTGCAATGCGGGTGCGGCCTGGCCCAGATGGATATAGGTGGCGCCGGCGTAGTACTGACTCTTCGGCTCGTTGAAGCCGAACACCCCGCCGACCTCGTCGTGCAGGTTGTCGGTGCCGTTGCCGTCCCGGGCGCCGTCGGCGGCGCCGATGCAGCGTTCGGTGTCGGCGGGGCTGCCCAGCTTGGCCCAGATACGGGCCTCGATGTTGTGCAGCCGCACCCGCGCGGTCGCCGACTCGGCGTACTGCTGCCCGCTCTGCGCCAGCGTCACCGCGTGCCGCGGGCGGTGCGATCCGTACTCGATCAGCGCCTGCATCCCGCGGGTCCAGGCGCGTAACCCGTTGTGCCCGCACAGTTCCGCGTAGGCCCAGGCGGCGCGGGCCTGCTCACCGGCGGCGTCGTGGTATCCCAGGTCGGTGCTGGCATTGGCGAGCAGCCCGGACAGCGTGCCGGCCAGCAGATACAGATGTGTTGTGTCCGAAGGTCTCTGATGTCCCTCCAGCAGTCGGTAGACGCGCCTGCGCACCCGCAGCATCTCCACCATCATCGGAACCGGCGGCACGTGCACATAGTCGTTGGCGATGCGCATGACGTCGGCGTCGAGTTGCTCCAGAGCGGTGGCACCCACGTTGGTGATCTCGGCCCGACCGGCGTGTTCGCTGGCTTCATGGGCAGCCGCCATGATCAGATCCCTCTCCGAAATCTCGGCTGACGCATCACCTCTCATCGCACCGGTGTCAACCAGAGCCAGAAGTTCCGCGTCGCTCGAATACTTGGCGCGCGCCGAATCTGCCGGGCGCGCATCGATGTCCGGCGCGGGCCGATCGATCAGGGGCTGATCGACCAACGCCGCGAAACGTGCCCGCACGACCTCGTCGGACCTGGCAAGAGATGTGTCCAGAGCGGCCTGGTTGACCGGGCGGGGATGTACCCGAGCGCCCCCCGCCTCCCACTTCGAGACCAGTCGTTCGTGCACACCCAGGTGCGCAGCGAATTCCCGGATACTCATCCGCTTGGCATCGCGGAGGGCACGGGCTTCCCTACCTGACCACTGCCGGACCACGATGTCATCCCTTCCGCACGAACTCCGTACTCCAGAGTACGAGCGCGCAGTGATCGCAGCCACAGCCGAAACCGAGCTGGTATCAGCGGTTTCGGAGATCTCTCGGCAAAGGCAGCGGAAAGGCAGCGCAAGGAGGGTGTGCGGGCGTTCCGGATCGGTCGGCGAGGCGGGATCCTGGATGAGGATCGAGGGAGCTCGCCGTGAACGTGGAGAAACTCAGGACCGTCGAGGATTGGGTGGCGTTCTACCGATACGAGTACGGACTGCCGGTGCACGAGCGCGGTGGGTTCGTCATGCTTCCGATCACCGGGCGCGTCGGCGTCGTGCATCTGCCCACCGCATATGCCGGCGGCGTCCGGGATTCCCTCACCACACAGGGCGCCGATGGGCCGACGCTGGCCCGGCAGATCCGCTGGAGTTTTCTGGTGGCGCCCGACAGCCGTCCCGGCGCCGCGGTGCTGGACGCGCTGAACCGTTCGGACATAGGCATTCCCATCGCCGGAAGCGCCGTGATGTTGCCGACCGGCCTCGGCCGTTGGACCAGAGAAGGGTGCCACTGGGTCCGGCCACCGAGCCGCGACGACGAACTTCCACCCCTCTCGGTGGTCATCGCGACGGCTCTGGCGGTGGGAGGCGGGGGCGAGGACTGACCGCAGACCGGTCCTCGCCGTCCCGCGGCCGGGGGGGGGGGGGGGGGGGGGGGGGGGGGGGGGGGGGGCCGGGGGTGGGGGGGGGGGGGTAGTACTGCCCGCCGACCGGTCCTCGCCGCCCCGCGGCCGGGTCCGCCCCACTTTGGCAGTCGACGGGGCGGACCCGGATTATCCGAGCCGGAAAGTCGAAGCACTCGGCAAATCTCTGTAATCTCGTTACTGAGACGTGATTGTGATCTATATCACAATATCGCTGCGAGTTTGCTGATCTTACTGTCTGGTACGGCTGTTGTGGAAATGAAAACCATGCTCGTCTCGATGATCAGATAATGCGTGGTCGTCAGTTATTGCTGAATACGTTGCTTCTTAATCGGCGTGTGCCCGATGATTGCCGATGGCTATCAGGGCGGGGGCGTCGGTGCGGTGTGTCCAGTTCGGGCAGGACCTGCTCATGACTGTTTTACATATATCGAATCCGTTATTACGCAGCATTCCGTAGCGGTCGCTACCACCCGAGCCGGCAATAGGACATGGCTTCGGTCGGTGATAGGAATTTTGTGTCGGTGAACATTCAGACACCATTCGGCGTCCCGCGTTGAGATCCGACAGGTAGGTTCTGCAGAAAGGTCGAGCTGATGCTGCCGCAGGCTCACCCGGTGCTGATGGTGTGTTCGGCACCGTCGCCCGGTGAATCGTGGACTCCCGAACAGGCGCATCTCGTGATGCAGGTGCACATCGAGCATCTGTGCGCGGCGAAGCGTCACGCCAAAGCTGTTCTGGTGGAGGCGAATCGGATGATTCCGGCCGATTCGCCGCATATGGGAACGTGATTCCCGGGCTGCTCCGGGTGGTGACGAATTCGGCTGCGGCACCGCGTGTGCCGCAGCCGAATTCGTCTCATTCTCGCGCCGGAGCGCTCACGCCTGCTGCCAGAGGGCGGGCGTGGCCGCGGGGGTCCAGCCCGGGTCGTAGGCAGTGTGGGCCTGCAGGCACTTGTATCGAGCGCCTTCGTAAGTAACCACGTCGCCGACCCTGTAGTCGGCGCCCTGTCGCCATGCCTGGGCGGAGCCGCCCGGGGTCGAGGTCGGCGGTGCGCTGGTGGTGGGTTGCGGCGAGGTGGTCGGCTGGGATGTGGTGGGCTGGGACGGCGTGGTCGGCTGGGTCGACGTGGGCGGCGCCGGGGTGGTGGTCGGCGCCGTGGTCGTCGTGCCGCCGGATGATCCGTCGCCGATGTTCAGGTCGACGCAGGAGTAGAAGGCATTCGAGGTGTCCCCGATGTTCCACACCGCGAGCAGCTTCTGCTTGCCGCTGAACTTGCTCAGATCGATCGAGTGCGTGACCGACTCGCCCGGCAGCTCGTTCTTGCCGTCGACCTTGCCCACCTGGGTGTCGCCGATGAAGTACTCCCAGTCCGCGGTGCGGTGCTGAGCCGTGTTCGTCCAGGTGAAATCCACCTTGCTGCCGACGTTCTGGACTTTCCAGCCCTTGCTGTCGTCGTCGAGTTCGGGGTACTTGTTCGCCCCGCAACTCTTCAGGCCCTTGGGTCCCTCCACGCTCTGCGGCTCGTAGCTGATGTCGCCGCAGGACACCAGGCCTTGGGCGCATTGCGCCTGCCGGCTCGGCGGTGACGAGACGTACCCGTGTGCGCTCGCGGTGGCGGTGGGCAGCAGTGCGACGAGGATCGGCGCGATTCCGGCGGCCGCGCCGACGAGGGACAGCATTCTTTTGCTCACTGATACTCCTTGTGAGAGATTGTGCGGACGGCGCGCCGGCACGCGGTCCTGTGATCGCTACGTGATAGTTCCGTGATGGATTCGGATCATTTTGGCGGAAACTTTTCCTCGAAACCTAGGTGTTCTGAAACCTAGGTGGCAGCAATCGGGCAGTCAAACCCTCCCTGGCCGACTCGTCACAGATGAGTCGATTACGCAATTCGGTCAGTGGGTGTGAACAGGTTAAATAGTGAATTCGCATTACCAATCGCCGATTGCCGCACAACTCTGTCCGGTCGGTTTGTTTGCTGATCGGCAAACTTGTCCGCATAACCCATCGAATGAAATTCCGGAATGGGCAATGCGACTGATCATCGGCACTGTTATCAACCGACCTTTGTGCAATTGCACAGTTGCCCGCGATACCGCTCGACACAGCGACCTCGGAAACGACCGAGGGTGGCGCCGCCGATACCGGCGACGCCACCCTCGGGTGTGCTTACGAGCGGATCAGTTCTTCCGCCCCGGAGCCTTGGCCCCGGACTTGAAGCCCAGTCCGCCCGGCTTGGCCGTCGGAGGCTTGGGCGCATCGCCATTGCCCGCATCCGACGCCGCCCCGGACGAAGCAGACTCGTCGGCCTGCACCGGCTCCGCAACGGCTCCGGGTGTCGGTTCCGCCGAACCCGATTCGGTAGCAGCCGGTTCCGCTGCCGCCGGTTCGGCCGCCGCGAGCTTGGGCGAGCCGGGCGCTTTGGCTCCGGGCTTCTTGAAGCCGGACTTCATCGCCAGCCCCTTCGGTGCCACGGTCGGTTTCGACTCCACGGGACCCGATTCCGCCGCGGCCGAATCCGTCGCACTGGATGTGGTGCTCTCCGACGCGGACTCGGCAGGTGCGGCCGACTCGGCGGGCGTTGCCGGTTCGGCGGCTGCGGGCTTGGGCGAGCCGGGCGCTTTGGCTCCGGGCTTCTTGAAGCCGGACTTCATCGCGAGGCCCTTCGGTGCGACCGTCGGCTTCGACTCCACGGGACCCGATTCCGCCGCAGCCGAATCCGTCGCACCGGATGTGGTGCTCTCCGAAGCCGACTCGGCAGCAGCTTCCGCCGGTGCGGAGTCCGCGGCCGATTCCGCGGATGCCGACTTCGCGCCGGGCGCCTTGCCCGCACCCTTCATCGCCAGGCCTTTGCCACCGGGCGCCTTGGCGCCGCCCTTCATGCCCAGACCGCCCGGCTTGGCGGTCGGGGCCGCGGGGGCCTCGGTGGCGGACTCCGCCGCGGGCTCGGCATCGGTTGCCTTCGCGCCGGGCGCCTTCGCGGCACCCTTCATCGAAAGACCCTTGCCGCCGGGCGCTTTCGCCGCACCCTTCATGCCCAGACCCTTGGCCGGTGCCGCAGGCGCCTCGCCGGACTCCTCGGCGGCCGCGGGGGCCTTGCCGCCGGGCGCCTTGGCCGCGCCCTTCATACCCAGGCCGCCACCCGGTGCCTTGCCGCCACCCTTCATACCCAAGCCACCGCCGGGCGCTTTGCCGCCACCCTTCATGCCCAGGCCCTTACCCGTCGCGGGAGCGGCCTTGGGCTCGGCGGGCGCGGGGGCCGCCTCGGCCACCGGCTCGGGCTCCGAAACCGGTTCCGGCTCAACCCGCTTGGGCTCCTGGATCACCTTCAGGTTCTCCGACAGCGTGCCCGGCTCGACCCGGTCGATCGACTGCAGCATCAGCTGCGCCACGTCGACCACCTCGACGCCCTGGCCGACCTCGCCGGAATCCTTGCGCGCGGTCACGCCGTCGGTGAGCATCACGCGGCAGAACGGGCAGCCGGTGGCGATCATCGACGGCTCGTTGCCGCCGCCGAGGGCGGCCAGCGCCTCGTCGGTGCGGTCGAGGTTCACGCGCTTGCCGAGCTGTTCCTCCATCCACATCCGGGCGCCGCCGGCGCCACAGCACATGGACCGCTCGCCGTGCCGCGGCATCTCGGTGACCTTCGCGCCCGAGGCGCTCATCAACTCACGCGGCGCGTTGTAGATCTTGTTGTGCCGGCCGAGGTAGCAGGGGTCGTGGTAGGTGACCTTCTCCGACACCGGCTTCACCTGCACCAGCTTCTTCTGCCGCACCAGGCGGTTCAGCAGCTGAGTGTGGTGCACCACCTCGTAGGTGCCGCCCACCTGCGGGTACTCGTTGTTGAGCGCGTTGAAGCAGTGCGCGCAGGTGACGACGATCTTCTTCTTCGAATCCTCGACACCCTCGAACACCGAGTTCAGCGTCTCGATGTTCTGCATGGCCAGCTGCTGGAACAGGAACTCGTTGCCCGCGCGGCGCGCCGAGTCGCCGGTGCAGGTCTCCTCCGCGCCCAGCACCATGAACTTCACGCCCGCGGTGGCCAGCAGTTCGGCGACGGCCTTGGTGGTCCGCTTGGCGCGGTCCTCGTAGGCGCCGGCGCAGCCGACCCAGAACAGGTACTCGTAGCCGTCGAAGCTCTCGGCGTCCTGGCCGAACACCGGAATGTCGAAGTCCAGCTCCGACATCCAGTTCAGCCGGTCCTTGGCGTTCTGGCCCCAGGGGTTGCCCTTGTTCTCCAGATTCTTGAACAGGCCCGCCAGCTCGGAGGGGAACTCCGACTCGATCAGCACCTGGTACCGGCGCATGTCGATGATGTGGTCGACGTGCTCGATGTCCACCGGGCACTGCTCCACGCACGCGCCGCAGGTGGTGCAGCTCCACAGCACCTCGGGGTCGATGATGCCGCCGACGTCCTCGCCGCCGACCAGCGGCCGCTCCGCCTCGGCCTTCGCCGCGTCCGAGATCTTCGCCAGCGCGGCCTCGTTCGGCTTGCCCTCGGCGTCGACCAGGCCGACCTCGTCGCCGCCCATGTCCTTGCGGCCACCGGCCAGCAGGTACGGCGCCTTCGCGACGCCGTGGTCGCGCAGCGACATGATCAGCAGCTTCGGCGACAGCGGCTTGCCGGTGTTCCACGCGGGGCACTGGCTCTGGCAGCGACCGCACTCGGTGCAGGTGGTGAAGTCCAGCCAGCCCTTCCACGAGAAGTCCTCGACCCGGCCGACACCGAGGGTGTCGTTGTCGGGGTCGATCTCCTCCATGTCCAGCAGCGCCTTGCCGTCGGAGGTCATCGGCTTGGCCGCGCCCAGCGCGACGCCGCCGTCGTTCTCGCGCTTGAAGTAGATGTTGAAGAAGGCCGCGAACCGGTGCCACGCGACACCCCAGTTGATGTTGCGGCCGACCAGCAGCAGGAAGGTGCTACCCGACACCATCTTGATGAACGCGAACACCGCCACCATGGCGACGCTCGACGGCAGCAGCTTGGCGACCTGCATGGTGAAGAAGTCGGTCCACGCGGTGGCGTGGCCGTAGGTGGCGATCTTGCCGGCCTTCACCAGAACCATGCCGAGGCCCTCGATGAGCACGATCAGCTCGATCGTGTACGCGGGTCCGAACCGCGAACCGCTGAAGCGCGACAACCGCTGCGGCACCCGGGGATGGTTGAGCTGGCGAATGACGATCAGCGTCACGATGCCGATCACGGTGGCGATGCCGAGCAACTCGTCGGCGAGGTGATAGATGTGCCAATCGCCGAAGATCGGCCAGTGGAACTCGGGCTCGAAGGTCTGCCCGTATGCCTCGAAATACAGGATGAATCCGGCCAGGAAGCCGATCATCACCAGCCAGTGCGCCCATCCCACGGTGCGGAACTTGTTCATCCGCGTATGGGCCAGGAACTCGACGATCATCGTCTTCAAGCGGGGGAAGAACGGCCGCCAGCGGTCGGGGGCGGGCTGTCCGATCATGATGGCGCGGATCATTGTGCCGACGCCGCCGATGAATGACGCCCAAGCCACCAGGCTGAACGCCACCCCAATCGCGCCCAGCGTCACTGTCAGGGCATTCACGTCGCGACCTTCCTTCGGTTCAACGAGCATCCGGCGGCAGGGCTGTTGCCGTCGGCGGTTGCACGCATCCTAACTTCCAGTAAGTTACCCGCCGGTAACTTACCTGTCCACTCTATGATCTCCGGCGGGGCGCACCGCAGCTGGCTGGGGTTTCGGCCCGATAACCTGTGTGACCGGATTCACCCGCAGATCTCCTACGCTGCGGTTTCGCGTGCGCGCGGTTCGGCTATCACGGTAAAACCCGGCAAATCCGGTCCATAACCAAGGACACGCTTAGTTCCACTGGCGGGAAACAGTTCTCGCTTCTGGCCAGTGATTGAATTAGGCTCGCTTCGTCCTGCTTGCTGTGCGTATCTTCACACCGCTCGGGGAGGGTCTTGCAGGTCGCTCGGACGGAGTGGCGACTTGAGGGATGCGTGGGCTCTCGCGGAACAGGTACGCGCGCAACACCTGATGATGGATTGGATAACCGAATGAAGTTCCGCAGCACTACTGCGGTGGGCGCCTTGGCTATCGGCGCTCTGACTGTGGGGTTGGGTACCGCGCATGCCGAACCCGCAGCGCCGGCCGAGCACCCCGATTCGACGATCGGCTACTCGGTGGCCCAGGAAGACAAGACAGTGGTCGCCCGCCTAGGCAATGGGGGCGTCTTCGAACTGGTTCAGCCTGAGGCCTCGCCGGCGAGCGACGCGACAGCGACCGAAATCTCGGGCCAACCGACGGAGCAGGCGCCGACTCAGGTCAACGTCAAAGACGACAAGGGCAACACCGTCCTGAGTTTCCCGTTGGAATACGCGATCACGGGACAGCACATTCCGGTCAAGGCGGAGCTGCAGGACGACGGCAAGGCACTGGCGGTGACGCCGGAACGGCCGGCCGGGCTGCCGAGTGACCAACCATTGAATGTGAAGCCGGTCGTCAAACCGATTGCCTCGCCCGTTGAGAATCAGCGAGCACTGACGGACTTCTCCACGTACTTCGGTCTCGCCACGGCGATCGGTGGATTTGTCGGAACGGCAATCGGTGCGGTTGTCGGCTGCGCGCTCGGTCTGCTCGGAGTCGTTGTCGGCTGCCTCGTGGGGCTGCCGACCGGTGCGGCGATCGGTGGAATTCTCGGCACCATCGTCGTCGGTGGTCCGACGCTGGTCGCGGCCGGAGTCGACCTGGTCAACACTCTGCAAGCGCCCGCCGGTACCACCAAGTGGACCGACGACGCCATGCAGAAGCAGCAGCAGGTGCAGCAGCAAGCGCCGGTGCGGTAGCCACGCGGCTCATACGAAACCGGCCCGCTCCCTACCGGGGGCGGGCCGGTTTGGCCTTAGGGGGCGGGCCGGTTTGTGTTGGGCGAGCGTGCCGGTGGTATCCGGGCGCGTGCGGCCGTTGCGTTCGGTATTCGTTCCGATCGTGCGTCGACTAAGCTCGCCTCGTCGTGTGCATTCTGCACACCTTCGTCGGTCCGATCCTGCCGGGCGGGCCGCATGACGTGGGTGTGCGGTGCGACCTGATGAGGGATTGGAAGACCTGATGAAATTCCGCGCGTCCACTGCGGCCGGAGCCATGGTCATCGGTGCGATGACCGTCGCCGCGGGTGCAGCCCACGGCGAACCCGCGCTCACCGGCGCCGAATACATCGACTACGCCACGCGGGTGGTCGACCGCACGATCGTCACCACACTGAAGGGCGGCACGTTCGAGCTGGCCGACCGATCCGCGGCCGACGGGCAGCAGGTCCTCGAACTGAAGAACCGGACCGGCCAGGTCGCGCTGGAGATGCCGCTGAACTTCCGGGTGGCCGGGGTGCCGGTTCCCGTCCGGTCGGCGGTCAAGGAAGACGGCCGCGTGCTGGAGCTGACGCCGGACCAGCCCGCCGAGGTGGACCGCGAGCACCCTCTCACCGCGGTGCGACCGATCGCCTCGCCGCTCGAAAACGACCGCGCGATCAATGATTTCGCCACCAAGCTGGCGCTCGGCGGAGGCATCGGCACGGCCATCGGGACGGTGCTCGGCATCGCGGTCGGCGCCGTGCTCGGCGTTCCGATCGGCGGTGCCATCGGATGCGCTGTCGACGTCGCCACGGGCTGCGTCCCCGGCCTCCTCATCGGTGCCGTCGCGGGTGGAATCGTCGGCGCACTCGCCGTCGGAATCATCGGCGCGGCGATCGGCGGCGGCCCCACGGTCTCCACCGCCGGTGTGGAAATGCTGAACACCCTGCAGGCGCCGCCCGGCACCACCCCCTGGGCCGACCTCACCCAGCCTCCCGCCAGCCCGGTACAGCCCGCCCCGGCGCCCCCACAACCCGCCCCTGCCACGCCATAACCCTCCCGCTGTCACCTCTCCTGTATGCCCATCGCTCCGCAGGCTCGGGTGCCCACCGCTCCGCAACTCGGCCCGTACGCGACTACGGAACGCAGCGGTCGAGTTCCGTAGCGGCGACGTGCAACCCGTAGCGGTGTAGTGCGGCCCGTGCGACCGCGGGCGGATGCCGGGCGGCGGTCAGGAGGGGAGTTTCAGGCGGCCTGCGAACGACACCTCGTCCTCGGGGCTGCCGAGGCGGCCGAAGGATTTCTCGGCGACTGTGAAGGTGCCGTCTTCGCGGATGAGCAGGACTGTGCTGCAACGGGTGCCGTGCAAGGTGTCGGCGACGAAGCGGGCGGAGACGGCGCGTTCGCGGACCTGAGGGAGGCCGGTCTGGGGTAGTTCGTCGTCGGGAGCGATGGTGCGGTCGGCCAGCACGTCGAAATAGGCGGCCACGTCGGCCGGAGCCGTCTCGATGACCGAGCGCAGGGCGAGCAGTCCGTCGCGGACCTTCGGCCAGGCCGCGGCGCCGTTGTCGGTGCGGATCGCGACGGCGCCGTTCTCGGCGGGACCGTTCTCCGCGGTGCCGAGCAGCGCGCCGTTGGACAGGCCGTGCACGCCCGCGGCCAGTTCCAGGGGCGCGTGCCCGCTGCGATTGCTGTGCCACCACAGCGTGTCCAGATCCGAGACGATCAGATTGAAGCCGTTGTACGCGTCGGAGGCCGCCGCGACGCCACGGACGAACTTCTCCGGCCCGTGCTCGTCGCGCAGGAAGTCCATCAGCAGCGCGCCGCGGGAGCGGGTGCCGGGGCGGGCCTCGCTCGGGCCGCGCACGTTCGTCACCGTGGCGAAGCGATGGCGAGTGGGCAGCAATCCGAGCCAGGTGCCGGGAATCGGATTGCCCGCGCCCAGGTCCCGGCCCGCCAGCAGGCCCGGCACCTCCGGCCACCACCGCATCGATTCGGTTGGGCGGGTATAGAACTCATCCCGATTGGCCGCCACGATCAGCCGGTACTCGGGGTGCGCCCGCCAGCCCAACAGAACCAGACACATGCGTCCAGCATGCCCGACGCCGCACGGCCCGGTATACGGCCCCGCGCTGCCGGTGAGCTGCCCACGGCGCGGGACGGCGAAAGGGCCGGTGACTGCCCGTCACCGGCCCTTTCGGGGTATGCAGACGGCGTCCTCGCGACGCCTCGCCGCGGACTAGCTGGTGCGCACCCGCAGACCCGGGTTGTCCGAGAGCACCACGCTCACCGGCTGCGCGAACAGCTGCGGGGCGTTGCCGGTCAGGGCGCCGATCAGATTCGGGATCTCGCAGATCGGGTAGTCGGCCACCGACGACGCGCTGGAGATGCCCAGCGCCTGGGTGCCCGTCACGATCGGACCGCCGCTGTCACCCGGCAGCGCGCAGATGTTGGCCGAGAAGGCCTGGGTGAGCTGGCGCTCGCCGACATCCACCGTCTGGTCGACCGCGTTCACCACGCCGCAGGAGAAGCCGGTGCGCGAGCCCGACTTGCAGACCGGGGCGCCCACCACCGGAGTCGCCACGCCGGTGACCGCGATCGGGGCCTGGCCCGGGACGCGAACCTGGTTGTTGGAGAACCGATCCCGCGCGTCGTCGTTGATCGAGACGATCGAGTAGTCCTGCTCGCCCAGCACCGACTTCTGGAAGGTGCCCAGCTGTGCGCCGGTCTTGTTGCCGGGCAGCAACTCGAACATGGCCGGGGCGTTGGCGGTGCCGGCGGCCGGGATGTTCGGGTCGCAGTGACCGGCGGTGATGTTCACGACATTGTCGTTGCGGTCCAGGCCGTTGAAACCGGCCGAGCAGACCAGCTTCATCTTGCCCGCCACGGACGCGTAGCCGTCACCGGCCGCGTACGCGCCCGGGCCCTGCTCGCCCGCGATCGGCGTAGCCTGCGCCACCTCGGACTGCTCCGGCCCGACCGGCGGTGCGGCCATGACGATCACCCGCGCCGGGTCGACGAAGCCGGGCATCGGCAGGCCGGGCTTGTCCACCCGCACCGCGATGCTGTTGTTGACGGTGTCGACGACCACGCCGCGCACCGCCTGCGCCACCGCCTCCGGCTGGGTGGACAGCCACTGCTGGAAGGCGTTCTTCTCACTGCGCAGCACGGACTCGCTCTTGGCGACGTCGCGGACCTTGAAGCCGGCGTCCTGCGCGGCCTTGCGGGCCTCGTCCACGCCCTGCCCCTGCGCCAGCGCGACCACCGGCTGGCCGCCGTCGTCCAGCCACGATCCGGCGAAGGCCTGGGGGAACTGCCGCTGCGCGGTGGTGGAGAACGCGCCCACCTGCTGCGCGACCTCCGCGCGGTGCAGGTACTCCTCGGGGGAGATCTTCAGGTCGCGGGAGACGGCCGCGGCCAGGGCGGCGGGCAGATTCGACGCCGGAGTGGGCTCGGCGGACACCGTCGCCGCGACCGGCCCGAGGGCCAGGGCTGCCGCCGACGCGACGACGGCGGCTTTACGGAGACGGGCGCGCGGGTTACGCCCCACGGCGGACGACGAAAGACGGATGCGTGGCAGGAGCATGTGCCGACTATATGGGTTCAAAACGGTTATGCCTACTTATCTCGGCGTTCGATTCGGCTGACGTACCGGCATGCCGGACGGCACTCCGGTGATTCGTGAAAAATTCATTCCGGGTTCGGCTTTCACCCGGCGTTCTGGCGGGTACGCACCGCGATTCCCGAGCCGACCCCACCACCGGATTCGGCGTCGATATCGGCGAGGATCGCGCGGATCGGAATGCCCAGCGACGCCGTGCCACCGTACTGTGCCAGACCGATATTGGCCTCGTTGCAATCGGGGGCGTTGGCCGCATTGGACCCGCTGGTGATGCCGAGCGCCAGCGTGCCGGTGACGATGGCGCCGCCGCTGTCACCGCCGAGGGTGCAGGCCGAGCTGGCGAAACCGCGCACGGTCTTGGATTGGCCCTCCGTGGTGAACAATTGCGTCTCGACCCGGTCGGCGACCACGAAACCACAGGTGAATGTGGAGGATTGGCCGGACTTGCAGATCGGCGCGCCGATCACCGGGTCGGCGGTGCCGGTGACACTGATGGTGGTGCCGTTCGCGCCGCGCACCGACGGCTGGTCCATGCCCGCGCGCACCGCACGCTCGCTGAGCTGGATCACCGAATAGTCCAGGCCGCTGTTGCCGCCGACGTGCGCCCGCACGAATGTGCCGAGTTTCGGACTGGCCTTGATATTGCGGACGTCGGGCAGATATACGTCGGCCTGGCCGTCGCCCTTGTCGAGATTCGGATCGCAGTGTCCGGCACTGATATTCAGCGCGTTGCCGGCCGCGTCGATGCTGTTGAAGCCGAACGAGCACACGTCGACCGACTTCAGCGCCGCGTCGTCGAGCGAGGTCGGCGCGCTGATGTAGGTGTCGCCGCCCATCGGCCGCCGCTCGATCGGGCCGCCGCCGTTCGGGGACAGCACCACCTTGATGTTGGCGATCAGCGTCGGGAGGTTCAGCAGGTGGCCGCCCGGGGTGTTGGCGACGCTCAGAACCAGCTGACTGTTGAGGAAGTCGACGGCGACCGAGTTGATGGCCCCGGCGATGTCGCGGGGCAGCCCGCCGATCCAGCCGACGAGCTGGTCCAGCGAACTCTCCAGGTTGTCCGCGGAAATCGGCGCGAGCCGGGTCTGATAGCCCGCCGTCTCCGCGGTGTGCGCGGCATCGAGCGAGGTGACCGCCACGACGGGTTTGCCGTCCGCGGACAGCCAGGCGCCGGCGAATTCGTCGGGGCGTTCGGAACGGAAATCGCGGGCGTACTGGCGCAACTGCTGGGCACGGGCGGCACGGTCGAGGTATTCGGCGGGCGTCATCTTCAGGTCGCGGCCGATGGCCTGTGCCATCTCGGGCGGGAGCTGGTCGGCCGTCAGCTGCGCGGTCTCCGGTGCCGGGTCCGCTAGCGCAGGTGAGGCGCCGAACCACGGTCCAACGAGGACGGTCGAGGCGAACGCGGCGGCGGCAGCTTTGACCGTGGCGCGTCGCGCCGGCAACTTGCGCATGAAGTCCCTTCGTCAGGCACCGGGTGTGCCAGGTGGATCCGCGGGGCGGTAAGCCGTTGTGCGGCAACAGCCCTCATCCTGTAGCAGACCGAGCGCCCGGTCCGTGGAACCGGGCACTCGGGTCAGCGCTTCACTTTAGGGCACAAATGCGCCGAGTTCGCTACGAAACGATCACGGAATCCCGGCGTACGGCCGCTGTGGTTGCGGGGTCGGCAGCCAAGTCGGGTACGGGATGAACGGAATGATGGTGGTCGGCGTCCGGCGCGGCGTGGTCGGTGTCGTCCGTGTCGGGCGCGACGGTGAGGTCGTCGTCGCGGGCGGAGGTGGCGGCGGCGTCGCGGAGGTGGGCGGCGGCGGTGGCGGCGGCTCGGACGTCTCGGGCTCCGGCGCGGGCTCCTCGACGATGCTCGGCGGCGGGGCCACGAAAACCGGTGGCGGCGGCGGGGCGACGGTCGTCGGCGCGGGTTCCGAGCGCGCGTTCGGTAGTGGCGCAACGGGTGTGTCGGTGTCGCCGCGTAGTAGCAACCCCGCCGCGACACCGCCTAGGACCAGGCCGAATACCGCGGCGGCCGCGATCAGGACGAGGGTGCGGCGGCTGCGTCGCGAGCGGGGTTGCGGTGTCTCGGGTTTCGCCGTCTCGGCTTCGGCCACGGTCTCGGCGGGCGGCTCGGCGCCGGGGTAGACCGCCGGTGCGGCCGCGGAGTACGCCGCGGGCATGGCGGCCGAATAGGCCTGCATGGTCGGGTCGTCGGTCGGCAGTGCGGGCAGCACGTCGGTGACGATCAGCGAGTTCTCGGAGTGCGTCGGGTCCGGCGGCGTGCTGCCCGCCGGGGTGGCCAGCACGGCGGCCAGGGCCGCGCGGGCGGCGTCGCGGGCGTAGCCGCGGCCGTCGACCGTTCCGTCCTCGGATTTCCCGGGATCGGGAAGGTCGCCCTCGCTCACCAGGACCACCGACCGCAGGCCGAGATAGTCCAGGGCGTCGCGCAGCGCGGTCACCTGCTGGGCGGGCCAGTCCGCGGGATGGGTGGCGTAGAACTCGGCGGGGCCGTTCAGATGATCGGCGGCCAGATTGATCAGGCAGAACAGCGCGGTCGCGACCAGATCGTCGGCGCGGTACGCCTCGCCGTCGTCGACCGAGATGCCCGCCGGGTCGCCCACGGCCGCGAAAAACCCGGTGATGGAATGGGAATGGCCCGACGGCGGGTCGCCGCCCAGGGCGGCGTCGCCGTCGTCGGACATGTGCAGCACCGAGTCGCGGACGATGTAGTGGGGCTCGAGCGAGTCGTCGCCCGCCTCGCCGACACCGGCGACGATAGCGGCAACGCATTCGTCCTCGGCGATGCGCAGGCCCACCCCTGTGGCCATTCTCGTTACCTCGCTTCGGTGTCCCGGTCGGTGCCGCACCGATGTCACACGAGCAGCGAACCGTGGCCCATGGCGCGGAGCATCGACAATAACTCCGATCGGGACCCGGCTCCGATCCGACGCCGGATCCGCGCGACATGATGCTCCACCGTCTTCGCCGAGATGTACAGCCGAGCGCCGATTTCCCGGTACGTCAAGCCCAGTAGCACCAGTTCGGCGACCTCGCGTTCGCGCTCGCTGAGCATGGCGTCGCTGCGCGGGGCCGGTTCGGGGCGCGGCTCGGCGGCGGGCTCGGGCGGGCGGATCGGCAATTGCGGCGGGCGGGACTCGGTGCGCACGGTGCGGGCGAGTTTCAGCAGGGCCGTCGCGATCGTCGAATCGTCGGCCGCCAGCGCGGCCTCGCTGGCCAGCCGGGCGGCATCCCAGACCATGCCGATGGCCGCCAGCCGGCGCACCGCGGCCGCCACTTCGTCCGGCGCCACCGACCCGCGCAGCGTCAGCACCCAGGTGCGGCCCGCGTCGGCCAGCGCCGCCGCGTGCGGATCGCCGGCCAGAGCCGTCGCCTTCAATTGCTGTGCGTGCGGCAGCAATTCGTCGGGGCGTTCGCGGGCGATGGCGGCCTGGATCGCGTACCAGTGGAAGGCGTTGGCCCAGGCGGGCGGATTGCCCAAGCGGTGCAACAGCTTTACCGCGCCGTCGACCAGCGCCGCCACCCGGCTCTCGTCCTGCAACCGGATCCCGGCCAGCCACAGCTCGCCGATCGGCAGCAGCGCCAGCAGGTCGACGCCGATGTCGTCGAACAGCGGGTGGGCCGCCTGCCAGGCCAGCGTCAGTGCGGTGTGGTCGCCGCCGCGCCGGGCCAACCCGACCAGAACGCCGTGTGCGAGCAGCCGATCACGCTCGCACAGCCGGTCGAGTTCCAGGGCTCCGGCGAGTTGCGCGGCCGATTGCTCGTCGCCGCCCAGCATCGACGTCCACGCGGACAGCACGAGCAGATGCTGATCACGGGCAGCCACCTCGGGACCCGGGCCGGCATCGGAGGTGATCACCGGCAACGGCGTAGTCGTGGCCGCGGCACCGTGCAGAGCATCGGCGGCCCGCCGCGGCTCCCCCATGCTCAAGCACAGCAGCGTGGCGATCGACACCGCCGTACACGGCAGCAACTCGGTGTCCGCAGCGGCCGAAAGTTCCGCACGCGCTGCCTGAATCAACGAGGACGCCGCCGCGAGCGAGGCGGTGCGCCCGGGGGCATATGCGCCACTGATCGCGGGTGCCGGTGCCCCTTCCCACGGTCGGCCGGGGGCCGGTGAGTTGTTGGTGGCGGGTGCCGGTGTCCGTTCCCGCGGACCGCCGGGTGCGGGTGCGTTGTTGGTGGCGGGTGCCGGTGTCCGTTCCCGCGGACCGCCGGGAGTGGGCGCGCCGTTGGTGGCAGGCGCTGGTGTCCGTTCGGGCGGTCGACCGGGTGCGGTTGTGCCGCTCGCCGAGGCTGCCGACACTCCATCGGACGGTTGGCGGGTGGTAGGCGCGCCGTTGGCGGCCGGGGCCGATATGTCTTCCGGCGCTTGGTTGCTGCCGAAGGCGGTTTGGTTGTTGGTGGCGGCTGCGGGCAGTCCTTCCCGCGGTCGGCCGGTGCCGGGAAGGGAAACGGCGTTGGTGGTGCGTGCCGGTGTTCCTCCCTGCGGTCGGTCGAGGGCGGGCGTGGTTGTCAGACGGGTGGCTCGGGCCGATGCCTGTTGTGGCGGAAGGCCTTTCGCATTGAACGTGCCGTCGGCGGTGGGGTCCTCCAGGCCGAGGGTGCGGGCGAGGGCGGTGGCGATCAGGCTTGCGCGGGCGGTGGTGCGGGTCGGGGGCCACAGGGCGGCGGAGGCGGACATGGCCTCGGCCGAGTCGATGTCGCCCGCCAGGTACAGCACGGTGGCCCCGACCGCCCAGTCGGTGCCGATCCGCTCCGGGCCGAGCCACGAGTACAGGTCTGCGGCGCGGTCGGCCAGGCCGCGCCGGGTCCATACCCCGGCGCAGACGCGGACGGCCGCGGCGAGTTCGGCGGCCGGGCCGTCGGAACGGTCCAGCATCGGCTCGGCCAGCCGCAGCGCGACATCGGTATTGCCGAGGCGGGCGGCGGCTTCGGCCCAGCGCAACTTCACCGCCGGTGCGGGTCGCCAACCGGTCCCGGTACCGCTGGCCGCTGCCGCCGTGTAATAGCGGACCGTCTCCGTTCCCGCGGCTTCCGCTGCGGTACAAAGGAATTCGGCCAATCTGGCATCGCGCACGCCGGACTCCGCGAGCAGCAGCGCGGTGTGGTCGCGCAGCAACCCGGCTTCCAGTCGGGCCTGTAGCAGTCGGCGCTGCACCATGAGGAAGCGCCGATCGCCCACCAGCGTGCGCAGCGGGGCGATGGCGAGGGCGAGCAGCAGATCGGCGTCGGTCACCAGTGCGCTGGCACGGGCTCGATCGATGAGGTCCAGGGCGACGGCGTCGCTGATGTCCAGCACCTCGGTGAGTTCGGCCGGATCGAGACCGGTCCCGGTGGCCGCGATGACGAACGCATCAAGCAGGTGCGGGTCCGTGTCGTCGAGAAGCGCTCTGGCCCAAGCCGTCACGGCCGCGTCGACCGCGCCGATGCCGCTGTCCAGCCGCGTGGCGCAGGCCGCCGACAGCGCCGCCACCACGCCGCCGTGGATACCGGCGGTCCGGCCGTGGATGTGCTGGGCCACCGGCCGGGGCACCATCATGCCCAATTCCCTTGCGAACGGGGCGATGTCGGAAACACCGAGCGGACGTAGGTCCACCACGCGGCCCCGGCGCGACACCGCATCGGTGAACGCGCGGAGCGCCGGGTCGTGCGGCCGCGGACGGGTGGCGATAACCATTGTGCAGCAACCGGATTCGACGGCGGCGCACAACTTCACCAACTCGCTGGGTTCGAGGGTGTGGGCGTCGTCGACCACCAGGGCCGGACGGGGGCCGGTGCCGCCGGTGGCCTCGGAGACGGTGTCGCAGGCGACGATGCCGCGCCCGCGCAGGCGGTTGCGGATCGCCGCCAGCAGCGTCGACTTGCCGGTGCCGGAGCGGCCGCGGACCAGGAAGACCAGCGGCTCCGGTCCGGCGGAGTCCAACTCGCGGAACATCTCTCGCACGCCGGGGAGTGACTCGTGCGCGATAGCTGTATTGCTTGTCACCGGAGCTCAACCACCTGTGCGTTCGATTATCCGGCCCGGCGCGTCCAACACCGTGCCGAGGGTGTCGCCGGTTTGATCGAGGGTGTCGCCCAGCGTGTTGCCGAGCCCGCCGGGCCGGGGCAGGTTCGGACCGGGCACAGGCGTCGGCGAGCCCGGGGCCGGTTGTGGCGCAGGGGAAGCCGGGGGTGGGGCGGGTGCCGCGGGACTTCCGGCCGGGTCGGCGGGTGCCGCCGGCGCGGGGGAGCCGGGTGCGGCTGGAGACCCGGGTGCGGCTGGAGACCCTGCCGGGGAGCCGGGCGCGGTCGGGGAGCCCGGTGTGGCAGGGGACCCGGGTGTGGCTGGGGTGCCAGGGGATGCAGCTACCGGCACGGCCGATCGGTCTGCTCCGGTCTCAGCGGCGGGAGCCACTCCGGAGTCGTGCGCAGCCGTCTGCGATTTCGCGCTCGAGGCCGGATTGGATGTCGTGGCGGGCGACGAGTCGACCGCGGCGGTGCCCAGCGTCAATGTGCCGGTGGCCAGCACGGCGACGGCTACCGCCGCGCCACCGATCAGGGCCATGCGCTGCCAGGTGCTGAAGCGTCCGTCGCGCGCGGGATCCACCGGCAGCTCCGGTAGTGGTGAGACGGCGCGGGGCTCGGGAGGCGAGTACTTCTCCTGCGCCGGAACGGGTTCGGTGCGCTCGGCCGGAAGCACCGGCGCGACATCTGTTTGCACGGACTCCGCGAGCAGGTCCGCCGCCAGCAGCGCCGCCCCCTGCGCGGCGGTGTGCGCGGGCTCGGCGACCGCGCTGACGGGGAGGCCGAATTCGGTGGAGAGCAACTCGGTGAGCAGCGGAATCGCTGCTCCGCCCCCGGTCAGGAGGATTCGGCTCGCGGTGCCGCCCGCTCGGGTCATCGCCTCGCGCACCAAGGCCAGGGAGTCTCGCAGCGGTTCGCGGAACAACTCTTCGACGTCGGCGCGGACCAGTCGGATATCGCGGCCGGGCAACCCCGGGAACTGAACAGCGACCGCCGTCGCGGTAATTTTTGACAGTTCTTCTTTCGCATTCCGGCAGCGACGGCGCAGGGCCGACAATTCCGTTTCGACCACCGGATCGAACGGGTCGAGGTCGTAATCTCCCAGGGCGTTTGCCAGGACGTAACGCAACACCAGTAGATCGAATTCGCTGCCCGCTGCCTCGTCGGAGCGAACCGGCTCGCCGAGCAGGCCCGCGGTGCCGACCACCGACACGGTGAGGCCGGTACTGCCCAAGTCGTAGACGACGACCGGGCTCGCGGCGGCGTGATCGCCCTCGTCGACCAGCCGCCGGACCGCGGCCACCGCCTCCGGGACGAGGGTCACCTCGTGTCGGCCGGCCGCGTCCAGCGCGGTCCGCTGTGCCGTCGCGACGTGCGGTTTCCACCAGGTCGGCAGGCCGACGACGGCGCGTTCCGGGGCGGTGTCGTCGATCGCCGCGCCGATGACACCGGCGACCAGATCCGCCGCGGCGATCGGCGAGCCGTCGCCGGTCAAGATGTCCACGGGGTCGCCCACCCGGGCCAGGAAGCCGTCGGAAACGCCCGGCGGCGCGCTCGGTCGGATCCGGACGGCGAAGTCGCCGGTGGTGCCGTGGCCACCCCTGGTCGTCACGGCGACCGTGTTCGACGACCCGACGGTGATGCCGAGCGTCAGGCCCTGAGTCATTCGATAACCCCTGTCGTTCGAAACGCAAGGTGAAACGTGTGTTCGAAAAGTTGCGTGGTCGTCGCGACCTGTTCCGTCTGTCGGTTGCTGGGGGTTCGTTGTTACTTCACCTGGAGGAGGTACGGGGAAATTCCCCTAATGCCGCGACGGCCCCCATCGCGAAGGCGCTGTGGACAAGGGGGTTTCGCCCCGTTACGCGGAAACGGCAGGTGTTCCTAGCGTGAAAAGCAATTCGACTGCCGCGGGCCGCTACCGGCCCGCTGATCCTGGAGACGACCCGCCATGAGCCCGAACGCGATTCTCGAATTCATCCTCAGCCTCCTACGCGACCACGAGGCCGCAGTCGGCTACTGCACCAACCCCACCCAAGCCCTCTCCGCAGCCGGCCTGGAAGCGGTAACCCCCGAGGACATCGCCGCCGTAGCCCCCATGGTTGCCGAATCAGCCCTGGTCACAGGCGGTTCACAACTGTCCGCCATCGTCGCCGCCGGAGCGTGCGGTGCGGGGAGTGCAGGCCTGGGCGGCACGGCGGGTGCCAGTGTGGGTGGTGGCGCGGACGTGGGTGTGGGCCTGGATGGTGCCGTGGATGGCGCGTTGGACGGGGGCTTGGGCGGTGCGGTAAGTGCTGGTGCCGGTGAAGCATTGGACGCGGGACTCGGCTTGAGCGGTGCTCTGGGCGCGGGTGTGGGTGGCATGGGTGCTGGTGTGGATGGCGCGTTGGACGGGGTTCTGGGTGGCGCGGTAGGTACCGCTGTCGGTGGGGCGGTGGATGCGGGCCTCGGCCTCGGTGGTGCTGTGGGCGCGAGCCTGGGTGGTGCGGTGGATGCTGGACTCGGTAGTGGCGTGGGTGCCGGTGTGGGTGGGGCGTTGGACGGGAGTTTGGGTGGTGCGGTAGGTGCCGGTGGCGGTGAGGCATTGGATGCGGGCCTCGGCCTCGGTGGTGCTGTGGGCGCGGGTGTGGGTGGCGCGGAAGCTGAGCTCGGTGGTGGTGTGGATGGCGCGTTGGACGGGGGTCTGGGTGGTGCGGTAGGTGGAGGTATCGGCGGGGCATTGGATGTGGGGCTCGGCGGTGCTCTGGGCGCGGGCGGTGCTGTGGGCGCGGGGCTGGGTGGTGCGGTGAATGCTGGTGTGGGCGGGGCGATTAATGCTGTGACCGCTGCCGAGGCGGCCTTGGGTGCCGGTGCGGCGCTCGGCACGGAGACGGGCGTGACGATCGGCTCCGGCCTCGATCTGGGACTGTCCGCGGAGTCCGCCGTACAGACCGGGTTGCAGGCCGCAGCAGACCTCGGCGCGGAATTGTCCGCCGGACTCGGTGCCGGTGCGGCCGCGAGCCTCGGCACAGCAGTGACCGGTGGTGCCGAAACCATCGCGAACCTGGGCCTACAGGGCGTCGTTGACGCGGCCACCCAGACGAACACCGGTCTAATGGTCGGCCTCGACACAGCCCTCACCACCGCAGGCACCCTCTCCGCCGAAGCAACCACCGGCTTGTCCACCGCCATAACGGATCTCACCGACACAGCCACAAACCTCACCACCTCCCTCGACTCCGCCACCACCAACCTGACCACCACCCTCGCCACGGGCCTGTCAGCCACAGCAGAGGTAGCCACGGACCTGAGTGCAGCGGCAGACGCTGGGCCGTCCAGCGCGGTAGGGGCCATCACCGACCTGAGCGCCGCGGCGAACGTGGGATTGTCGAGCGCGGTAGCGGCCGCCCCGAACCTGAGCGCCGCAGCCAACGCGGGTTTGTCCGGTGCGGTAGAGGCGGTCACGAACCTCGGTGCTGAAGCGGGCGCGGAATTGTCAGGCGCGACCGAGGTTTTCACCGATCTGGACGCCGCAGCGAACGCAGGGCTGTCGGGTGCGGTAGCGGACGCAACGGATCTGAGTGCTGAAATGGCTGCGGGATTGTCGGGCGCGACGGGCGTTTTCACCGATCTGGGTGCCGTAGCGAATCCGGGGTTGTCGGGTGCGGTAGCGGACGCGACGGATCTCGGTGCTGAAGCGGGTGCGGGATTGTCGGGCGTGGCCGGGGTTTTCACCGATCTGGACGCCGTAGCGGACGCGGAACTGTCGGGTGCGGTTGGGGGCGCGACGGAACTGCGTGCTGTGGCCGGTGCGGGACTGTCAGGTGCGGCGGACGTCGGTACCGGTTTGGGTGCCGTAGCGAATGTGGGCTTGGCGGGTGCTGCCGAAGCAATCGGTGATCTGGGCGATGCCGCAAGTGGTTTGGATGTCGCGTTGAACGTGGGTCCGGGATTGTCGGGTGCAGGAGGGGTTCTTACCGGGCTGGGTGCTGTGGCGGATGCGGGGCTGTCGGGTACGGCTGATGTCGGTGCTGGGCTGGGGGCTGTAGCGAATGTGGGCGTGGCGGGTGCTGCCGAAGCGATCGGCGATTTGGGGGGTGCCGCGAGTGGGCTAGATGCCGCGAGTGGGCTGGATGTCGCGTTGAACGCGGGGCTGGGAGGTGCCACGGATGTGTCTTCCGCCTTGGGCGGGACTGTTGGTGGGTTGGACGCCACTCTGGATTCCAGCTTGTCAGGGGCGGCCGCAGGACTCGGTGGCGCGGTGAATGCGTCTGTGGGCGTGGACTTTTCGGGTGCTACGGAGGTAGGCGCCGGGCTCACGGGTGCGCTTGGTGCCGCGGCAGCGGGCGCGACCGGCCTGGAGCTCGGGTTGGGCGAGGGGGTCGGAGCCGGGTTGGCGGGCGGCACCGGCCTGGCCTCGGGGCTCGATGGTGCGTTTGCGTCCGGTGGTGGCCTGAGCAGCGGGCTGGAGGGGGCGTTGTCGTCCGCGGCCGAATTGGATGGTGGGCTCGGCGGTGGTGCCGGAGTCGATGGGGTTGTTGGTGGTGCTGGGGACTGGGCCGCTGCGGGAGGGTCCGAAGGCTGGGGTGCTGCGGGAGGGTCCGATAGCTGGGCGACTGTGGAAGGGGCGGGTGGCAGGGCCGCTGTGGAAGGGGCGGGTGGCTGGGCATCTGCGGGAGGGTCCGATGGTTGGGCAACTTCGGGAGGAGCTGATGGTTGGGCGACTGTGGGCGGGGCCGGGGATTGGGCGGGGTTGGGGGTGGAGGGTGATGGCGGGTCGTCGGCGGCCGGGACCTGGTCGGGGGTGGATGTGTCGCAGGCGTTCGGTAACGGGGTGGGGGTCTCGTTCGGTGATATCGGGGTGAGTGGGATCGGTGGTGGGCTGGAGGACGGGCACGGTTCGGGTCTGTTCGGTGCGGGCGAGACCACCGTGGCGGCCGATTCGCACCTCGGCGGTGATATCGGCGGCGAGCTGACGCACTGATCGGATCGACCGGAGCGACAAGGGAAATGAGGACCGCGGTGGCAACCGAGCCGACCTCCGCCACGCCGGGACTGCCGCTGTCCACGGCGCTGGCCGAAACCGTCGCGGCCGCGCGGGTGGCCGGTCGCGGCGATCTGGTCGACCGGTTGCGGGCGCTGGCCGAGCGGGTGCGCGATCCGCGGCAACGGATCGTGGTCGCCGGGCTCGGCAATCAGGGCAAGAGCCGGTTCGTCAACGCCCTGTTGAACGCCGAACTCTGCCCGGTGGGCGACGACACGACCACCACCGTGCCCGTCCTGCTGTCGCACGGTCCGCAACCGGGCGCGGAACTCGTCGTGGCCGACGCGGACGGCGAGCGGCGTATTCCATGGCAGCTCGACGAGACCCGCGGTCCCACACCGCATTCCGCGCACGGCCCGGTCGCCCGGCTGGAGATTCGCGCGCCCAGCCCGCTGCTCGCCGACGGCATCGTGGTGATCGACACCCCGGCCATCGGCGGCCGCGCGGCCGGCGCCCTCGGACTGGTGTCGACGGCCGACGCCGTGCTGCTGCTGTCCGACGCATCGACCGAACTGACCGAACCGGAAGTGGAGTTCCTGCGGCAGGCGCAGCGACTGTGCCCGGCGGTGGCGCTGGTGCTGACCAAACTCGACCTGTATCCGCACTGGCGGCAGGTTCTCCACGCCGATCAGGCGCACCTCCGCCGACACGGGCTGGACCTGCCCGTGCTGCCGGTGTCGGCGCTGCTGCGCACGCACGCGCTGCGACTGCGCGATGAACAACTGGGCCGCGAGTCGGGCTTCGGCCCGCTGTACGACTTCCTGCGTGCGGTGGTCACGCGCGGCCGCACCGCCACCGGCCGCGCCGTGGCCCTCGACATCTCCTCTGCCGCAGAGCATCTCGCGCTGGCACTGGGCAGCGAACTGGTCGCCCTGCGCGATCCGGAGCGGGGCGCGGCCGCCATCCGCGAACTGCGGGCGGCCAAGACGCAGGCCGAGGAACTGCAACGCCGCACCGCCACCTGGCAGCAGACCCTCGGTGACGGCGTTACCGACCTGGCCGCCGAGATCGACCACGACCTGCGCGGCCGATTGCGCGGCATCGCCCGCACCGCGGAGGAGTGGATCGACGAGAACGATCCGGGCCGGCACTGGGATCGCATGGCGGAATGGCTCAGCACGACCGTGGACACCGCGATCGGCGACAATCTGGTGTGGACGCACCGGTGCGGTGTCCTGCTGGCCGAGCGGGTCGGCGAGCATTTCGCCGAGTTCGGCGGCGTCGACCTGCCGCACGTCCGCCCGGATCCCGGCTCCGGCGAGCCCGGCGCGGGGGTGGCGCTGTCGGATCTGGAACCGGAACTGGGCCTCGGGCACAAGCTGCTCGTCGGCCTACGCGGCTCCTATGGCGGGCTGGTGATGGTGGGCCTGGCCGGTACCGTCGCCGGTCTGGCCCTGGTCAATCCGCTGTCGTTGGGTGCGGGAATGCTGTTGGGCGGCAAGGCTTTCCGTGACGACAAGCGAGAGCGGCAGGTCCGGCGGCGGGCCGAGGCGAAGGCTGCGGTGCGCCGCTACCTCGACGATGTCGCCTTCGAGGCGGGCAAGCAGTCCCGCGATCGGCTGCACCGCATCCACCGGTTGCTGCGCGACCACTTCACCGGCATCGCGGAACGCAGCCTGCGGTCGCTCTCCGATTCGTTGCAGGCCGCACAGGACGCGGCCGGGGTGGAGACCGCTCGGCGCGCCGAACGCTGTGCCGAGTTGGAACGGCAATTGCGCGTCGTCGCCGAACTGCGCCGGTATGCCGACGCGATGCTGCCGCCCGCGGGCACCGGTTAGGCCGGACGCTCCGGTACGGTTGCCGCGTGAGTTTCGAGGTCACCGGTGGGATCGTGCCGGAGGCACGGCGGCTGATCGGGGCCGCGGCGCAGGCGTTCGCCCCACGGTCGCGGCCGGCCGAACTGCTGGACGAGTGTGCGCGGCGGCTGGATCAGCCGTTGCGCGTGGCGCTGGTGGGTCAGCTCAAGGCCGGGAAGTCGACGCTGCTGAACGCGCTGGCGGGGCAGGACATCGCCCCGACCGACGCGACCGAGTGCACCCGCACGGTGACCTGGTACCGGCACGGGTCCACGCCGCGGGTGACGGCGGTGGCCGCCGGTGGGGCCCGCGCCGACGTCGTGGTCCGCCGCGTCCCCGGCGTGGGCGGGCTCCCGGGAGCGCACGGCCTGACCTTCGACCTGTCGGCGCTGCGCTGGAGTCCGGGCGGCCCGCAGGAGGTCGACCATCTCGAGGTGGATTGGCCGTCGGCAGCGCTGGCCCGCACCACCATCATCGACACGCCCGGCACGTCGTCGTTGTCGCGCGACATCTCGCTGCGGACGACACGGCTGCTGACGCCGGACGATCCGGCCGGTGACCCGCTGCCCGCCGCCGATGCCGTCGTCTACCTGATGCGCCGCCTGGATTCCGCGGATCTCGACCTGCTCGAGCAGCTGGGAACCGCTGCGCGCCAGGGTGATTCCGAATTCACCGGACCGCTGGGTGTGGTCGGGGTGGTCTCGCGCGCCGACGAGATCGGTGCGGGCGGCATCGACGCGCTGCATTCCGCCCGGGAGGTGGCCGACCGCTTCGCTCGGGAGCTGGAGCGAACCGGATTGTGCCAGGCCGTGATTCCGGTGGCGGGCCTGCTCGCCTTCGCCGCGGCCACGCTGCGGCAGCGCGAATACGACGCGTTCGAGGCACTCGCCGCGGCTCCCGTGGCGGAGTTGAATGCCGCGCTGTTGTCGGCCGATCGCTTCGCCCGCCCCGACCTGCCGCTGCCGGTCGCGCCGGACCTGCGGGCGCATCTGTCCGCGCGCTTCGGCCTGTTCGGAATTCGCATGGCCGTCACGCTGATCCGGCTCGGCGTGCGCGACTCCGGCACGCTCGCAGCGGAATTGACCCGGCACAGTGGGCTCGACGAGTTGCGTTCGGTGCTGGCAGTGCAATTCGCCGATCGCGCCGACCAATTGCAGGCGCATTCGGCGCTGACGGCACTGGCCCGCGTCCTGACCGGCTATCCGGGAACGGCCGCCGACCGGCTGTTGCCGCGAGTGCGCACCCTGCTCGCCGACGTCCACGGATTCGCCGAGCTACGCCTGCTCGGACGGCTGCGCACCGACGAATTCCTGCTGTCCGCAGACGATCTCGCCGAACTACACCGTTTGATCGGGGGATCCGGCATCGCCGCACCCTCCCGCCTCGGCCTGCCGGATTCCGCCTCGGCGGCCGAACTGCGCACCGAAGCCCTTGCCGCCGTGCACAAGTGGCGCACCCGGTCCCGTCATCCGCTCGCCGACCGCGCCACCGCGAACGCCTGCGAGACCGGCGCTCGGAGCGCGGAGGGCCTGGTGGAGCAACTGGGCGCGCCCGAAACCACTCCCTTGCCCCGCATACGTCCGCAGGGCAATTCCGGGCGCTAGATCCGCACAGTTCCCCAGGCTCGACCGAATCTCTTGCTGCCGTGTACAAGTGCGAACGGCCCGAGCGTCGCCGGAAGCCGACGAGGAATACGGGACGGTGAAGTCCGGCTATTGGGGGCGCGCCGATGCAAGGGTCTGAGTGCGGTGGTGGTGCTCCCCGCGGTGGCCTTGGCGCTGGTTGAAGAAGCAGCCGTACAGGTCGACGCCTGCTGACCTTGGACGATGGGGCCGCAGGTTGAAGGTGCGGGGGCAGCGCCCGCAGGTTTGAGGGGTGTGGTGGTGCTTGCGGGTGAGGGTGTAGTCGTTGCTCGCGGAATGAGGGCGCGATGGTTCTTCCGGAGTGAGGTGGTGCTTGTGCGTGCGAGTGTGGTGCTCGCGGGGCGAGGGCACGGTGGTGCTTGCGGGTGAGGAAGGTGGTCGCGGGGTGACTGTGTGGTGGTGCTTGCGGGGTCAGGGTGTGGTGGTGGTGCTTGCGGGGTCTATGAGGATCTTGGCGTGGTGTTCGGGGTTGGCGAGGGCGGTGAAGGCGTTGTCTACGCCGTCCAGGCCGACCGTGCCGGTGATCAAGGGGGCCGGGTCTACCTTGCCGTCGGCGATCATGTGCAGGGTGTCGCGGAACTCGCCCGGGTCGTAGCCGAAGGCGAAGCGCAGCTCGATTTCCTTGTTGACGGCCATCGCGGGTTGGAACCGGTCGGATTCCATGCAGACGCCGACCACCACGACCCGCGTCATCGGCGGTGCGGCCGTGAGGATCTGGTCGATGATGCCCGGCACGCCGACGCATTCGAAGACCACCGGCCCGGCCGGCCCGGCATTCAGCGTGTGCGCCAGCCGAAACGCGTACCACCACGGCAGATTCGGGATCCGCCGCAGCCGCTCCATCGCGTCGAAGCCGAGATTCAGCACGTCGGTGACGCCGGTGATGCGGCCCTTCTTCGGCACCGCGGTCCATGGCGATTCGACCCCGGGATCGACCACCACATCCGCGCCGCAACGCACCGCCAGCTCTCGGCGACGTGGCGAGAAGTCGCTCGCGACAATGGTTTTCACCCCGGCCGCCCGCAGCATGCTGATCACCGCGAGACCGATCGGGCCGCAGCCGATCACGAACGCCGTCTGCCCCTTGCCGACCCGGCCCTTGCGCACCGCGTGCCAGGCCACCGCCATGGGCTCGGTGAGTGCGGCATGATCCGGTGACAGCCCGTTCGGCACCGCGAAGGTCATCGCCTCTTGCACGACGACCTGTTCCGCGTAACCGCCGGGAGCCTGCGCCGACAGGCCGGTCAGCTGGGGTTCGCGGCCGTTCCGCAAGATCGGCAGCGCCACCACCCGGGTGCCGGGCCGCCACCGCTTCCGGCAGCCGGGGCCGTATTCGACGACCTCCCCGCAGAATTCGTGCCCCAGCACCACCCGCTGATCCGACCGCATGAAGTTGTCGTATCCGGTGGTCGCGGCCAGCTCGGCGAGATCGTCGCAGTGCACCCGCGCGTGCAGGTCGGAGCCGCAGATCCCGCACCGCAGGACATTGATCAGCACCTGCCCCCGGCCGGGCCGCGGCCCCTCGATATCCGCGACCTCCAGCTTGCCTTCGGAACAGACGACCGCCTTCATACCCGCACGGTACCCCGGCCACCGGCACGCGTCCGGCGGTTCCGCCGAGCCACGACGCGGTCGGTGCGTCCGGTTTCCATGCCTTGGCGGACCGTACGCTGCCGCAGTCGCATCGGTTTCCGATCCACCTCATGCCGTGCGAGGCGTTTCCGGGCAGAGCGACGAATCCCGCACATACCAAGGCGAATCCCGCACATATCAACAGCGTCAGACCGAGCCTCGCCGTCGGTCTGACGCCTGGCGTCCAGCCCGCCGCCGGACCTGCTGGTGACGTAGCTCACCGCATCGAGCTGTCACAGCGCCCCGACGGCGGTGTCCAACCGGATGTAAGCACCTCACGAAAGGACCCCGGCGATGCCCACCATCGACGTTCTCGACTCGTTCATCGACTACCGCGACACCGGCGCCGGGGCGGCCCCGGTCGTGTTCCTGCACGGTAATCCGACCTCGTCGCACCTGTGGCGGGCGGTGATTCCGCATGTGAGCGATCGGACCCGGACGCTGGCGCCGGACCTGATCGGCATGGGTGATTCCGGAAAGCCCGACAGCGCATACCGTTTCGTCGACCATGCCCGCTACCTCGATGCCTGGTTCGATGCTCTGGGCCTGGATCGTGTGGTGATCGTGGGCCACGATTGGGGCGGGGCGCTCGGGATGCACTGGGCGGCACGTCATCCCGGTCGGGTGCGAGGGATCGCGGTGGTGGAGACCTTCCTGCGGCCGCTGCGCTGGGCCGAGTTGCCGCCGCTGGGCGCCGACCTGTTCCGCCGCTTCCGTTCGCCGGAGGGCGAGCGAATGGTGTTGCAGGAGAACATGTTCATCGAATTCAACCTGCCGCACTCCACCCGGAACCTCGATCCCGCGGCGCACGAGGTCTACCGCGGCTACTACCCGACACCGCGGTCGCGCCTGCCGATGCTGGTGTGGCCGCGGGAACTGCCGCTCGACGGCGAGCCCGCCGACGTGGTCGCGATCATCGAGAACTACGGCCGCTGGATGGCGGACTCACCCGAAATTCCCAAGCTGTTGATGGCTGTGGACAACGGCGTGGGCCTCGGTTCCCAGGAGTCCATCGATTGGGCCGCAGCGACTTTCGCCTCCGCCGAGGTCGCCGCCATCGGCCCGGCCGGACATCACGCCCCGGAGGACCAGCCGCACGCGATCGGATCCGCCGTGGCGGACTGGCTGGACAAGCACGCGCTACTCGGCACCGATGCCCCGGCCTGAGCATCCACAATCACGCTCGGGGCGGCAAATATTGCCGTCTCGAGCGAGATTGTGTCCGCTCAGGCCGGGGCCCATCCGCCTCCAGCCGGATGATCACCCGCCGGGAGCCGCGCCAACTTGGACATGCACGTCGTAGTGCGTGGTGGGCGACCATGCCAGAGACGAGGGGAGCGCTGATGACTGTCCTGAAAGTCCACGTGACAGAGAGCCCGCCGACTACGGATCCTCGGACGATACGGTCGGTCGGACAACCGGTTGCCCCCGGCTTCCGCCACAAACAGCCGGTTGCGCACCGAGAATCCACGGCGAACCATGTGGTGATGGCAGCGGATTCGGTGGCGGACTCCGACAGCGCGGCGGACTCCGACAGTGCGGTTCGCGCGGAAGGTGCGCTGGTGGCGCGGGCGGTTGCGGGGGAGGGGGAGGCGGTTACGGAAGTTGTTCGGGTGCTGCGGGATCCGTTGTATCGGCTGGCGCTGCGGATGGTGGGGCGGCCGGCGGATGCCGAGGACGCGGTGCAGGAGATCTTGTTGCGGGTGCTCGGCGCGCTCGGTACGTTCCGGGCGGAGGCGAGGTTGACCACCTGGGCCTATCGCATCGGCGTGAATTACCTGCTGAATCTGCGTCGCCGCAGTCCGCAGGAGGCGGCGCAGCTGTCGCTGGACGACTTCGGCGCCGGATTGCGCGACGGGCTGGCGGAGCAGGAGTATCGCGGGCCGGAGGCCACCGTGCTCATCAGGGAGGTCCGGCTCAGTTGCAGTCAGGGCATGCTGCAGTGCCTGTCCCGGGAGGAACGGGTCGCGTTCGTGCTCGGCGACGTGTTCGAGCTGAGTTCGGCCGAGGCCGCCTGGATTCTCGACACCACTGCGGCCGCCTACCGAAAGCGCTTGGAGCGAGCCAAGAAACGCCTCGGCAACTTCCTGAACTCGTCCTGCGGCCTCGCCAACCCGGCCGCCGCCTGCCGCTGTGCCCGGAGCGTGGACCGCGCGGTGACGCTCGGCCGCGTCGACCCGTCCCGCCCGGCACTCGCATACCACCCGGTGACCCCCGGTGGCCGCACCGCGGCCGCGGCCGAAGCCCAGATGATCCGTCTCCACGACGCGGCCGCCGTCCTCCGCGCCCACCCCGACTACGCCCTCCCGCAAGCACGCGCCGAAGCCATCGCCGGACTCCTCCGTTCCGGCCGCTTCCCACTGCTCGAGGACACCGACCTGCTCGAGGACACCGAACGCCGTCTCCAGGACTCGTCGAATGCACTTGGATCTGATCGCCCTCGTCGTCGCGGAGTATGACCCGGCCATCGACTTCTTCGTGAATTCCCTCGGTTTCGACCTGGTCGAGGACGTACCGTCGCTGACCAACGATGGTCGGCCGAAACGCTGGGTCGTCGTTCGTCCGCCCCACGCGCGGACCGGGATCCTGCTCGCCCGCGCGGACGGCGCCCGCCAACTCGCCGCCGTCGGAGAGCAGGCCGCGGGCCGCGTCGGATTCTTCCTTCGAGTCGAAGACTTCGACGAGGCGTACACGCGAATGACCGAAGCGAACGTCGAGTTCGTGACGCGGCCCCGCACCGAACCCTATGGCCGGGTCGCTGTCTTCCTCGACATCGCGGGCAATCGCTGGGACCTCCTGGGCCCCGTGTAGGCGCCGACGCCGGGGGTACGCCGACGCTGAGGAGGTGTGGATATGAGTCGACAGGACGACAGCGTCGTGCGGGCGTTGCTGGAGCGGGCGGGGACCAGTTACGCCGCGGAGGCCGGAATCAAGCCGGCGGACAAGCCCGCGCCGTTGTTTCAGTTGCTGGTATTGGCGAAGTTGCTGAGTGCCCGGATCTCGGCGGAGATCGCGATCGCCGCCGCCCGCGAGCTGAACCACTCCGGGTACGACACACCGCAGCGAGTCGCCGATGCCGAGTGGCAGGAACTGGTCGATGCGCTGGGCCGCGGGCACTACAAGCGCTACGACGAATCCACGGCGACCCGGCTGGGCGAGAACGCCAGGCTGATACTCGACAAGTACCGCGGCGACCTGCGCCGGCTGGCGGACGAAGCCGATCACGACCCGAAACGCTTGGCCGAACTGTTGCAGCAGTTCAAGGGCATCGGCCCGGTCGGCGCGGATATCTTCCTGCGCGAGATACAGGACGTCTGGACATGGGTGCGCCCGCACTTCGACGAGCGCGCCCGCAAGGGAGCCGAACAACTCCACCTGCCCACCGACCCCGAGGCCCTCGACCGCCTGGGGAAACGCGGTCGCGACGCCGAACTCGCCGCGGCCTTGGTCCGGGTCAGCCTCGACGACAAGCTGGCCGACGAGGTGCTCGCCGCCGCCCATTGATCGAGAACGGTCAACTTGCTGTCCCGCGGGCAACAGGGCGTCGCGGTTCACTCGGTGGCATTACTATCCGCATGTGATGTCGAAATCGTCCGGATCGTCGGGATACTCGGCCGAGACGGGACGACTCCGGGCCCGTGATGTCGATCGGGTGACTACGCGCGCCCGGCTGGACATCGCCTATGAGGAGGGGCAACTCGCCGCCGACGAATATCACGAGCGCTCCGAGCGTGCCGCAGCCGCGGAGACATTGGCGGACTTGCATCCCTTGGTCGCCGACTTGCAGGCGTCGCCGGAGAGCGCGGATCTCTCGCTGCCCGACCCGGCGTCCCTCCGGGTCCGCCCGCGGGCCGGGACATATCCGCCGACCGCCCGCGCCCGTGAGCAGGACCGCGCGGACGCCTGCCTGATCCTGGATGCCGCGCTGGGCGACGGTCAGCTGTCCGCAGACGATCATCGTGCCCTGACCGAATTGGCCGGGGCGGCAAAGACTCTGGGCGATCTCGGCGAGCTGACCGCGGATCTGCAACGCCCGGCCGACGCGCCGGCCGAACCGCGTCGGCCGCGGTCGTACCGCGGCTTGTTCGTCACGGGTGCGGCCGTGGCGGTCGTGGGTGCGGCGATCGGGGGATTCGTTGCGACGCATCGCTCGGCGGCCGAACCGGTCGTTACACGTGCCGTCGTCCCGGAGACGGTGCAGCCGCTGGTGATCCCGACGCCCTCCCCGGCCACCGCCGAAGGCTTCGCGTTGATCCGGGAGCAGTACAGGGCGAAGTTCGGCACCACCGTCGTCGACCAACTGACCCTGCACTCCGAGCACGCCTCGCTGGAGGCGGCGCCGCCGGGACAGCCGAATCGGCTGGCCCGATGGAACTACTGGGGTGGCTTCCTGCCCAGCGGAGAGCTGACAACGCGACCGGTGGACACTCCGACCTTCGATCTCGCCGCCGTCGACCAGGCCGTGTTCGCCAGGCTGGTGTCCGAGGCCGTCGAGCAGACTCGGGTCGACGGCGGGGCGGTGTCGCACATCAATCTCGGACCGGACTCGAGCTCGGACGCTCCGGAGATCACCGTGTATGTCCGCAACAAATTCGGCGAGAGCGGCTACCTCGAAGCCACCCCGGCCGGTGACAAGGTACGGGTTCACCCGTTCGACAGGTAGGTATGGACCGTGAGCGAGCCCGCGAGTGAATCATCGGACCGGCGTGCACCGAGCGTGACGCGGTGAACCCCACCCGGCACAGCGGATTGCGGGTCCGCGACGCGGATCGGGTGGACGCCTGTGCACTACTGGACACGGCCCGCGACGACGGTCAGCTCACGGCGGACGAGCACACCGGCCGGACGGCGGCGGCACTGCGGGCCAAGACATTCGGCGATCTCGACGCTCTGGTCGGCGACCTGCAGATCCCACGCAACCTGGTCCGGAGCGCCGTGGTGAATCCGCACCGGCGGCAGCGTTCGCGCCGATGGATTCCCGCGATCGCCGCCGTGGTCGCCGCGGCGGCGGTCGGTGCGCTCATCGGGGCGACGACCACCGACAGGCCCGGTTCCGGCTCGGATCTACCCGATCTGACCACCGCGCAGGGTGTCGAGTCGTTCCTCGCCGACTACCGCGCGCACTTCGGGGACCTGATGGTCGACGAACTGTCCTTGCATCCGACACACGCTTCCTTCGAACGCCGTGCCGAGGGTGGTACGGAGCGCTTCACCTACCGCGGGGAATTCGATGGTTCGTCGGTCACCGATCGCGATCCGCGCGTGCAGCCGTTCGATCTGGCCGCCATCGATCTCCCGTTGCTGGCGCGCTACCTCGCCGGCGCGCCACAGAGCGTCGGCGCGCCGGAGTCCATGATCACGCACCTCGCCATCGAGCGCTCCACGGAATTGAGCGACGACGGTCCGATCGTCGCCATCTACACCAAGGGATCCGGCAGCGGCGGCTACCTACAGATCACCCCGGCCGGTGAGGTGCTGCGGGTCTCGCGCGCGAATCGCTGAGCCCGAAAATTTCTTCCCTGTCCGGGAATGGATGCCGCCTGCCGCTCGTTGAGCAGGGCAATGCAAGGTTGAGTGAGGCTGACTCAAGTCCTCGGTTGACTCATGACGAATCGACAGGCAGGATTGAGCCGACCACGCTCAGCGTTGCTGGGACCGTGCTCCGTGCGTTGTGGGGGCGAGGGTCTCGTCCGCATCACACACCAGGACGTCAATTAGGAGGAACAACTATGGCTCGTGCGGTCGGTATCGACCTCGGGACCACGAACTCGGTCATCGCCGTTCTCGAAGGCGGTGAGCCGGTCGTCGTCGCCAACTCGGAGGGATCGCGCACCACCCCGTCGATCGTCGCCTTCGCCAAGAACGGCGAGGTGCTGGTCGGCCAGCCGGCGAAGAACCAGGCCGTCACGAACGTCGACCGCACCATCCGGTCCGTCAAGCGCCACATGGGCGAGGACTGGACCGTGGAGATCGACGACAAGAAGTACACCGCGCAGGAAATCTCGGCGCGCACGCTGATGAAGCTGAAGCGCGACGCCGAGTCCTACCTCGGTGAGGAGATCACCGACGCGGTCATCACCGTTCCCGCGTACTTCGAGGACGCGCAGCGCCAGGCCACCAAGGAGGCCGGCCAGATCGCGGGCCTGAACGTACTGCGCATCGTCAACGAGCCCACCGCCGCCGCGCTGGCGTACGGCCTGGACAAGGGCGAGAAGGAACAGACCATCCTGGTCTTCGACCTCGGTGGCGGCACCTTCGACGTGTCGCTGCTGGAGATCGGCGAGGGCGTCGTCGAGGTCCGCGCGACCTCCGGTGACAACCACCTCGGCGGCGACGACTGGGACAACCGGGTCGTCACCTGGCTGGTCGACAAGTTCAAGTCCAGCTCGGGCATCGACCTGACCAAGGACAAGATGGCCATGCAGCGGCTGCGTGAGGCCGCCGAGAAGGCCAAGATCGAACTGAGCTCCTCGCAGAGCACCTCGATCAACCTGCCCTACATCACCGTCGACGCGGAGAAGAACCCGCTGTTCCTCGACGAGCAGCTCTCGCGCGCCGAGTTCCAGAAGATCACCTCGGATCTGCTCGACCGCACCCGGCAGCCGTTCCAGTCGGTGATCAAGGACGCCGGCATCTCGGTCAAGGACATCGATCACGTTGTGCTGGTGGGTGGTTCGACCCGCATGCCCGCCGTCACCGATCTGGTGCGCGAGCTGACCGGCGGCAAGGAGCCCAACAAGGGCGTCAACCCGGACGAGGTCGTCGCCGTCGGCGCCGCCCTGCAGGCCGGTGTGCTCAAGGGTGAGGTCAAGGACGTCCTGCTGCTCGATGTGACCCCGCTGTCGCTGGGCATCGAGACCAAGGGCGGCGTGATGACCAAGCTCATCGAGCGCAACACCACCATCCCGACCAAGCGCTCGGAGACCTTCACCACCGCCGACGACAACCAGCCGTCGGTGCAGATCCAGGTCTTCCAGGGTGAGCGCGAGATCGCCTCGCACAACAAGCTGCTCGGCTCCTTCGAGCTGACCGGCATACCGCCGGCCCCGCGTGGCGTGCCGCAGATCGAGGTCACCTTCGACATCGACGCCAACGGCATCGTCCACGTCACCGCCAAGGACAAGGGCACCGGCAAGGAGAACACGATCAAGATCCAGGACGGCTCCGGCCTGTCCAAGGAGGAGATCGAGCGGATGGTGAAGGACGCCGAGGCGCACGCGGCCGAGGACAAGGCGCGTCGCGAGGAGGCGGAGACCCGCAACCAGGCGGAGTCGCTGGTGCACCAGACCGAGAAGTTCATCGCCGACAACGAGGACAAGGTCCCCGCGGAGGTGAAGTCGAAGGTCGAGGCCGCCATCGGCGAGGCCAAGGAGGCGCTGAAGGGCACCGACACCTCGGCCGTCAAGGCGGCGGTGGAGAAGCTGGCCACCGAGTCGCAGGCCCTGGGCCAGGCGATCTACGAGGCCTCGGCCGCCGAGTCGGCCGCGTCGAGCAACGGTGACGCGCCGTCCGATTCCGCCGCCGACGACACCGTCGTGGACGCCGAGGTCGTGGAAGAGCCGGAGAAGAAGTGACCACCGAGAACCCCGAACAGGAGCCGATCACCATCGTGGACAAGCGAAAGATCGATCCGTCGGAGTTCGAGGGTCACTCCGCAGGCTCCGCTCCGCGGTTCGAGGGTCGTTCCGCAAGCTCTGCTCCGCAGGGTGAGGGCGGGGACACCGCGGCCGAGGCCGCGGCCCCCGCCCCGGAATCCGCGGGAGCCGAGTCCGGCGACGGTGCGGCCCTCGCCGACACGATCAGTGCCGAACTGGCCGAACGCACATCCGATCTGCAGCGGCTGACCGCCGAGTACGCCAATTACCGGCGTCGCGTCGAACGTGACCGCAAGGCCACGATCGACACCGCGAAGGCGGCGGTGGTCACCGAACTGCTGGGCGTGCTCGACGATCTCGACCGCGCCCGCGCGCACGGCGACCTCGACTCCGGCCCGCTGAAGTCGGTGGCCGACAAGCTGGTCGACGCGCTGACCAAACAGGGCCTCGAGGAGTTCGGCGCGGAGGGCGAGCCGTTCGATCCGACGCTGCACGAGGCTGTGCAGCACGAGGGCGAGGGGCACAACCCGGTGATCGGCGTAGTGATGCGCAAGGGTTACCGCTTCGGTGATCGAGTTCTCCGGCACGCGCTGGTAGGAGTCACCGACGGGGTAGCGGATCTGGTGGAGACGCCGGACGTGCCGAACGTTGGCGACAATGCCGACGGCATCGCGTAAGAATCGGAAAGGAGGAGATGCCCGGTGAATCGGGAGTGGCTGGAAAAGGACTTCTACAAAGAGCTGGGTATTTCCTCCAGCGCGAGCCAGGACGACATCAAGAAGGCCTACCGCAAGCTGGCTCGTGACAACCACCCGGACAAGAATCCGGGCGACACCAAGGCCGAGGAGCGGTTCAAGGCCGTCAGCGAGGCGCACGCCGTGCTGGCGGATCCGGCGAAGCGCAAGGAGTACGACGAGGCCCGGCGGCTGTTTGCCAGTGGCGGTTTCGGCCGCGGCGGGTTCTCGCCGGGCGGTAGCGGAGCCTACGGTCCCGGCGGGTTCGCCACCGGCGAGTTCAACCTCGGCGACATCTTCGGTGGCGCGGCCGCCGCGGGTGGCGACGGCGGTCTGGGCGATCTGCTGGGCGGTCTGTTCAATCGTGGCGGCGGCGGTGCGCGCACCTCGTCGCGTCCGCGCCGCGGCAGCGACGTGGAAACCGAGACGACCCTGGGCTTCCGTGAGGCCGCCCAGGGGGTGACCGTTCCGCTGCGGATGACCAGCCCGTCGCCGTGCACCACGTGTCACGGCAGCGGCGCCAAGCCGGGCACCAGCCCGCGAGTGTGCCCGCACTGCAACGGAACCGGCGTGGTCAGCCGCAACCAGGGCGCGTTCGGATTCAGCGAGCCCTGCGACGACTGCCGCGGTACCGGGTCGATCATCGACGACCCGTGCTCGGACTGCCACGGCACCGGCATCCAGAACCGGACCCGCACCATCACGGTGCGGATCCCGCCGGGCGTCCGGGACGGTCAGCGCATCCGGCTGGCCGGTCAGGGCGAGGCGGGCCTGCGGGGCGCACCCGCTGGCGACCTGTTCGTCACGGTGCACGTCAGCCAGGACAAGGTCTTCGGCCGCAACGGCGACGACCTGACCCTGGTGCTGCCGGTCAGCTACACCGAACTGGTGCTGGGGACAACGGTTTCCGTGCCGACCCTGGAGGGCCGGGTCGGTGTGAAGGTGCCGCCGGGCACCGCCGACGGGCGCACCCTGCGGGTACGCGGGCGCGGCGTTCCCAAGCGGAGCGGCGGCGCGGGCGACCTGCTCGTCACGGTGAAGGTCGCGGTACCGCAGAAGCTGGACGACAATGCTACCGAGGCGCTGCGGCGCTACGCGGAAGCGGAGAAGACCAGCGGGTTCGACCCGCGTGCTGGATGGGCAGGTGCGTGATGAACGGAGATCCGAAGAAGGCTCACACCCATACCACCGAGTTCTTCATGATCTCGGTGGCCGCCCAACTGGCCGGTATGCACGCGCAGACACTACGCACGTACGACCGGCTGGGTCTGGTGACGCCGCAACGCACTTCGGGCGGCGGGCGGCGCTACTCGGCGCGGGATGTGGAGCTGCTGCGCGAGGTGCAGCGGTTGTCCCAGGACGAGGGTGTCAACCTGGCGGGCATCAAGCGGATCATCGAACTCACCAACCAGGTCGAGGGCCTGCAGGAGCGGGTCCGTGAGCTGACGGCGGAGGTGGAGCGGCTGCGCGCCGCCTACCGTACGGATCTCACTCCGCCGCAGCGCAGTACGGCTCTGGTGGTGTGGCAGCCGCGCAACAAGCGGCGGTAGGCCCGCGAAATAGTCTGTGGAACAGCGCCTCTGGGAGAACCCCCGGGGCGCTGTTCGTTATCCTCAGACCCCTTCGTAGCGAATGGCTTCCGCCGGGGTGCCCGTCTGGATCAACCGGTCGACGGTGGCCCGGACCATGCCCGGCGAGCCGCACACCAGCACCTGATGGTTGAGCAGCGGGCCCATGTCGCCCACGACCTCGGCGAGCGTGCCCTCCAGCATCTCGTCCACGTCGAAACCGACGTCCACGCGGCAGTCCTCGTACCACTGGTCGACCCAGTCCGGGTCGTAGGCGCTCTCCACCACGGGAATCACCGTGAGCCAGGGCGTTTCGCGGGTCAGCAGGAACAGCATGTCCGAGGCGTACAGGTCGCGGGGGAAGCGGCCGCCGATGAACAAGTGGGTGCGCGGCGGCTCGGGGCGGCGGGCCAGCTCCAGCAGCAGCGAGCGCAGCGGCGCCAAACCCGTTCCGCCGGCGATCATCACGACGTCGGTGGCCCAGTCGTCCACGGTCAGCCAGCCCGCCGGCGCGCCGAGACGCCACTGGTCGCCGGGGCGGGTGTCGGCGACGAGGGAGCCGCTGCACCAGCCGCCGGGCACGGTCCGGACGTGGAACTCCAGCTTGCCGTCCAGCGAGGGCGGCAGCGCGGGCGACAGCCGCCGCCGCAGGCCCGGATGTTGCGGCACTTGCACTTCCACCGATTGGCCGGCGGTGAACGGCACGTACTCGCCGATCAGCCGGATCACCGCGAGGTCGTGGCGCAGCCGGTGATGGCCCACCACCGTGGAGTTCCATTCCTGCGTGTCGAGATGGATCTCACCGGTCTCGTCGGGCCCGATGGTCACTGGGCTACCCCTCTTCGGTCGAACGGTTTCGCGTCATGCCGGGCCGGGATGACGGTGATTACACCGGATCCGACATGATCGCCCACTCCGGTGTGCCGACCGCCATCAGGGCGCGCTTGGTATCGGCGATCATCCGCGCCGACCCCGCGATCTGGATCTGCCGGTCCGCCCACGCGCCCATGCTGGCGACCACCGCGCCCAGATTACCGATCAGCCGCCGGTGCATCCCGAACGGCGGGTCGGCCGGCGGATACGGATGCCACCACGGGTTGGATTCGTTCTCGCACACCGGAACCACGGTCAGCCACGGATTGCTCAGCGACAGCTGCCACATGTTCTCGACGTCGTAGAGGTCGCATGGATACCGGCCGCCGATGAAGAAGTGCACCCGCGGATTCGTGCCGCGCCGCCCCATCTCGATCAGCTGGGCGCGCAACGGCGCGATCCCGGTGCCGGAGCCGATCATCAGCACGTCGCGCCCGCTGTTGCGTTCCACGTGCAGCCCGCCCAGCGGCCCCGCGATCAGCCACTTGTCCCCGACCTGCGTCTCGCTGACGATGCCGGGACTGACCCAGCCGGTGCGCACCTTGCGGACGTGGAATTCGATCTCGCCGTACGGATTCGTGGGGATGGCCGGCGACAGGTAGCGCCACATCTTGGGCCGCTGCGGAATCGAGATCGGCACGTACTGCCCGGCTTGGTACGGAATCGGGCTCTCCGACTGCAGTCGCACGATGGCCAGGTCGTCGAGGACGCGGCGGTGCCCGACGACGGTCGCCTCCCAGTACGGCTGCGACTTGTCGGAATTGGCGCCGATCGCCATCGAGGCCGAGATGAGGATGCTGATGTCGCGCCAGCCCTCTTCCAGCTGACGGGTCCAGACCGGCCCGTTGTAGGTGCGGAACGCGGCGACGAGGGCCCGGCCGGCCAGGTCGTAGTGCGCTGCCTCCACGCCGTACTTGCGATGGTCGCGCGCGAGTTGCTCGAGAAAGCGCTGTGCGCGGTCCCAATCCTCGAGATGGTCGAGAACGAATCCGATCGCGGTCATGAGCCGTTTGGCCTGCATGTCCATCGTCGGCGGGAAGAGTTCGCGCAACCGGGGGTTCTCGGCGAACAGGTGCCCGTAGAACGCGCTGATCAACCGATCGGGCCCGGTCGGCGCCTCGACCACCGACCGGAAGTTGGCGCGGACCAGCGCAGCCGTACGCGCATCCACGACGTCGAGCTTCCTTTCTGGGGGTAGATATCGGGGGAACCGCCTGGTACGGCGATCCTTCGCGTCAAGTATCCCCGAAAACACCGTGGTCGCATGATTATGAGCGGATTGCTTTACCCACAATCACAAACGACCAAACCCGCAACATCATGTTTTCCGGCATTCCACGCTCCCGGCGCGGGATGTTTGCGGGCCGGGTGGACGAGCGGCGTGATTGTTACCAGGTCAAAGTACTAGCACGGTTTTGCCGCGCGCGCCGCGCGCACCGAGCACGACCGGGGCATCGGTCAGCGGGCGGACCGCCTCGATCGGCACCACCACGTCGCCGGCGGCCACCAGCCGCAGCAGCCGCCCCAATTCGGGTGCGCCGCCGGTGGATTCGAAGTTGCCGCCGTGCAGGCCGCGCGCGTGCAGTTCGGCCTCGTCGGCGGACATGACGGTGCTGTACATGATGCCGCCGGGGCGCACGACGCGAGCGAGTTCGGCCAGCTCGGGGCCGGAGGAGACCAGGTCGAACAGCACATCGATGCCGTCGGGGTGGGTGAACAGCACCGAGTCGGCGACGGCCGCGCGGGTGTAGTCGACCACCTCCGTCGCGCCCAGCCGGATCATCCGGTCGGCGTCGGCGGGCCGCGCGGTGGCGATCACCTCCGTGCCCGCGGCATTGGCCAACTGCACCAGGAACGAGCCGACCCCGCCCGCGGCGCCGTTGATCAGCACCCGCTGCCCCGGGCCGAGTTCGGCGGCGTCCACCAGGTCCTGGGCGGTGAGGCCGGCCGTCGGCAGCGCGGCGGCCTGGATCGCGGTGAGCTGGCCGGGAATGGGCGTGGCCTGGCGCTCGGGCGCGGTGATGTATTCGGCGAAGGTGCCGTGCCCGACCGGCGGGACGAGGAACTTGCCGACCACGCGATCGCCCACGGCGAACGCGGTCACGCCGGGGCCCACCGCCGAGACCGTGCCCGCGCCGTCGATGCCCGGGATCATCGGAAAGTCGTAGGGGAGGCGGTCTTTCAGGATTCCGTCGACGAGCTTGCGGTCGTAGGGATTGACCCCCGCCGCCTCGACGCGAATCTGGATGTCGCCGGGGCCCGGGGCAGGTGTGGGCATCTCGGCCGGTTCCGGGCTGCCGCCGAATTCGGGGACCACCATCGCGCGCATCGCTGCTCCTTCGTCCGGGAACGGTTGTCGGGCGGCGGGTTGATGCGTCGAACAGGGCCATCGTAGGCAGATCGGAGCGGAAGTCGCCGCAATTCAGGGCAGTCGGTTTCCTCCGTGGCGGGACGCGGGGTCCGAGCGGGGTAGTCCTTGCGCAGAGCCGGGAAATTACGCAAACTTGAGCGGAACAGACTCAACCCCTGCGGCGTTGGACCTATCGAAACAGCGCGCACGACGCCCAGCGCTGAGCCGAAACGACAAGTAGGAAGGTGATTGTGGACTCGTTCAATCCCACCACCAAGACTCAGGCGGCGCTGACCGCCGCCCTGCAGGCGGCCTCGGCCGCGGGCAACCCGGAGATTCGTCCGGCGCACTTGCTGGTGGCGTTGCTGGATCAGACCGACGGCATCGCCGCCCCACTGCTCAAGGCTGTCGCGGTCGATTCGGCGACGGTACGACGCGAGGCCCAGGACATCGTCGACCGACTGCCCCGGGCGACCGGCGCCACCACCTCCCCACAGCTCGGCCGCGAGGCGCTGGCCGCGATCACCGCCGCGCAGAAGCTCGCCACCGAACTCGGTGACGAGTACGTCTCCACCGAGCACTTGATGGTCGGCCTGGCCGCCGGCGACTCCGACGTGTCGCAGTTGCTGCTGAAGTACGGCGCCACCGCCGACGCGCTGCGCGAGGCGTTCACCGCCGTGCGCGGCAACGCCCGCGTCACCTCGCCCGATCCGGAGGGCAGCTACCAGGCGCTGGAGAAGTACTCCACCGATCTCACCGCTGCCGCCCGCGAGGGCAAGCTCGACCCGGTCATCGGCCGCGACACCGAGATCCGCCGCGTCGTGCAGGTACTCAGCCGCCGCACCAAGAACAACCCGGTGCTGATCGGTGAGCCGGGCGTCGGCAAGACGGCGATCGTGGAGGGCCTGGCCCAGCGCATCATCGCCGGCGACGTGCCGGAGTCGTTGCGCGGCAAGCGACTGGTTTCTCTCGACCTGGGCGCGATGGTCGCCGGGGCGAAGTATCGCGGCGAATTCGAGGAGCGGCTGAAGGCCGTGCTCGAGGAGATCAAGCAGAGCGCCGGGCAGATCATCACATTCATCGACGAGCTGCACACCATCGTCGGCGCGGGCGCGACCGGCGAGTCCGCGATGGACGCGGGCAACATGATCAAGCCGATGCTGGCTCGCGGCGAGCTGCGGCTGGTCGGCGCGACCACGCTCGACGAATACCGCCGGCACATCGAGAAGGACGCCGCCCTGGAGCGGCGCTTTCAGCAGGTGCTGGTCGGTGAGCCGTCGGTCGGGGACACCATCGGTATCCTGCGCGGGCTCAAGGAGCGCTACGAGGTGCACCACGGCGTGCGCATCACCGACTCCGCGCTGGTCGCCGCGGCGACGCTGTCCGACCGCTACATCACCTCCCGGTTCCTGCCCGACAAGGCGATCGACCTGGTCGACGAGTCGGCCTCGCGGCTGCGCATGGAGATCGACTCGCGCCCCGTCGAGATCGACGAGGTCGAGCGGGCCGTGCGGCGGCTCGAGATCGAGGAGATGGCGCTGGCCAAGGAGACCGACGAGGCCTCCAAGCTGCGGCTCGAGAAGCTGCGCCAGGAACTGGCCGACGACCGGGAGAAGCTCAATCAGCTGATGGCCCGCTGGCAGAACGAGAAGCAGGCCATCGACTCGGTGCGGGTCATCAAGGAGGAACTCGAATCGCTCAAGGGCGAATCCGAGCGGGCCGAGCGCGACGGCGATCTGGGCAAGGCCGCCGAGTTGCGCTACGGCCGCATCCCGCAGCTGGAGAAGCAGCTGGACGAGGCCGAAAAGAAGGCCGGCACGGCCGCCGACGGTGAGGTCATGCTGCAGGAGGAGGTCGGGCCCAACGACATCGCCGAGGTGGTGTCGTCGTGGACCGGTATCCCCGTGGGCCGCATGCTCGAGGGCGAGACCCAGAAGCTGCTGCGGATGGAGGAGGAACTGCGCAAGCGCGTGGTCGGTCAGCGCGACGCGGTGGAGGCCGTGTCCGACGCGGTGCGCCGCGCCCGCGCCGGAGTCGCCGACCCGAACCGCCCGACCGGCTCGTTCATGTTCGTCGGCCCCACCGGTGTCGGCAAGACGGAGCTGGCGAAGGCGTTGGCGGACTTCCTGTTCGACGACGAACGCGCCATGATCCGCATCGACATGAGCGAGTACTCCGAGAAGCACTCGGTGGCTCGGCTGGTCGGCGCGCCGCCCGGCTACGTCGGCTACGACCAGGGCGGTCAGCTGACCGAGGCGGTGCGGCGGCGGCCGTACACGGTGGTGCTGTTCGACGAGATCGAGAAGGCGCACCCGGACGTGTTCGACATCCTGCTGCAGGTGCTCGACGAGGGCCGGTTGACCGACGGCCAGGGCCGCACGGTCGACTTCCGCAACACCATCCTCATCCTCACCTCCAACCTGGGTGCGGGCGGCGACAAGGATTTCGTGATGAATGCCGTGCGCTCGGCGTTCAAGCCGGAGTTCCTCAACCGCCTCGACGATGTGGTGATGTTCCAGTCGCTCGACGAGGAGCAGTTGGAGCACATCGTCGACATCCAGCTGGAGCAGCTGCAGAAGCGGCTGGCGCAGCGGCGGCTGAAGCTGGACGTCAGCGATTCGGCGCGGTTCTGGCTGGCCGTGCGCGGGTACGACCCCGCCTACGGCGCCCGCCCGCTGCGCCGGTTGATCCAGCAGTCCATCGGCGATTCGCTCGCCAAGGAATTGCTGGCCGGTGAGGTCCTCGACGGCGATCTGGTGAAGGTCGGCGTCTCCCCGGACGGGGACGGCCTCATCGTGGGGAAGTAGCAGCGGCTGTCCATACGGGCCGGGATCTCGTTGTGGATCCCGGCCAAAGCACGCCGGGATGACGAGGGGACCGTCTGGTATCCCCGATCTCCACCTACGCTGGGTGGCATGACGAATCCGAGTGACCCGTGGGCGCAGCGGCCGGATTCGCCCGACGCGCCGACCGAGAAACTGGGCTCGTCGGGCCGGTCCGAGGAGCAGACGTTGCACACGTCGGAGTACTCGGAGGCGTACGGCCAGGGCGTCGATCCGACGGTGCCGTACTCGAACGGCCCGTATCAGCAGACCGCGGCATACGAGACGGCCGAACCGTATTCCTACTTCGACCAACCGCCCGGCCCCAATGCCACCCGGGAGATACCGCCCTACGACAGTGCCTGGGGCGCTTACGAACCCGGGCCGGGGTACGGGCAGCAGCAGTGGGCAGGGGGCCCGCCGAACGCCCCCGGCCAACAGCTCGGTCCGACCGGTCTGCCGGTGGAACCGCCCCGCCGCAGGCGCACCGGACTGTGGATCGGGCTGACGGCCGCGATCTTCGTCCTGGTCGTGCTCGGCGGCATCGCCGCGGGCGCGTTCCTGGCGGGCAACGATTCGTCGTCCTCCAGCAGTGCCGCGGGCACGACCACCCGCCCGGTCCCGACCCGGCAGCCGGTGGTGCCGCCCGGCAGCTCCGGCGGTCCGCAGCAGAGCGTGCCGGGGCTGCCCGGCCTCGGCGACATCGACAACATCGGCGCGACCATGGGCGCGATCAGCACCAACGACGGCACCACGCTGACCATCGAATCGCTGCTCGGTTCGCTGGTCACCGTGCACACCGACGCCAAGACCCAGGTGATCACGGCCGGCTCGGGCAAGGTCGCCGATCTGCACCCCGGCGACATGGTGGTGGTGCAGGGCGACAAGGCCCCGGACGGCGCGATTCAGGCCAAGATCATCATCAGTACGTCGCTGACGCCGCCCCGCTGACACCCCGCTGTCGGGCGCGGCGAGGAGACACAGCGGCGGGCACCCACCGTGCCGGGCGCGCGGGAACTAGACTCGGTGGCGATGACGGCAGCAATCTGGTTCGGACTCGCGGCGATCGCACTGGTGGGTGCGATCGTGCTGCTGTATTTCGACCGCCTCCAGCGCCAGCGGACCGGTCATGTGCGGCAGGTCTGGGCAAAATCCCAGGGATACACCTATGTCTCGGTCGAGCCGTCGCTGGCGGCCAACTGGCGCCGCGGCGCGATGGCCAAACTCGGCTATCTGTCCGCGGTGGACGTGGTCTCCGGCAACCGCAAGGGCGAGAAATTCGTGCTGTTCGATCTGGAGGACGCGGCCACGCTGGTCGCGGTGCGCCGCCAGATCGGCTCCGATATCGACATCGACCTGCGGTTGAAGACGGCCGCGCCGCCGAAGGACCACGATCTGGAGTTGCTCGGCGCGATCGGCGATCGGGTGGTCTTCGCGACCAACCCGGACATCGCCCGCCACGCCGTCGACCAGCGCATGGTGGCGTTCATCGAATCCCTGCCGGATTCCGTGCAGCAGCTGTGGAGCGAGGGTAACTGGACCCTCGGCATGCTCTCGGTGGGCACGTCATCACGGGAGTGGGAGGCCGCCATCGACGCCGTGCTGCGGCTGTCGGGCCTGCTGCACGTGCTGCCGCCCGTGGCGGGCGGCGACAGCGGCCGCCGGGAAGCCGAACCGCGCGAACCGGATCCGCACGATCCGGGTCGTCCCCGGCCGGAACAGCCGCCGCAGGACCAGGATTCGCGTTTCGACGAGGGTTCGCAGTTCGCCGACCGCCGCACCTACGACGGGGAGCGGGACTTCGACGATCGCGAGTTCGTGGCGGACCGGCGCTACCGCGAGGACCGCGAGCCCGACGCCGACCGCGCCCCCGCCGACCGCCCTCCTGCCGACCGCGACGCCGACGACGATTCCCGCTTCGACGAGGGCCGGCGCTACGAGTACGCGGCAGGCGACTCCGACTTCGCCCCGCTGCTCGGCGATATCGCCGGCGAGACGGAACCCGAGCCGCCGCGCCGCCCGCAACTGGCCGTCGTGCCCGACCCGCGCAACCGTGTCCGCCGCGACTGGCCGCCCGCCGAGGAACTGCCGGACGACGACGAGAGCGATTCCCCCGCAGCCGATTTCGACGACGATTTCGTCGAGCAGCCCGAGCAGCCGGGCGGCCCGTTCCATCCCGGATTCCGCCCGTATCAGGGGCCCGCACCCCGATGACGGGGTGCGGGATGATGGCTGCATGACCGACACCTCTGCCGCCGCGCGCCTGCCCGGCGCCATCCGTCCCGTCGCCGTGGTCACCGGCCCCACCTCCGGTATCGGCCGGGGCTTTGCCGAGCGCTTGGCCGCGCTGGGCTACGACCTGGTGCTGGTGGCCCGCGACGAGCAGCGGCTCACCGCCCTGGCCGACGAGCTACACCGTCGCTTCGACACCCGATCGGAGGTCCTGGGCGCCGATCTGGCCGCGGCCGCCGACCGCGACCGCGTGGCGGAGCGCGTGGGCAAGGGCGTCGAATTCCTGGTCAACAACGCGGGTTTCGGCCTGAGCGGCGAGTTCTGGACGGTCGATCCGGAGCGGTTGCAGGCGCAACTGGATGTCAACGTCACCTCCGTGGTGCGGTTGACCCGCGCCGCGCTGCCGCCGATGATCGCGGCCGCGAAGGGGTCGGTGGTGAACGTCGCCAGCGTCGCCGGGCTGGTACCCGGCCGCGGCTCGACCTATTCGGCTTCCAAGGCCTACGTCATATCCTTCAGCGAGGGATTGGCCGGCGGACTGGCCGGAACCGGGGTCCGGGTGCAGGCCCTGTGTCCCGGATTCGTGCGCACCGAATTCCATCGGCGGGCAGGCATAGAAATGTCTTCGCTGCCGAAACCGATGTGGCTCAGTGTCGATCAGGTCGTGGCCGCTTCGCTGCGCGACCTGGCGAAGGACCGGGCGATCAGCGTGCCCGGTGTGCAGTACAAAGCGCTGACGGCGGTCGCCGGACTGATCCCGCGGTCCGTGCAGGTCCGCCTCAACCGAGGCATGTTCAACGCACGCGGAAGGACATAACGACGATGATCGAGTCCACCACGGACCGAGACAGATTGGCCGAGCTCGTGCGCGAGCTCGCCGTCGTGCACGGCAAAGTCATCCTGTCGTCGGGCAAGGAGGCCGACTACTACGTCGACCTGCGCCGGGCGACGTTGCAGCACCAGTCGGCGCCGTTGATCGGCAAGCTACTGCGGGAACTGGTGTCCGACTGGGATTTCGACGCCGTCGGCGGTCTCACCATGGGCGCCGACCCGGTGGCGCTGGCGATGCTGCACGCGCCCGGCCGTCCGCTGGACGCGTTCGTGGTGCGCAAGGCCGCCAAGACGCACGGCATGCAGCGCCAGATCGAGGGCCCGGAGGTGACGGGCAAGCGGGTGCTGGTCGTGGAGGACACCACGACCACCGGCAACTCCCCGCTCACCGCGGTGCGCGCGCTGCGCGACGCGGGTGCCACGGTGGTGGGCGTGGCCACCGTGGTCGACCGGGAGACCGGCGCGGACCAGGTGATCGCCGCCGAGGGATTGGAGTACCGCTCGATTCTCGGGTTGAAGGATCTGGCGCTCGGGTGAATATCGCAGTAAACAAGGGCCGCGAGAATGTCGCGATGCTCGGCATCGGCGCCTATCGGCCACGGCGGATCGTCAGTAACGCCGAGGTGTGCGAGGTTCTCGACTCCACCCCCGAATGGATCTTCGAACGTACCGGCATCCGCAACCGCCGCTGGATCTCCGGCGACGAGACGCTGCGGTCGATGGCCGCGGCCGCGGGCGAGCGCGCGATCGTCAACAGCGGCGTCGACCGCTCGAGGATCAACACGCTGGTGCTCGCCACCTCCAGCTGGTTGCAACTGACCCCGCACGGCGCTCCGGCCGTGGCGTACGACCTGGGGATGAACGGCATCCCGGCCTTCGACCTGACCTCCGGCTGCGGTGGCTTCGGCTACGGGGTCGGGGTGGCGGCGGATCTGATCCGGGCCGGTTCGGCCGAATACGTGCTGGTGATCGGCGCGGAGACGATGACCGTCGGCCTGGACCCGACCGACCGCGGTACCGCGATGATCTTCGGCGACGGCGCGGGCGCGGTCGTCATCGGGCCCAGCGAGGAGAACGGCATCTCGCCGACGGTGTGGGGCAGCGACGGCGAGAACGCCGGGGCGATCGCGCAGGACGTCGACTTTCTCGAGTTCATGAACAAGGCGCAGGCGCTGCAGGGCACCGATCCGGCCCTCGAGCCGGTGGGCCGGATGTCGCTGCGGATGGAGGGGCCGCGGGTGTTCCGCTGGGCCGCGGTCACGCTGCCGCGGGCGCTGTCCACCGCGCTCGAGCGGTCCGGGGTGGCCAAGGAGGACATCGAGGTGTTCGTGCCGCATCAGGCCAACGCGCGCATCAACGAGCTGATGAAGAAGAATCTCGGCCTCGCCGAGGACATTCCGATGGCGGGCGATATCGAGAACACGGGCAACACCTCGGCGGCCTCGATCCCGCTGGCGATCGAGGAGATGCTGGTGACCGGCAAGGCCAAGGGCGGTCAGCTGGCGCTGGTGCTCGGCTTCGGTGCGGGTCTGAGCTACGCCGGTCAAGTCGTGACGCTGCCGCCCAAGCCGCTGCAGCCGAGCTTCTGAGCGAGATGGTTCGGCCTTTCCGGGCGGCCTATGCCGCCGCTGCCGCCGCCACGGTGTTCGGCGCGCTCACCGGTCGGGACCGGTGGCAGTGGGCGACGAAGCCTTTGCTGATGCCGCTGCTGGCCGCCGACGTGCTGCACAGCGGGGACGTGGCGCCCGCCGAGCGCCGGGTGCTGCTGGGCGCGCTGGGCGCCGCGACGGTCGGTGACGTGCTGCTCATCGAGCCCGACGACGACCGCCGATTGGTCGCGGGCGCTTCGGCTTTCGCGGTGATGCAGACCGGTTACTCGGTGCTCTGGTGTCGTTCGGGCGCCCGGCCGCGGGCCGCCGTGGCGCTGCCGCGGCTGGCGGCGTGGCTCGGCGCGGGCGCGCTGCTGCGGGCGAAGGCCCCGAACCTCGCCGTGCCGCTCTCGGCATACGGGGCCACGCTGGGGACCGCGGCTGTGCTGGCCTCCGATCCGGCGCTAGCTCCGACGGCGAAAAGCATTGCCGGAACTAACCTTCCGGGCCGCGACCCGCGCAGCAGGCTGGGTGCGGGGGCGCTGCTGTTCACGGTGTCCGATGGCCTGATCGTGCTCCGCCGCCTGTTCGCCCGCACCGACCGCTCACGCCGCCTCACCGAGGGCGTCATCCTGGCGACCTACGCCGCGGCCCAGTATCTCCTCACCGACCCGCGTGCCCATGCACACCGGCCTACGCGGACACGAAACGGTGTTGGGCGGCAATGAATGCCATCTCGCGGCGATTTGTGTCCGCTTAGACCATCGGGGCGGCCCACCGAGGTGGCTCACCCGCGCAGCCGCAGCACCGCCAGGACTCGCCGGTGATGGGTGTCCGACGGCGGCAGCTCCAGTTTCAGGAAGATATTGCCGATGTGCTTCTCCACCGCGCGTTCGGTGACGGTCAGGGCCTGCGCGATGCCGGCGTTGGTGAGTCCCTGTGCCATGAGTTCCAGGACCTCGCGTTCGCGCGGGGTCAGCCGGGTCAGCGAATCCTGCTGGCGCGCAGCGCCCATCAACTGGCTCACCACCTCCGGGTCCAGCGCGGTGCCGCCGGTGGCGACCCGCTGCAGGGCGTCGACGAACTCGCGCACATCGGCCACCCGGTCCTTGAGCAGATATCCCACTCCGCTGGCGCCGCCCGCGAGAAGTTCGGTCGCGTAGCGGGTTTCGACCCATTGGGAGAACACCAGCACCCCGACATCGGGGAATTTGCGCCGTAGCTCGATCGCGGCCAGCAGCCCCTCGTCGGTGAACGACGGCGGCATCCGCACATCCACCACCGCCACGTCGGGCCGGTGCTCGGCGACCACTTCGCTCAATCGCACCGCGTCGCCGACCATGTCGACCACCTCGTGGCCGCGGTCGGTGAGCAGTCCGGCCAGGCCGTCGCGCAGGATCGCGCTGTCCTCGGCGATCACGATGCGCAGCGCCCGGCCGGTCTCGGTCATCGCGGTCCCTCGGTCGGCAACGTCACCGTGACGATGGTGGGGCCACCGGCCGGGCTGTCCACCGTGAGGGTGCCGTCGACGGCGCGCGCCCGCGCGGCCAGGCCCGAAAGCCCGCCGCTCACAACGGTTTCGCCGGTCGGCACCGCCGGTTGCCGGGCGCCGCCGTGCCCGTCGTCGCGGACCTCGACGGCGATGCTGTGCCCGCTCGGCAGCACCGACACCCAGGCGCGGGTGGCGCCCGAATGCTTCACCACGTTGGTGAGCAACTCGGCGACGGAGAAGTAGGCGATCGCCTCGATCGCCGGATTCGGCCGTTGCGGCAACCGCATCCGCAGTTCGACCGGCACGGCGCAGCGGGCCGTCAACGTCTCCAGGGCCGGTTCCAGACCCAGCTCCAGCGCCGGCGGATGGATGCCGCGCACCAGTTCTCGCAGTTCGGCGAGGGCCTCCTTGGAACCGGCGTGGGCGTCGGCGATCAGGTCGGCCGGGTCGCCACCGGCGGCGAGGCGTTCCTCGGCGCGGCCGAGCGCCATGGCGATGGTGACCAGCCGCGCCTGGGTGCCATCGTGCAGATCGCGTTCCAGCCGCCGCAGTGTCGCGGCCGAATCCGCCACCGCGACCCGGCGGCTCTCCTGCAACTCGACCATCCGGCGGTCGCGGGCGGTCGGGGTGAGCAGGGCCAGCGACAGCTGCTTGTGCAGCCACGCCACACCGCGCACCAGCCACGGCAGCAGGAAGCAGCCGAGCACACCGACCGCGGCCATGGCGAGCACCCGCGGCCAGGAGTCGACGTAGAAGTCGCCGAACTGGGCCAGCGAATGATGTTCGCGCCCTTGCTCGTCCACGTTCACCGGATGGAAGACGGCCCAGGGGAGGGGAGAGATCGCGGTGAACACCGTCATCGCGATGACGACCAGCACGACGTATCCGGCGAACAACCCCAGCGCCACCTCGGCGATCAGGAACACCAGCGCCCGCCACGACGTGCGGTCGGTGAAGGCGCTGCGCAGCCACCCGAGCGGGCCGGGCCGCGGCGCGAAGTCGGGCGGCGCGGGCATCGGCGTATCCAGCAGCGTCGCGCCGACGGCGCGGTAGACCCGGCCCCAGAGCCGCCCGGCCAGCAGCACCAGGGCCAGCAGCGGAATGCCGAGCAGGAAGATCGAGGTGTACAGCCCCGCGCCGAATCCGGCGAACAGCCAGACCACGGCGACGCCGCCGAGCACGCAGGCCACCACCAGGTAGGCGAAATCCTTCCAGGTCCGGGCCTCGAACGGGGCGCGTAGCAGCGCGCGGAACACCCGGCCGGCGGTCAGCGGCGGCCGATCGGGGCGCTCGAGCGCGAGGGTCGGTTCGGCGAAGGTCTCGGTCATGACTCCATGCTGGTCGCGGGCGTGGCGGGAATCGAGGGAGCGACCCACCGAATGCCCGGTGTGGGTAGCCCCACCGTAAGCCGTCCGGTCCGGTCGTCCGGGAGCACCGCCGCGACTACGATGACGCGGTGAGTTATCCCCCTCCGCCGCCGCAGTACGGCGGTTACGGCTACATGCCGTATCAGCCTCCCGAGCATCCGCAGGCCACCACGGTACTGATCCTGGGAATCGTCAGCCTGCTCTGCGGCCTGGTGGGACCGTTCGCGTGGGTGATGGGGCGGCGCGTGGTCAACGAGATCGACGCTTCCGGCGGCATGTACGGCGGGCGCACCAACGCGCAGGTCGGCTATGTGCTGGGCATCGTGTCAACCGTGCTGGTCGGGTTCGGTCTGCTGATGCTGGTGCTCTACTTCGTCATCATCGCGATCGCGATCGGCGCCTCGGCGTCGTGATCGGTCCGGCCGGTATGCGGTGACATCGTGGTGATACGGCACGATGACGATGTGCAGTGGCGGGCGGAGGACGCGGCGGATCAGCGGGGCATCGACGCGTCACAGGGCGAGCCGGGCCCCACCGAATGGGGCGAGCATCCGCACGGCGTCGGCTCCTGGTGGGAGGAATTCGGTACCGAGCCGCCGGACGATCCGCGCCTGGATCCGGAACTGCTCGCGCACGGCGACCGCCGCAATGTCGTGGACGCCTACCGCTATTGGACGCGCGAGGCGATCGTCGCCGACATCGACCGCCGCCGCCACCCCTTCCACGTCGCCATCGAGAATTTCGGGCACGACGCCAACATCGGCACGGTGGTGCGCACCGCCAACGCCTTTGCCGCGGCCGCCGTGCACATCGTCGGCCGCCGCCGCTGGAACCGCCGCGGCGCCATGGTCACCGACCGCTACCAGCACATCGTCCACCACCCCGACGTAGCGACCCTGCTCGATTTCGCCGCCCGCGAGGAACTCACCGTCGTAGCCGTGGACAACGTCCCCGGATCGATCCCCCTGGAAACCGCCCGCCTCCCCCGCAACTGCCTCCTCCTGTTCGGCCAGGAAGGCCCCGGCGTCACCGACCAAGCCAAACAAGCCGCCGTAATGACCGTCTCCATAGCCCAATTCGGCTCCACCCGCAGCATCAACGCCGGCGTAGCCGCAGGCATAGCCATGCACTCCTGGATAAGCCAACACGGAGACCTCACCCGAGCCTGGTAGGCGCCCGGCAATCCGGCCCCTCAGCCCTCATCGCGCTCTATCCGGTCGCGAATCGCCCCCACCGTACGGTCTTTCGGCGGCTCGTCGGGCCACAAAACACAGATGGCCAGAACCGTCAGCGGGATAGCGATGACAACGAACAACCCGAACGCCAAGCTCACGACGCCTCCGCAGCGGTCGTCTCGTCGATCCCGGAGTCAACATCGCTGTCCCGATCGGCATACGAACCGGAGTCATCCTGACCTGCTTCGTAGTCGTACTCGCGAAGTTCGAGCATCCCGCCTTCGAACATGAAAAGCCTTGTACGCCAGTTCATACCGACCTCCGAGAGTTTCTTATGGTGAGGCAGCTCAGATTCGGCAAGTCGTGCTGCGGATGATCTGAACGGCGACGACGAACGCACGAGCCTGAGTGCCACATCAGAAGCTACGAGCACGCTGTCGCCCCGGGCCAGAAGCTTGACAGAACTTGACACAGTTCCGTCTACCAGGCATGCGAACGTGAATGATCGTGGACCATAGGAAAGGACAGCGGCAAGCTTCGTCACAACGTAGGGGGTTACAACCATGAGTTTGAAGTTCCTCGGTAAAGGCGGTTCCGGTGTCGGCGAGTGCCCCAGCTTGCTGGTCGGCGCGTACCACTACGTCGTGCAAGGATGGGCGACCGATGACCCTGGCACGGTTGAGATTCCACACCTCCTACTCGGTTTCGCCGAGACGGACACGTTCATTGGTGCGCGGATGACCGATACGGGGCGAGGTACCTTCACCCTGTCCGGTCGGCCGATCAGCGAACCCGAGGTCCTGGAGCAACTGGACCTTGCTGATGGGGAGGCAGCGGTCGAGGTGCCCAAGCTGGCGAGGAGTTTCTACGGTGTTGCTGCTGCAAGCTGATCCGTACCCGGAATTGCTCCGGAGTTGTCGGCGCGAAGCATTCCACCTCGAGGTCCAGGACGTATACGGCGTCGCGGCCGAATCGGAGCCGTTTCGGCGTTTCCTCGCGGGCGAGGCTGCGGATTACGAATGGTTTCAGCCGTGGCGCTCGCTCATCGAGGAGACGACCGGTCGCGGTGTGGGCGTTCGCCGTGTGCGTGTGGTGACGGAGCCCCATACCGATTACCAGCGTTGGCTTCTCGAACTGACGGCGCAGAACGCCGATGCGGGCGAAGACATTCGCTATTTGCCCCGGCACTCGGCCGGAGTTCTGCAGGCCGAGGACTACTGGTTACTCGATGACGAACGGGTGGCCTTCCACGTCCGCGACGATCAGGGGCGCGGGCTCGGAGTCGCCGTTACATCCGACGTGTGGATAGTTACTCATTGCGTCGATGTGAAGCGGCGCCTGTGGGATTCGGCGATCCCGTACGCCGAATATGCGGCGGCCACTGCCCGATAGTGAGCAACTCGGTTCATGCAGCACGTGAGGCGCTTGGTAAACGTCTGCGTGAGATGCGTAAGGATGCGGGACTCAGCGGCCGCAGGCTCGCAACGATGGCGGGCTGGCACGAGTCCAAGGTGTCGAAAATCGAGACCGGAGATCGCAGCCCTACCGAAGCCGATCTCCGCGCCTACTGCACTCACACCGGTACGGAGGCGCAGCTTCCGGATCTTGTTGCGACACTGCGCAATGTCGAGGCGGCATACCTGGAGTGGCGGCGAACGCTGCACACCGGAACCAGACGCCGTCAGCACGCATCGGTGACATTGGCCGAACAGACGAAAATCATGCGCGTCTTCGAGCCGGTGATCATCCCCGGCATCTTGCAGATCGCCGAGTACGCCGAGGCGGTCCTCCGCAAAGGAGTCGAGTTCTACCGCATCCCCGACGACGTGGAACAGGGCATAGCCAAACGTATGGAGCGACAACGATTCCTGTATCGCGGAGATCATCGCTTCCATGTCCTGATTGCGGAGCAGGCGTTGGCGACCACGGTGGGCAGCGATACGGTCATGGTCGGTCAGCTGGATAGATTGCTGGCGGCAATGGGGCTGCCGCGCCTTCGGCTGGGCGTCATTCCCGCTCGCACCGAATTTCCCATGCAGCTCACGAACTTCACTATGTTCGATGATCGGATGGTGTTGGCCGAGGTCGTCACAGCGGAGTTGACTATCACGCAGCCGCGCGAGATCGCCTTGTACGGCAAGATGTTTGCTGAACTCTCCGAAAGAGCGCGATACGGCGTGGCAGCCCGGGAGATGATTGTGGCCGAATTGAATAGACGTGGATGATGTTTGTTGCCTTCGGGGGAGTTGATGCGCTTTGGCGGGAGCATTCGTCAGTCGGATGCGTCTCGTAGGGCGGCGGCGGTTTTGGAGTCCGGGCATTGCATGATCTGATCCGGCGTCCCCTCGCACAACACCCGGCCCCCATGTCTCCCCGGCCCCGGACCCAGGTCGATCACCCAGTCTGCGGAGCGGATGATGTCGAGGTTGTGTTCGATGACGACGAGGGTGTTTCCCTTGTCTACCAAGCGGTTCAGGACCGACAGCAGGGTCTCGATGTCGGAGAGGTGGAGGCCTGTGGTGGGCTCGTCGAGGATATAGAGGGCGTGGTCGGCGGGGCGGGTCAGTTCCTTGGCGATCTTCAGGCGTTGGCATTCGCCGCCGGAGAGGGTGGTGAGGGATTGGCCGAGGCGTAGGTAGCCGAGGCCGACCTCGTCGAGGTGGCGGAGGGGGCGGGCGATCACGGGCAGGCGTTCGATGGACTCCGCGACGGTGAGGCTGTCGACGTCGGCGATGGTGAGGCCGTCGACGGTGTAGCGGAGGACCTCGTTGGTGAAGCGGCGGCCGCCGCAGGTCTCGCAGACCACCTCCTGCCCGTCCATGAACGCCAGGTCGGTGTAGATCACACCGGCGCCCTGGCACGCCGGGCACCCACCGGCCGAATTCGCGCTGAACAGCGCCGCGGAAACGCCGTTGCGGCGCGCGAACAGTTTGCGGACGGCGGGCGCGAGGCCGGCGTAGGTGAGCGGTGTCGAGCGCCGGTTGGTGGTGACGGGCCGCTGGTCGACCACGGTGGCCGGATGCCGCTCCACCAACTCGCCGACCAGACTCGACTTCCCCGACCCCGCCACGCCGGTGAGCACGGTCAGCACGCCGGTCGGCAGATCCACCGACACATCGCGCAGATTGTTGCGGGTCGCGTCATCGATGCGGAGCTTGCCCGTGGGCACGCGCGGCGTCCGCCCGGTGAGCCGCGCCCCCAACCCGCGACCGGTCGGGGTGTCGGCAGCCCGCAGCGCCTCGTATCCGCCCTCGAACACGACCCGGCCGCCACCATCGCCCGCACCCGGACCGATCTCGACGATATGATCAGCCTCTCGCAGAACATCCGGATCGTGTTCCACCACCAGCACCGAATTGCCCTTGTCCCGCAACCGTTTCAGCAGCTCGGTCATGGATCGCACATCGTGCGGGTGCAGCCCGACGGTCGGTTCGTCGAATACGTACAGCATCTCGATCAGGCTGCTGCCGAGATGCCGGACCGTCTTGATGCGCTGAGACTCCCCGCCGGACAGCGTCGCCGTGGGCCGGGCCAGCGCCAGATAGCCGAGGCCGATCGAGGTCAGCGCTCCGAGTTTCTCGTGTAGCGCCGAGACCACCGGCGCCACAGCGGGATCCGACACCGTCGAGACGAGATCGGCCAGCTCCTCGATCTCCATCCGGCTCATCTCCACGATGGTCCGGCCCAGCACCCGCGCCTCCCGCGCGGCCGCGTTCAACCGCGCACCGTGACAGTCCGGGCAGCATGCCGACCGCGTAAACCGTTCCACCACAGCCTTTTTGTGGTCCGACAGCGTGTCGGAGGTGTGCAGGTAGATCCGCTCGAACCGCTCGACCACGCCCTCGTAGTCCTGCGGCGGCCGGGTACCGAGCGCCGCCGCGGCCGCGCCCCCGAACAGCAGTGCCTGTCGTTCCCGCTCGGACCACTCCCGCAGCGGCGTGGTCGGATCGAACGATCCGATGTCGGCGTACTGCCGATACCAGTACTGCCCATTGCCGAAACCCGGCAGCAGAATCGCGCCGTCCGCCAGCGACTTGTCCGTATCCAGCAGCCGGTCCACCGCGGTCGTCAGCGTCTCGCCCAGTCCGGCGCACGTCGGGCACATCCCGGCGGGGTCGTTGAACGAGAAGTGGTTCGACTCACCGACATACGGATCGCTCACCCGCGAGAACAGCAGCCGCAGATAGGTATACGCGTCGGTGATGGTGCCCACGGTGGATCGCGCGTTGCCGCCCAACCGTTTCTGATCGATCACCACCACCGGCGACAATCCCTCGATGAGATCCACCTCCGGCCGGCTCCAGCGCGGCAGGCGATTGCGGACGAACGGCGGATAGGTCTCGTTCACCTGATACCCGGCCTCCGCGGCGATGGTGTCGAAGACCAGCGACGACTTGCCGGACCCGGACACCCCGGCGAACACCACCAGCCGCCCGCGCGGCACGTCGAGATCGACCCGTCGCAGGTTGTTGGTCCGCGCTCCCCGAATACGAATGACAGCCATAACGCGACCGTAGAAGCAGATGTGGCCACTTATCGACCGCAACTGAGATCATCATGGCAGGACGTAGACCCGCGAGGCGAGATCGGAAAGGCGCGACATGGCCGACAACACCCGCCGCCTGCTCGACCTGCTCGCCTACCTGCAAACCGGACGCCGCTTCAGCGGCACCGAACTGGCCGACCGCCTGCAGGCCAGTCCACGCACGATCCGCCGCGATATGGAGCGCCTGCGGTCCTACGGCTACCCCGTCGTCACCCAACCGGGCCCGGGCGGTTTCTACCGCCTGTCCGCGGGAAACGCCCTGCCGCCCATGGTCTTCGATGACGAGGAGGCCGTCGCGACCGTCGTCGGCCTGGGCCTGCTCGCCGCGACGACGGCCGACGACGACGGCGCCACGGGCATGGCCGCGGCCGCCGACCGCGCCTTCGGCAAGATCGACCAATTCCTCCCGAAGCGGCTGCGGGCACCGGCCACCGCGCTGCGCGGCACGGTCGAGGCCACCGCCCAGTCCGCCCCGGCGATCGACGCCGACGTGCTGGCCACGCTCGCCACGGCGGCCGCTCGCCACGAGCAGGTCACCTTCACCTACACCACCCGCACCGGCACGATCGCCCGCCGCCGAGCCGAGCCCTACCGCCAGGTGCACCGGCTGCTGCGCTGGTATCTGCTGGCGTGGGATCTGGACCGCGCCGACTGGCGCACCTTCCGGATCGATCGCATCGGTGAGATCACCTCGGGCGGAAAGCGTTTCACCCCGCGCCCGCTGCCCGCCGAATCGGCCGCCGACTACCTGCGCGGCGCACTCACGGCGGGACGGTACCGGGCCGTGGTCACCGTCGCCGCCCCGGCGGACCGCGTGGCCGACATCCTGCGCTTCCAGGACTGCGACATCGAGACGCTGACCGGCGGCCGCTGCCGCGTCACCACGTGGGTCGACTCGTTCGAATGGCTGATCCTGAACCTCGCGTTCCTGGACGCCGACTTCGTCATCGAGCGTCCCGCCGAATTCCGCGACCGCTGCCGCACGCTCGCCGAGCGCTTGTCCCGCGCGGGCACCGGCCCGTAGCCACACCGGCATTTCCGCGGCATCCCTTGTGACGCCGGCACAGCAATGGGCAGGCACATCGCGCCCGAGAGTCGAATCCGTAACAAATCGGGCGCGAAATCCGCTGCCGGACTGGCACCATTGAGCCATGACTCCGCGCAGTGACGACGCGCCCACGCCGCGGCCCCAGCCGCCCCGCACTCGGCCCGGCACCGAACCCGACGCCGCGGTGTGGTCCGAGCGGGCCGACAAGGCCGAGTCCGCCATCCTCGCCCGGCATCTGCGCATGCTGTGGGTGGTTCCGGGTACGGAGCTGGGTGTGGTGGGCTGGCCGGCGACCGCCGCGGAGCGGGCCTTCGTCACCTGGCACTACTGGTGGCAGGCGCATCTCATCGATGTCGCGGTCGACGCGGCCAACCGCGAGCAGACCCCGGCCCGCACCGACCGCATCTCCGCCATCGCGCGCACCCACCGGATCCGCAACATCACCGGCTGGACCAACAACTACTACGACGACATGGCCTGGCTGGCAATCGCATTGGAGCGGGCCGAGCGTACCCAGGGCCGCACCGAGGTACGCGGCGGTCTGAGCGCTCTGCACAAGGAACTGCGCGACGGATTCCGGCCGGAGATCGGCGCGCTGCCGTGGCGCAAGGACTCCGATTTCTACAACGCGCCCGCCAACGGCCCGGCCGGTATCGTGCTGGCCCGCCTCGGCGACTACGACCTGGCCACCCGCATCGCGGACTTCCTCGACGAGCGGTTGCGCGACCCCGACACCGGGCTGATCTTCGACGGCATCCACCTACCGTCGGGAGATCTCGAACGCGTGGTGTACAGCTACTGCCAGGGCGTGGTGCTGGGGTTGGAGACCGAACTCGCCGTGCACTCCGACGAATCCGTGCACATCGAGCGCGTGCAGCGGCTGCTGAACGCGGTCGAGGAACACCTGACCAGCGGCGGCGTCGTGACCGGCGGCGGCGGAGGCGACGGCGGCCTGTTCAACGGCATCCTGATCCGGTACCTGGCGCACGTGGCGCTGATGCTGCCGGGCGAGGACACCGCCCAGCAGGCCGCGCGGCGGCGGGCCGCCACGATCGTCACCGCCTCGGCCCGCGCGGCGTGGGAGCACCGGCTCGATGTCGAGGGCGACCCGCTCTTCGGCCACGACTGGACCGTGCCCGCCACCCTGCCCACCGGTAGCTCGGGCGCCTCCTACTTCACCGCGGGCGGTTCGGTCACCTCGTCCGCGACGCCGGAGCGCGACCTGTCGGTGCAACTGTCGGGCTGGCTGCTGATGGAATCCGCCCACCTGGTGACAGGCGCGGGGTTCTAGGCCCGATCGTCCTCGCCGGTCGCGTAGCCGTGCACGGCGACGGCGGAGTCGCACTCCGGCACCGCGTCGAGATCGAAATCCTCGGCGGGGCGCGCCATCTCGATCCGGTACTGCCGGATGCCGAGCGCCGTGCCCACGATCAGGCCCGCGACCAGCGTCCCGATCACCGTCGGCATCAGCCACGACACGTGCTCGAGGAAACCACCGGCGTAGAAGCCGATCAGCAGCAGCACCGGCGCCCAGATCACCGCGCCGATCGAACTGGCCAGCGTGTAGCGGCGATGGTCCATACCTGCGGCCCCGGCGACGACCGGGCACAGCGTGCGCACCCAGGGAATCCACCGGGCCACCAGCACCGCCGTGAAGCCGTGTTTGTGCAGCAACTCGGTCACCCGGGCCAGATTCCGGGCATTGATATAGCGCCCGTCCTTGCGCGCGACCAGGTGATGACCGGTGCGGTTGCCGATGACATAGCCGACCTGGTTACCGGCGATCGCGGCGATCATGGTGCCGACCGCCAGCCCCCACACCTGGGCGTGCCCGCCGGCATGGGAGGCCAGCACGATTCCGGCGGTGAGCAGCATCGAGTCGCCCGGCAGGAACAGACCGATGATGAGTGCGCACTCGAGGAACACGAAGACGAGGACAACGGTCCAGACGAGTGCCGGTCCGGCGGACTGCAGCGGATCGAATCCGCCCAGTGCGAGGGGTAGCGGCGTGGTCGGCAAGGTCAGCGCGTGGGTTCGTTGGTCGGAACAGGGATCTCGGCGGTGGCATCGACACCCTCGGCGAGGGCGGGCTCGCGGTTCATCAGCTTGCGGCCGATGGAGATGATGGCCGGCAGGATCGATACCAGGACGATCAACAGGAAGATGGCCTCGACGTGGTCGCGGATGAACGCCACATTGCCGAGGAAGTAGCCCAGCACGGTGACGCCGCCACCCCAGGCGAGGCCGCCGATGATGTCGAAGGTCAGGAACTTGCTGTACGTCATCTTCGACACGCCCGCCAGCACCGGCATGAAGGTGCGCACGATCGGCACGAACCGCCCCAGGATGATCGTCTTCGGCCCGTGCTTCTCGAAGAACTCGTGGGTCTCGGTGACATAGCGCTGCTTGAAGAAGCGCCCGTCCTGCTTCTGGAACAGGGCCGGGCCGATGGCGCGGCCGATCCAATAGGCGCTCTGATCTCCGGCGATGGCGACCAGCGCGGTGGCCGGGACCAGCACCCAGATACTGACCGGGGGGTGCGGCTGCGCGGCGAGCAGGCCGCCGGTGAACAGCAGCGAATCGCCCGGGAGGATCGGGAACAGCAGACCGGTCTCGATGAAGACGATGACCAGGATGGCCGGTAGCACAGCATGCCGCAGCGCCGACTCCGTGAGCAGGTACATCGGGTCCAGCAACTCTTTGACGGAGAAGTTGCTCGCGACAGCGTCAGATATGGCCAGCAAGGTCACGGCCCCCACAGTACCGGCAGTATCGCTATCGCACCGAACCTCACGGGAACCTCACAGAAGGTTGCTGGTCGTCGCCTCGCGGCCGCCGCGACATCGGCGGATTTCGGCCGGGGGAGCCGGATCGCAGCCCGCCTTCCGCCCGGGCGACGGCGGAACTTAGGGTAGTGGGAACAGAGTTGTCGTTCGCACCACACACGGAGGTCCTGCAGTGCCCATCGCGACTCCGGAGGTCTACGCCGAGATGCTCGGTCGGGCCAAAGAGAACTCCTTCGCTTTCCCCGCGATCAACTGCACATCGTCGGAGACGATCAATGCGGCGATCCGCGGCTTCGCCGAGGCCGGCAGTGACGGCATCATCCAGTTCTCCACCGGCGGCGCCGAATTCGGCTCCGGCCAGGGTGTGAAGGACATGGTCGTGGGTGCGACCGCACTCGCCGAGTTCGCGCACGTGGTGGCCGCGCGCTACGACGTGACCATCGCGCTGCACACCGACCACTGCCCGAAGGACAAGCTCGACACCTTCGTGCGCCCGCTGATCGCCATCTCGCAGGAGCGGGTCAAGTCGGGGCAGCACCCGCTGTTCCAGTCGCACATGTGGGACGGCTCGGCGATCCCGATCGACGAGAACCTCGAGATCGCCAAGGAGCTGCTGAAGCAGACCGCGGCCGCGAACATCATCCTCGAGGTGGAGATCGGCGTCGTCGGCGGTGAAGAGGACGGCGTCGAGAACGCCATCAACGACAAGCTCTACACCTCGCCGGAGGATTTCGAGAAGACCATCGCGGCGCTGGGCGCGGGCGAGAACGGCAAGTACCTGCTGGCCGCGACCTTCGGCAACGTGCACGGCGTGTACAAGCCGGGCAACGTGAAGCTGCGCCCGGAGGTGCTGGCCGAGGGGCAGCAGGTCGCCGCGGCCAAGCTGGGCCTGGGCGAGGGCGCCAAGCCGTTCGACTTCGTCTTCCACGGCGGCTCGGGCTCGCTGAAGTCCGAGATCGCGGACGCCCTCGCGTACGGCGTGGTGAAGATGAACGTCGACACCGACACCCAGTACGCGTTCACCCGCCCGATCGCCGCGCACATGTTCTCCAACTACGACGGCGTGCTGAAGATCGACGGCGAGGTCGGCAACAAGAAGACCTACGACCCGCGCAGCTACCTGAAGAAGGCCGAGACCTCGATGGCCGAGCGCGTCATCGAGGCCTGCAACGATCTGAAGTCCGCGGGCAAGTCCGTCAGCGCGAAGTAAGCACTTCGGGCCCCCGAGCGTCCCCGTCGCTCCGGTGCTGAGAGGATGGAAGGTTCCGGTGCGCCGGGGCGGCAAGGGTTTCGGGTCGGTGCTATACCCAGGGTCGACGGGTGGGCACGCTGCGTGTTAGGTAGGGGTCCATGAGCTTGGATGTGCGCGTCCTGGGGCCGGTGCAGTTGCTGGTCGACGGTGTGCCGGTGCCCGTGGGCGGGCCGAAACCGCGCGCGCTGCTGGCGGCGCTCACGGTGAATCGCCGCCGGGCGGTGTCGTCGCAAGCGCTGGCCGACATGGTGTGGAACGAGCAGCCGCCGGATTCCTATCAGGCCAGCCTGCAGGTGTTCGTGTCGAATATCCGCAAGGCGCTGCGCAATTCGGGCGTGGAGCCCGCGACGGTGCTGCGCACCGAATCGTCGGGCTACCGGCTCGAGGTCCCCGACAACGGCTGCGATCTGGGCCGTTTCGAGCTGGCCCGGCGGGCGGGCACCGAGATGGCCGACGCGGGCAACCACGAGGCCGCGGCGCGGCGGTTCGCGACGGCGCTGGCCGAGTGGAGCGGCAAGGCGCTCGACGACCTGTCCGGGTTGTCGTTCGCCGAGAGCTTCGCCACCGCCATGGACGAGGAGCGCCTGCTGGTCGCCTCGGCCCGCATCGACGCCGAGATCGCCTGCGGCCGAGCGTCTTCGGTGGTCGGCGAGCTGGTGTCGATGACGAACGCGCATCCGCTGCGGGAACCGCTGTGGGCGCAGCTGATCACCGCGCTGTACCTGTCCGGCCGCCAGGCCGACGCGCTGGACGCCTGCCGCCGCGTGCGCACCGTGCTCGCCGACGAACTCGGCATCGATCCCGGCCCGGCGCTGGTGGAGCTGGAACAGCGGGTGCTGCGGCAGGAGCCGCTCAACACCCTCGCGATCGCGCAGGCCGAGCGGATGGCCAAGGCGATGACCGAGACCGTGACCGAGGTGCCGCGCAGCGCCCGCGGCGGGAAGCTGCGGCTGCCGGACGGCCGCACGGTCCCGATCGGCAAGGCCGGGTTGAAGATCGGCCGGATGACCGACAACGATCTGGTACTCGACGACCCCAAGGTGAGCCGGTATCACGCGCACATCCAGCCGAGCCGGGCCGGACTGCTGATCAAGGATCTGCATTCGGCCAACGGCATTTTCATCAACGAGCAAGCGGTGGACAGCGGCGCGATGCTCACCGACGGCGACGTGGTGCGGATCGGCGCCACGGTGCTGGTCTTCCGGGCCGACGCCGAATAACGCGGTCCGGACCCGCGGCGCGGGTGTGAAATGGCACGAATCGGCGCGGCCGGGCCGGTAGGGTCTGGCGCGGGTGAGAAGGCCGCGGATCGCGTTCGCGGCGTCCGAATTCGCGCAAGACACGGGTGTCGAGGGGTTGGACCATGGCCGTGCGGCTGCTGGCTGCCGTTGGAACGATCGTCCTGGGTGCCGGGGCGCTGCTGGGCGCGCCGCCCGCGGCCCGTGCCGACGCCGAGAGCGGTTCGGCCGCACCGGTTCCCGGGATCGGTCCGTGCGCGAGCGATCCGGCGCCCGCCCATGCCGGGCTGGTGCCGAAGACGCTCGAGGTGCCGGTGCCGTATCCGGTGGTCACAGTGGATCCGGGGCCTGGGCCCGCGGGTCCGCCCACCCGGACGCAACAGGAGCTGCCGCCGGACTCATGCGCCAACCCGTGTCCCGACCTCACCGACGCGCCGGAGCCGCCGCCCGGCCCGCTCGGTCGTCTCGGCGTACCCGAGTTGTTGTTGCGTCCGCAGCCGTTCTACTTCGCGCTGCCGCCCGGACCGTCACCCGATCCGATGCCGCCGCCCCCGCCGCGCGCCGAACCGCCGGTGGAGGCCGCGCCCCGGACCGCGCCGCCGCCCGCGCCGGGTGTGCGGGGCGTGCGCGAGGTCGCCAAGCTGACCGGTGCGCAGTCGGTGAACCGCACCGACAAGCGGTGGCAGGTGTACGGCACCGATCTCGGAATCATGTGGGAGAGCGGCCCGGACGAGGTCGCGATGGCCTTCGGCGACACCGTCGGCGTCGGCTTCCATCCGCCCGGCGGGATGGGCGGGGACTGGCGCAGCAATCTGCTCGGCTTCAGCAGCAACCGAGACCTGAGTCAGGGTGTGGTGCTGGACCGCATGGTCACCGACGGCCGCTGCCACGCGGCGGAGGTGCTGTCGAGCCGCAAGCAGGACAATATCGAGATCACCACCATTCCGACCTCCGGTTTCGCACTGCCGCAACCGGATTCGCCGACCGGATATCGGCAGTACCTGAGCTACATGTCGATTCGCACCTGGAACGGCGTCCCCGGCACCTTCTACACCAATTACGGCGGCATCGCCTACTCCGACGATCACGGCCAGACCTGGACCAAGGACCCGCACGCGCGCTGGGACAACATCTTCGGGCTGTCGAATTTCCAAGTGTCCGCGATGGTTCCGCACGGCGACTACGTGTACATGTTCGGCACCCCGAATACCCGGCTCGGCGCGGTGGGGCTCGCCCGGGTGCCGGTCGACCAGGTGCTCAACACGACGGCCTACCAGTACTGGCGGGACGGGAACTGGACCCCGGTCGGCGGCGCGGCCTCCGCTACGCCGATCGTCGACGGGCCCGCCGGTGAGCTGTCGGTCCGGTACGACCCCGGTCGCGAGGTCTGGCAGCTGAGCTATCTCGACACCGCGAAGGCCGCCATCGTTGTGCGCGAAGCGAATTCGCCCCAGGGCGCATGGTCGGACAGCACGCCGACGGTCTCGGTGAGCGCATACCCCGAGCTGTACGGCGGATTCATCCACCCGTGGTCCACCGGCTCGGACCTGTACTTCACCATCAGCACCTGGAGCGACTACAACGTCTACCTGATGCATGCCGAGCTGGAAGGGCAGGCCTAGCTCAAGCGAACCTGGGCGATCGCCCTTCCGAACAGCTTCTTGCCCGCGGAGGTTCCGCTGAGCAGGATCATGGCCGTGCGGCGCTCCGGGTCCAAAGACTTGACCTTGCCGGTGAATTCGATTTGGGCGGGGGACAACGGTTCCACCGGGACGAAGCCCGACAGGCGGACGCTGTATCTCTCGATCGCGGTCGGATCGCCCAGCCAGGAACTCAGGAACTGCCCGCCCAGGCCCATCGTCAGCAGACCGTGCGCGACGACGGTCGGCAGGCCCGCCAGCTCGGCGGCACGGTCGCTGAAATGGATCGGGTTGAAGTCGCCGGAGACACCGGCGTAGTTCACCAGATCGCCGCGGCTGACCCGCATGGTGAGGACGGGCAGCTGGTATCCGACGTCGAGATCATCGAAGCTCGGTTCGGTGTGAACCGGTGTGTCACGCCATGATTCGGCCAGCGTCGGCACCAGGGTGCCCTCCTCGGCCGGGATCGGCGCGAGCACCTCCGGATCGACGTTGTCCTCGTCGCGGCGCCGCATCACCACTCCCTCGACCAGCCGCACGATGTCCGGGTCGCCCGCGCCCAGCCGCGCCACGATGCTGGTGGTGGCTACCAGCACGACGGCGCCGGACGTATCGGTGAGAATGGCCTTGACGACGATGAAGTCGTTGCCGCGCACCCGGCGGATCGACTCGATCACCGCCTCACTGCGCAGCCGGTCGCCCGCCACGATGGGGCGGTGCGACTCGAAGACCTGGTCGGTCTGCAGCACCTGGGACAGGTCGTAGTCGGACAGCACCGTGTCGAGCAGGGCCTGGGTGATGATCATGCCGATCACCGAGCCGAAGGTCGGGGGCGCGACGATGCCGTCCCATCCGAGTTTTCCGGCGTCGGCGTCGTACCGGTGCGACGGATGGCTGTTCTGCACCGCGCGGGCGAATTCGCGGATCTTCTCCCGCCCGACGTCGTAGTGATCCCGGATCCGGAAATGCCGACCGGCCAAGGCCGTGGGTGCCGGCGCGTCGGGTGCCAGCGGCATATCCCTTGCTCCCTGCTCAACTCTTACTGCGTAAATGCTCGGACCGGCCGAAACCCCGGAATGTGGGCTGATGTGGGGCGGCCAGGTAACCGGGCCATGCTACCGGGGTGTCGGACCGGCGACCAGTTCTCTGTGACGTTCATCGCGCGCCCGTGCCGAAATGTCACAGGCGGCGGTGAACGTCACAGCGGCTCGATGCTCACCCGGCGTTCGGGCGATCGCACACCTTCCAGCCGTCGGGGGTCTGCTGGAGATCGAAGGTGCGGGCGGTGCGGCTGTTGGGGTCGGCGTCGGTGTACACGCCGGCCTGTGCCACCGCCTTGTCGCCGGTGATCTCCACGGAATCGACGCTGTCCACCCGCGGCACCTTCTTCTGGTCCACGGACAGCTTGTGCACGCCGGCGAACTGGTCCGGGGCGATGTTTTGATAGAAGTCGTGCAGCGGACCGCAGGTGGCCGCGCGCAATTCGGTCAGATCGCCGCTGTCGAGGGCGTCGGCGTACTCCGACACGGCGGCCTTCACCCGGCCCTCGGGCGAATTGTCGGTGCCGCTGCCGGACAGCCCCACGATGGCGGCGACCAGCACGACCACGAGCACGACCGCGGCCGCCCCGGCCGCGATCAGCCAGCGCTTGCGGTTGTCGCCCGGGCTCCCCGGGGCACTGGCGGGCGCGGCGGGCGGCACGTGCTGGGGCGGTGCGACCGGGCGCTGTTGCTGTGGCTGCGCTGGACGCGGCGGCAGCGGCTGGGCGGGCATGGTCGGCTGGATATCGGCCGGCGACGGGGCGCTGCCCTGCCTCGGCTTGGCCACCCGAGCGCCGGGACGGCCCTGCTCCGCGGGAGGCGACTGCCCCGGCCCCGAAGGTCCTTGCGGCACAGGGTTCTTCGGTCCCGATCCCGGCCGCGGGGTAGCGGGCGGCCGGGTAACCGGAGCCGGTCCGGCCCCGGACGACACCACCCGATCCCCCGAGTGCGCCGCACCGCCGGTCCGAATCTTCTCGGTCGCCTGATCACCCGGCTGCTGCACCGGCAACACCATCGTCTTGGCATCCGACGGATTGGAAATAGCCGGAATAGCAGTAGTCTCCGCCTCATCCCCACCCGGCTCCCCACCCGAAGCCGCGGTCCCCTTGCCCCCAGCCCCCTTCCCCCCACGGGCCTTGGGAATCGCCTCGGTCTCAGCCTCCGCACCCCCCACCCCAGCCGCAGCCGCCGTACGCTTGATCGAATCCGCTGTGGGCGAGGATGTTCCGGACGTGCCGGGTCCGGTTGCGCTGGAGCCGGATTCCCCCGACCCGGATGCCCGAGGGTCAACCGCGCTGGGACCGGCGGTGCCGGACCCGGCAGGCCCGCGGCCGGAGGACCCGGATCCGGTGGTATTTCGGTCGGATGTGCTGGTACCGGGCGTGCTTCCGGCCGTGCCGATACCGGCCGATCCGCGGCCGGGCGTGCCGGATTCGCCTGTGTTGCGGTCCGATTCGCTGGTCCCGATCCTGCTTGATTCGGACGTCCCGGGACCAGCCGACCCACGGCCGGACGTGCCGGAGCCGGTCGCGTCGCGGCCGGACGTGCCCGAACCTGTTGTGCCGCGGTCGGATCCGCTGGGCCCGGACGTGCCGGAGGCACCCGACCCGGACGCGTGCGGACCCGATGCGCTGGAGCCGGAGCTGCTCGGCCTCGATGTACCGGAGCCGTACGTGCTCGGCCCGGAACCACTCACTTCAGATCCGCGAGAACCGGGTGCACTGGAACTTGATGTGCCAGAGCCGGTCCTCCCGGGCCCGGACGCGCGCGGACCGGGGGCGCTGGGTTCGGGGCGGCCGAGGCCGGGTCTACCGGAGCCAGTCGTGCCCATGGGTGTGCTGGGGCCGGACGGGGCGGACCCGGTGGTGTTGGGCGCGGGTTCACGGGGATTGGGTGTGCTGGGGCCGCGCGAGGTGGAGCCAGTGGTGCTGGATCCGGATTCACGGGGACCCGAGGCGCTGGGTTCGGGTGTGCCCGGGCCGGGTTTGCCGGAGCCGGTCGCGCCGCGACCGGATGCGTCGGGGCCGTACGGGGCAGAGCCGGTGGTGCCGGACCCGGATGTGGGGCGAGCGGAGGGGGTGGGTCCGGACGTGCCAGGGCCCGTCGGGCTGTGGCCGGGGGCACCGGGGACCGACGTGCCGAAGCCGGGGGCGCCAGGGCCGGACGGACCGGAGCCGGGGGTACCGGGGCCGGACGGGGCGGAGCCGTGGGTACCGGGGCTGGACGGGGCGGAGCCGGGGGTACCGGGGCCGGATGCGCGGGGAATGGAGGTGGTGGGTTCCGAGGGGCCGGAGGCTGGTTCGCTGGAGCCGGAGGTACGTGGGGTGGTTGGGTTCGGTGCGGCGGTGGGCGGCGTGCCGGGCTTGTTGCGGTTGGCGGCGCCGACCGGTGGAATCGGTCGTCCAGCGGGGGGTGGGGTGGGGCGTGGGGAGGGCGAATTGCTCTGTACGGCAGGGTTATCGGGGCGGCCGGGCTGTTGCTGAGTCGGTGCCGTCTGCTCCTGCGCGGGTACCGGCTCGGTCCGGGCCGCTCCCGACTCGCGCTGGTCAGGCGTGCCGGACGACGGCGACCCGGACCCCGGCACTCCCGAGGCTCCTTGTCCGCCCGCAGGACTCGATCCCGCGCCGCGCGAAGCACCCTGCCCCGCACCGGCACTCGAACCGGTCGCCATCCGCTGCGGCAACCCGGTGACACCCTTGCCGCCCGGCCGCGGTGGGGCCGGGGAGGGGGCGACGCCGGGGCGGCCGGGGGCGGGGGACGGCCCGCCGGGCTTCGGCTCCTTGCGGATGGCTTCGGTTTCCGCGGTGGGGGAGGGCATCGGCGCGGCGGGGTCGGGCGTGTCGGAGGGGGTGCGGCCCGGTACTCGGTCGCGGGGGATGCGCTGGGTCTGTCCGTCGGACCCGGCCGGGCCGGGGGGCGGCACGGCAGGCGAAGAACGTTCGGCGCCGGGGGACCCCGGGTGTGCCTGCCGTTCGGGCTTCTGGTCGTTCGGGTCGGACACGCGCTACCCCTCGCTCAACGTCAACAGTGAACTCGATGGTCAGCCTAACGAGCATTTCGGGCGGCGGTGCACATTGCGGCACGACAGTCGGCGCCGGGCGGCGCGGCATGTGAATAATGTCCCCATGACCTCCTTCGGCGATCTGCTCGGACCGCAGCCGGTATTGCTCCCCGAACTCTCCGACGCGGAGGAGGCAATACTCGACGGTCAGGACCCGGTGCAGGTGGCGGCCGCGCACCCGACGGCGTCGATCGCCTGGGCATGCCTGGCCGAGGACGCGCTGTCCCGCGCCGAGGCCGAGGGCGCCGACATCGACGGCGCGAGCCCGGTCCGGCCCGACGTCATCGCCGCCTACGCGTTCGCCCGCACCGGCTACCACCGCGGCCTGGACCTGCTGCGCCGCAACGGCTGGAAGGGCTTCGGCCCGGTGCCGTGGAGCCACGAGCCCAACCGCGGCTTCCTCCGCAGCGTCGGCGCGCTGGCCCGCGCCGCCCGCGCCATCGGCGAGACCGACGAATACGCCCGCTGCCTGGACCTGCTCGAGGACTGCGATCCGCGGGCCGCGAGCGAACTCGGCCTGGACTGAGCGAAACCCGCCCATCGCATTGACCAACCCGTCGTCATCCATCCGGATCGGGGCCGTCCGCGACAGCGGTAAGCAGCGCCTGCGCAACGGCTCCCAGCGGTTGCGCAAATCCGCGCTGCCCATCGTGCAGTGCGCCGTCGCCGCCGCGCTGGCCTGGTTCCTCGCGCACCGCGTGATCGGCCACCCGCAGCCGTTCTTCGCGCCCATGGCGGCCGTCATCTCGATCGGGGTGTCCTTCGGCGCGCGACTGCGGCGCTCGGTGGAACTGGTGGCCGGTGTCGCGGTCGGCATCGGCATCGGCGACTTCTTCATCGCGCGGGTCGGCACCGGGCCGTGGCAGATCGCCCTCGTGGTGGCGTTCGCGATGGCGACGGCGATCTTCCTCGACGGCGGCGCGATCATCCCGATGCAGGCCGCGAGTTCCGCGGTGCTGGTGGCGACGCTGATGCCGCCGCACACCGGCGGCGGCGCGAACCGGATGATCGACGCCCTCGTCGGCGGACTCGTCGGCGTCGTGGTCGTGGCCGCCATCCCGTTGCATCCGGTGCGGCGCGCTCGCCAGCAGGCCGCCGACATCCTTGCGGTGGTCGGTAAGTCGCTCACCGAATGCGCCGACGGGCTGCACGAACAGAACGCCGACAAGGTGCGCCTCGCATTGGACTCCGTCCGCGGCACGCAACCGCAGATCGACGGGCTGCGCAGCGCCTTGGAAGGCGGCCGCGAGGTCAGCCGCATCTCGCCGCTGTACTGGAATTCGCGCCGGCGCTTGGAAACCATCCGGACCGCCGCCGACCCGCTCGACAACGCCGTCCGCAACACCCGCGTGCTGCTGCGCCGCGCGCTGACCCTGGTGCGCGACGACGAGATCCTCGACCCGCGGCTGATCGACGAGGTGGAAGACCTCGGCAAGGCGATCGATGTGGTGCGTCGCTACATGCTCGCCGATCCGGGCGAACAGCCCGATGCCGCGGAGGCCACGCGGGTGCTGCGCCGAGTCGCCAAGGCCGCCACCAAGGATCTGGTCGGCGGCGCGGGTCTGTCGGCACACGTGGTGTTCGCGCAACTGCGATCCATCGTGGTGGATCTGATGCAGGTCTGTGGAGTGAAGCGGCTGTCGGCGATCGCACTGCTGCCGCCGACGGTCGACAACCCTTACGTCACTCCTGAGGACTGAGCCGGTTAGCCGTCGAATCGCCCGCGCCCACAGGCGACCTCGACTACGCAGCCGTGCACGTGCATCCGGGCCGACCTGCGAGTGTCCGATTCGAGCTGTGCGACACCGGCTTTGATCTTCGGGTAGTGGACTACTCGTGTACCCGCCCCGCCTCGCTCGTAACGTCGTTCACGACCGCGTCGGCGAGGGGTCGGCGCGGTTGGAACTTCGCGACAGCGGTGGGCACAGCGGTCATATGGTGTGGTGGCCGGCCCGCACTCGAGCGAAGCGGGCCGCTCGATACTACCCGATAGGGGGGCCCGACCCGGGGGGGGAATTAGGGGGGGATAACGGGGGGTGTGGGGGGGTGGGGGGGCGCCCCCGGGGGGGGGTTTGGA
>NZ_JARWOP010000225.1 GCF_029868745.1 Nocardia wallacei | reverse complement strand
AACCCCCGCCCCCCCGCGCGGGCCTAAATTACTCCCCCGGCCGCGGCATTCGACACTCAGTCCCGCGGCTTCTCGCGAAGCTCGTAGGCCTCGATGATGTCGCCTTCCTTGATGTCGTTGTAGCGCAACGTCATACCGCATTCGAAGCCCTCGCGAGCCTCCATGACGTCGTCCTTCTCGCGGCGCAGCGACTCGATCGTCGTATCGGCGACCACCACGTTGTCGCGGAGCAGGCGCGCCTTGGCGTTGCGCTTGACCAGCCCGGAGGTGACCATGCAACCGGCGATGTTGCCGAACTTCGAGGAACGGAAGATCGCGCGGATCTCGGCGCGACCCAGCTCGACCTCCTCGTAGATCGGCTTGAGCATGCCCTTGAGGGCCTTCTCGATCTCGTCGATGGCCTGGTAGATCACCGAGTAGTACCGGATGTCGACGCCCTCGCGGTTGGCCAGCTCGGTGGCCTTGCCCTCCGCGCGCACGTTGAAGCCGATGATGATCGCGCTGGAGGCCGACGCCAGGTTGATGTCGGTCTCCGTGACGCCACCGACGCCGCGGTTGATCACCCGCAGGCGCACCTCGTCATCGATCTCGATGCCCATGAGGGCTTCCTCGAGCGCCTCGACCGTACCGGAGTTGTCGCCCTTGAGAATCAGGTTGAGCTCCGAGGTCTCCTTCAGAGCGGCATCCAGATCTTCCAGGCTGATCCGCTTGCGGCTGCGGGCGGCCAGCGCGTTGCGCTTGCGCGCGTTGCGCCGGTCGGCGATCTGCCGGGCGATGCGGTCTTCCTCGACGACCATGAAGTTGTCACCGGCCCCTGGCACCGAAGTGAAGCCGACGACCTCGACGGGCCGCGACGGCAGCGCCTCGGTGACGTCTTCGCCGTGCTCGTCGACCATGCGGCGCACGCGACCGTAGGCGTCGCCCGCCACGATCGAGTCGCCGACCCGCAGCGTGCCGCGCTGCACCAGCACCGTGGCCACCGGGCCGCGGCCGCGGTCCAGGTGCGCCTCGATGGCGACACCCTGCGCGTCCATGTCCGGGTTGGCCCGCAGGTCCAGCGCCGCGTCGGCGGTCAGGACCACGGCCTCCAGCAGGGACTCGATATTGGTGCCCTGCCTGGCGGAGATGTTGACGAACATGGTCTCGCCGCCGTACTCCTCGGCCACCAGGTTGTACTCGGTCAGCTGCTGGCGGACCTTCTCCGGGTTGGCGCCTTCCTTGTCGATCTTGTTGACCGCCACCACGATCGGCACGTCGGCGGCCTGCGCGTGGTTGATGGCCTCCACCGTCTGCGGCATCACGCCGTCGTCGGCGGCGACCACCAGGATCGCGATATCGGTCGACTTCGCACCGCGGGCACGCATGGCGGTGAACGCCTCGTGACCCGGGGTGTCGATGAAGGTGATCAGGCGGTCCTCGTCGTTCACATTCGTGAGCACCTGGTAGGCGCCGATGTGCTGGGTGATGCCGCCGGCCTCGCCCTCGCGGACGTTGGTCTTGCGGATCGTGTCCAGCAGTCGGGTCTTACCGTGGTCGACGTGACCCATGACGGTCACCACCGGCGGACGGACCTGCAGGTCGGCGTCGTTGCCCTCGTCCTCGCCGTAGGTGAGGTCGAAGCTCTCCAGCAGCTCGCGGTCCTCGTCCTCGGGCGAGACCACGTGCACGACGTAGTTCATCTCGCCGCCGAGCAGCTCGAAGATCTCGTCGTTGACCGACTGGGTCGCGGTGACCATCTCACCGAGGTTGAACAGCACCTGCACCAGCGAGGCCGGGTTGGCGTTGATCTTCTCGGCGAAGTCCGACAGCGACGCGCCGCGGGCGAGACGGATGATCTCACCGTTGCCGCGGGGCAGCCGCACGCCGCCGACCGACGGAGCCTGCATCGAGTCGTACTCTTGCCGCTTCTGCCGCTTCGACTTACGGCCCTTGCGGGGCGCGCCGCCGGGACGACCGAACGCGCCGGCCGCACCACCGCGGCCACCGGGACCACCCGGACGACCGCCGCCACCGGGACGACCGCGGAAACCGCCGCCACCGGCCGCGGGAGCGCCCGCACCGGCACCGGCGCCACCACCGCCACCGCGGTAGTTACCGCCGCCGCCACCACCGGGACGACCGCCACCGGCGCCACCGCCGGGACGACCGCCACCCGGACGGCCACCACCGGCCGGGCCGGGACGCGCGGCGCGCTGCGGCATCGCACCCGGGTTCGGGCGCGGGGGCATCGAG
>NZ_JARWOP010000224.1 GCF_029868745.1 Nocardia wallacei | reverse complement strand
CCCCAGCCTCGTGGTGGCCCCCCGCTCGCTCGAACACTCCCCCTTCCGGGCGGTGGGGTTACCCTAATCCTACTCATAGCCAAAATACCCCCCCGGGCGGGCTGTTGCCCCCCCCCCTGGCCGGATGAGCTTGTCGCGGGGTTACGGCGCGCTCGCCGCTGCCGCTTCGACCGAGCGCTCCGGGGTGTCCGACGATGTGGCCGTGACGCTGACCCAGGTGTTGTTCACCGCGGAGGTGCCGGATAGGGGATCCACCAGCGCGGGGTCGTGGAGGAGATTGACGTTGGCGCCGGGGAGGGAGGCTGCCAGTCGCCAGCCGACGCCCGGCTCCTGGTGGCCCCAGCCGTGCGGGATGGCGACGGTGCCGCGGCGGATGTCGTCGCTGATCTCCACGGTCACTACGATGGAGCCGGTGCTGGAGGAGACGCTGACCGAGTCTCCGTCGGCGAGGTCGCGGGGGTCGGCATCGTCGGGGTGCATGAGGACGGTGCAGCGGGCGCGGCCCTTCACCATGGCGGGCACGTTGTGCAGCCAGGAGTTGTTGCTGCGCAAGTGCCTTCGGCCGATCAAGCGCAGATCGTAGCCGTCCGGTCCGGCGGGCGGGGCCTGCCGGAGGTCTTCCACGATCGTGCGGGCGGCGGCGACGAAATCGGTCGGGGCGAGGTGCACCTTACGGTCGCGGGTTCCGATCAGTTTGGGCAGCCGGGGCCGCAGCGGGCCGAGGTCGATACCGCCGGGGGCCTCGCGAACATCCTTGACGCGCAAGCCTTTCCGCCCCCGCCGCAGCACACCGTAGGGACCGGCCGCGATACCCAGCGCGCCCAGTCGCAACGGGCTGAGCCGCTCGAACACGCCGTTGAGAGTGCGGCCGGTGAACCGGCGGGCGGGCAGCGGCGCCAACTCGGTGACCATCCGCGCCAGAATCTGCCAATCCTCCAGGCCGTCGGCCGGCGGCTCGAAGACGCGGGCGTCGTACCGCAGGTTGTTGCGCACGCTGAAAACGGGGAACAACAGGTTGACGTCTTCGCGTTCCAGCGGGGACACCGGCGGCAAGATGATGTCGGCATGCCGGGTGGTTTCGGTGATGTACATGTCCACGGCCACATAGAAATCCAGCGATTCCAGCGCCGCGTCCAGGCGGCCCGCCTGCGGCGTCGACAGCACCGGATTACCGGCGTAGGTGATCATCGCCCGGACCTGTCCCGCACCCTCGGTGAGGATCTCGTCGGCCAGCGCCGCCACCGGCAGTTCGGAACGGAAGGACTTGTACTTTCCGGAGCGATCGGTCCACGCGCCGTGGCCCATGGACAAATACTTGCCGGCCCGGGGCGCGTCGACGGGCGGCGTCGAAAACATCTGCCCGCCCGCACGATCCAGATTTCCGGTGACCGCGTTGATCGTGTTCACCAGCCAGTGCGTCAATGTGCCGGTCACCTGCTGGCACACGCCGATGCGCGCGTACAGCACCGCCGACGGGGCGGCCGCGTGCTCGCGCGCGAAGCGGCGGATGGTCTCCGCGTCGACGCCCGCGTGCGGCGCGGCCAGTTCCGGAGTGAAGTCCGCGACCAGCGCGCGCAGGTCGTCCCAGCCCGCGCACTGCCGCCGAATCGCCGTGTCGTCACAGAGGTTTTCGGTGACCAGCACGTGCAGCACGGCCAGCAGCAGATGGACGTCGCCGCCGGGGACTACGGCGATGTGCTCGTCGGCCAGCCGCGCGGTCTCGGTGCGCCGCGGGTCGATCACCACGACGTTCCCGCCGCGGCCGCGCACATCCTTGATGCGCTGCTTGGCATTCGGCATCGTGGTCACCGAGCCGTTCGACACCGCCGGATTCGCGCCCAGGATCACCAGCCGGTCGGTGCGGTCGATATCGGCGATCGGCATGAGTACGTTCGAACCGAACATCCGCCACGCCGCGAACTCCTGGGGAAACTGGTCGATGGAGGACGCGGTGTAGAAATTGCGCGTCAGCAGCGCCATGCGCAGCAGTGCCCCGTACAGCACCGAGGAGCTGTGCGCCGCCGGATTACCCAGATACATCGCGATCGCGCTCGGCCCGTGCGCGCGCCGGATCGTGCGCAGGCGCTGCCCGATCTCCCGGAACGCCTCGTCCCAGCCGATCGGCTCGAACCCGTCGGCAACCCGCCGCACGGGCGTCCGCAGCCGGTCGGGGTCGTGGTGCAGTCCGCCCATCGCCGTTGCCTTCGGGCAGATATATCCTTGGGAGAGAACGTCTTCCGGGTTTCCCTCGATCCGCGCGACCTGATCTCCCTCGACGGTGACCAGGATCCCGCAGTGCGCCTCACACAGGGTGCACTGCCGAGCAACAATGCGACTACTCATAGCTCATCCTCTCGAGCGGCCCACCGCGAGCGTACCGCTCCCCTCCGCCCCGGTACACCCATCCCGAGGCGGATATCGACACGCCAGGTTTCAACTCAGCGTGGGTCTATCCATCGCGGCATCGGCGCCCGGCCTGCCACCGTGAATGCGCACATTCGCATATCGAAACCTTCGGAGGTTCGCGCACATGACCGTGACCGATGAGTATCTGGACAACAACGCGCGGTACGCCGCGCAGTTCAGCGGTCCACTCCCCTTGCCGCCGAGCAAGCACGTCGCGGTGGTCGCCTGCATGGATGCCCGCCTGGACGTGTATCGCATCCTCGGTCTCCAGGAGGGCGAGGCCCATGTCATCCGCAATGCCGGCGGCGTGGTGACCGACGACGAGATCCGTTCACTGGCAATCAGTCAGCGGCTGCTCGGCACCACCGAGATCATCCTGATCCACCACACCGATTGCGGCATGCTGACTTTCACCGACGACGACTTCAAGCGCGGCATACAGGACGAGACGGGACTGAAGCCGGCATGGGCGGCCGAGGCATTCGCCGACCTGGACGAGGATGTGCGGCAATCCTTGCGCCGCATCGAAGCGAGCCCCTTCGTCACCAAGACGACGTCACTGCGTGGCTTCGTCTTCGACGTCGCCACCGGCAAATTGGCGGAGGTGACCGCCTGATTCGCCGTATCGCGTCGACATCCAGGCCCGTTATGCGCGGAAGGTAGTGGTGGCCCACTCCGCGAAAGTCGTAGTGGGCAAACCCAAGTCGTGCGCGGCTCGGGGGTGCGCCGGTGCGGGATGTGCGCTCACGTATCGCTGCGACCGGACGAATTCGGGCAGCAAACCTTGCGCCGCAGCGTCTTCCGGACTGTCGGGAAGTTCGATCGTCGTGCCGAGCGCCTCGGACAGCAGCTTCGCGGCGGTGCGGAAGGTCAGGCGTTCACCGGCCAGTTCGAGTTCGACGCCATGGAACCGGGCCGGATCGGCGAACGCCGCGGCCGCGGCCGCCCCGATGTCGTCCACCGCGACGAAGGGCTGCGGGGTATCCGGATCGACGGCGACCAGCAGACGATCCGAATCACCTCCGGCGAAGTAGAAGGACGGCCGGACGAAATTCTCCATGAACGTCGACGGCCGCAGAATCGTCCAGTACCGGAAGCCCGCCTCCCGCACGACCTGCTCCACAGCGGCCTTGCTGCGCCAATAGTGCCCCATATGCGCACCCCAGCGCTCCTCGTCGATTTCGCGCGGATCACGGCCCGCGCCCGACACCGACGTGTGCACCAGGTGCGACACCCCGGCCGCACGAGCCGCCTCGGCCAGGGCGCGGCCGTAGCGGACCTCCGCGTCACCCATGAGATCGGCCATGTCGGGCATCTGCACCGAGAACACGCCGCGGGCACCCTCGAGGGCCGCGCGCAGCGAATCCGGATCGCCCAGATCACCGCGTACCAGCGTGGCGCCCAGATCCGCCACCGCGCGGGCACGGCCGGAATCCGGATCACGCACCAGCGCGCGCACCGCCACACCGTCGGCCAGCAGCGCCCGGGCGACCGCACCGCCCTGCCGCCCGGTAGCACCGGTGACCAGCACGAACCCATCGCTCGATGACATCTCGGACTCCTCTCGACATAAATGGGGTGGTACCCCACTTCATGCCGACTAGCATATGGAGGAGCACCCCGTTTTGTCGAGGGCGAGAGGAGAGGGCGATGGCGCCGACCCGTGCGGCACGACCGCAGCGGTCGGATTGGCAGCGCAATCACCAGCGGCTGCTGACCGTGGCGGCGGAACTGGTCGCCCGCGACGGCGCCGGGGTGTCGCTCGAGGAGATCGCCCGGCGGGCCGGGATCGGCTCGGCGACGCTGCACCGGCACTTCCCCTCGCGACAGGCGTTGCTGGAGGAGATATTTCACGACGGCGTCGAACGACTCTGCCGCCGCGCGGACGAACTCGCCCGCGAGGATCCCGCGCACGGTCTGGTTCGCTGGCTGGAGGAACTGACCGTCTACACCGCGAACACCCGCGGCCTGGCCATGTCCCTCGCCATGCCCGCGCGGCCCGACACCTCCTGCCACGCTTGGGTTTCCGACGCCGCCGGCGGGCTGATGACGCATGCGGTCGAGGCGGGCGCCGTCCGCGCCGGGGTATCCCTGGCCGACCTGCTCGACCTGGTCAATGCCATCTCGATCGCCACCGAGGGTGACGAACCGGCGGCCCGCCGCCTGCTACGCCTCGCAGTCGAGGGCCTGCATCCCTGAGCCGGCTCGTGTGTCGCTCACTCCGTTGACGCGGCGCCTTTGCGATGGCTGGCGTGGAAGCGCGCCTTCTTCTCCCGATTGCCGCACGTATTCATGTCACACCATCTGCGGGTGCGGCTTCGGCTGGTGTCGAAGAAGGCGGCTCGGCAGGTCGGCGAGGCGCACAGGGCCAATTTTCCGTCGCGTTCGCCCGCGATGATGCCGATCGCGTCGACGGCGATGACTCCCAGTGCGTCTTCCACACAGGACGGCGAGCTGAGTCGCCATTGCCGATTGCCCTCGGGCGTCAGAACGGCCACCGCCCGGCCCTGAATGCTGCGGTCGTTGATGATACGCACGGCGGACGCGGGGAGAGCGTCCCCGGTCGCGGCCGCTGTCGCGGCGGCGTGAATCGATTCCCTCAGTTCCCGAGCGAGTTCGAGTTGGGCTGCGGTGCAGGAGTTTACGGCCAGGCCGTTCACCGCCAGCCAGTCGACGAGTCGCCGCGGCGTGGGAATGCGTTCCACGGCATCGCCATAGCGCTCGGACAGAGTCCCGGTGAAGCTGGTCGCCAGCACATTACCGAGGCGGAAGTCAGGAAACCCAGCAGGCATGGAACCACCATAGCCGGTTGCACACCCATCCGACGGCATGTTAGAACCGTCTTAGCCGGTTCACGAGGGGTCGTGGCCGCCGATCGACAGCCAGGAGGTCTCATGAACAGTCCAGCCAGCGACGTGCACGCATTCGAAGCCCACGCGACCGACGCCGACCTCGCCGATCTCCACGCGCGATTAGCCGCCGCGCGGCTACCGGAAGCCGAGACGGTCCCTCGCGCCGCGCCCGGACCGCGCCGTTGGGAACAGGGCGTCCCCCTCGCCGATCTCGTCGATCTCGTGGACTACTGGCGTACGGAATACGACTGGCGGTCGTTCGAAGCGCGCCTCGACCGAATCGGCCAGTTCCGCACGACAATCGACGATCTCGGAATCCATTTCCTGCACCGACGATCCACGCGCGCCGATGCCACTCCGCTGATCTTGACCCACGGCTGGCCGGGCAGCGTTGCCGAATTCATCGATGTAATAGACGAATTGGCCGATCCGGAAGATGCGGATACGCCGGCGTTCCACGTCGTGGCTCCGTCGCTACCGGGCTTCGGATACAGCGACAAACCGGATACCACCGGCTGGGGCATCGAAAAGATCGCGGCCGCATGGGTGGAACTGATGGGAAGGCTCGGCTACCGCAAATTCTTGGCCCACGGCGGCGACTGGGGCGGCGTCATCACCACCATCCTCGGCGGCAGGTTCCCGGAGCACGTGCTCGGCATCCACACCACGACCGCGCAGGCACCGCCCGGCTCTACCACCGACGGATTGACGACACTCGAGCGCGAATGGACCGAGGAAACCCGTGATTTCTGGCGCCATCGCGCCGCGTATGCGAAGCAGCAGGCGACCCGGCCGCAGACCATCGGCTACTCGCTCGTCGATTCGCCGGTCGGGCTCCTCGCCTGGATCCTCGACAAATTCGCCGAGTGGACCGATACCGAGGACAGCCCGTTCGAGGCGATCTCCCGGGATCGCATTCTCGACGACGTCACGCTGTATTGGCTGACGCGGACCGGCGCGTCGGCGGCCCGTATCTACTACGAAAGCCACAACTCCCTCGCCCCCGAACTCCGGGTCGACGTCCCGTCGGCGATCACCGTATATCCCCGCGACATCGAGAAATACCCGCGCCCCTGGGCACAGGAACGGTACCGCCAGATCGTCCGCTGGCGGTCCCCCGAAACCGGAGGACATTTCCCGTCCCTGGAAGTCCCCGAATATTTCGTCGATGACCTGCGAGCAGGCCTCGCGGCGGTGCTGGCCGCCGGTCGGTGAACGAAAGACGGCTTCCTGAACCCGATTTCAGGCCGGTTCAGGCCCGCTTCAGCCACCCGTTGCGACAGTGGCCTCGCGATCGAGACCACCATCGAGCGAGAGGCGGAACAGGGTATGGACCACACAGTGCGCATCGGCCGGCATCCCTACCGGATCGTCGGCAAGGCTCCACTGTCCACGGTGTCGCGGGCCTGCTACGGCAAACACCGCTACACCTTGCAGCGCGTCACGGACGGGTCGCTGTGGCTGGCCTTCGGCGCCCGGCTCACCGCCGCGTCGGAACTGGTTTGCGCACACCGGTAGGTCCCGGGAGGCCGTCCCGGCGTGCACCGCCCCCGCACGCGGGGACCACCGGAATACGCGCGCACGGTACCGTGTTCCCTTGGTTGCCATGTCCACCAAATTGGTGGAGCGAGAACCGAGGAGGACACCGTGCAGTTCGGAATCTTCAGCGTCGGGGACGTCACCGCCGACCCGACCACCGGCCGGACGCCCACCGAGGCCGAGCGCATCAAGGCGATGGTCGCCATCGCGTTGAAGGCGGAAGAGGTCGGGCTCGACGTGTTCGCCACCGGTGAGCACCACAATCCGCCGTTCGTGCCGTCGTCGCCGACCACCCTGCTCGGCTACGTGGCCGCCCGCACCGAGCGGTTGCAGTTGTCCACCGCGACGACGCTGATCACGACCAACGACCCGGTGAAGATCGCCGAGGACTTCGCCATGCTGCAGCACCTGTCCGACGGCCGGGTGGATCTGATGCTGGGCCGCGGCAACACCGGCCCCGTCTACCCCTGGTTCGGCAAGGACATTCGCGAGGGCATCCCGCTCGCCGTCGAGAACTACCACCTGCTGCGCACGCTGTGGCGCGAACCGCGAGTGGACTGGCAGGGCAAGTTCCGCACTCCGCTGCAGGGCTTCACCTCGACGCCCGCGCCGCTGGACGGGACGCCGCCGTTCGTGTGGCACGGGTCCATCCGCTCGCCGGAGATCGCCGAACAAGCCGCCTACTACGGTGACGGTTTCTTCCACAACAACATCTTCTGGAACGCCGAGCACACCGCGCAGATGGTGCACCTGTACCGGCAGCGCTACGAGCACTACGGGCACGGTGCCGCCGACCAGGCCGTCGTCGGTCTGGGCGGACAGGTGTTCATGGCCGAGACCGAGGCGGCGGCGAAGAAGTTCTTCCGGCCCTACTTCGACAACGCGCCCGTCTACGGCCACGGACCGTCGCTGGAGGAGTTCACCGAACTCACCCCGCTGACCGTGGGAACACCCGAGCAGGTCATCGAGCGCACCCTCGGCTTCGCCGACAACGTCGGTGATTATCAGCGTCAGCTGTTCCTGATGGATCACGCCGGGCTGCCGCTCGAGGTGGTGCTGGAACAGCTCGAGATCCTCGGCCGCGAGGTCGTGCCGGTGCTGCGCCGGGAGTTCGAGGCACGTCGTCCCGCACACGTGCCCAGCGACCCGCCGACCCACGCCACGCTGGTGGCCGCCGGGCCGGACACGCCGTACCACCTCGTCGAGCCCGCCCGCGAGCGCATGCTCGCCGAAACCCGGAAGGAATGACGTGAGCCGCACCGTCGTCGTCCTGACCGCAGGACTGTCCCAGCCCTCCACCACCCGGCTGCTCGCCGACCAGTTGTCCGGCGCGGTGGCCGCCGCCGTCACCGCGCGCGGCGAATCCGTCGACTTCGAGGTGGTCGAATTGCGGGAGCTGGCAACGGATCTGGCGACCACCATGACCACCGGCGGCCTGCCGACACCGGCGGTCGCCGCGGTCCGGGACAAGATTTCCGCGGCCGACGGGGTCATCGCCGTCACGCCCGTGTTCGCCGCGAGCTACAGCGGCCTGTTCAAGATGTTCATCGACATCCTGGACCCCGACGCGCTCAACGGCATGCCGGTGCTGATCGCCGCCACCGCGGGCACCCCGCGCCACGCGCTGGTGCTCGACCACGCCATGCGGCCGCTGTTCAGCTATCTGCGCGCGGTCGTCGCGCCGACCGGAATCTTCGCGGCCACAGCGGATTTCGGCTCCGAAGGCCTCGCCGAACGGGTCCGGCGCGCCGCCGCGGAGTTCGCACCGCTCGTGCTCGCCGAACAGACCACGGTCGCGGGCTTCCGCGCCGAGCAACCGCCCCGCGCACGCACCTCCGGCAATTCCCTCCCGGCCCCGACACCGTTCGCCGAACTGCTCGCCGGGCACAACGGAGTGCTCACCGGGGCCGAATAGGACCGCCGCGCGAAGCGTGCGGCAGCGGGTTTACACGGCTCGGACGTGAGCGCCCTACTGGCCGGGTTGCGAGGTCGACGGACTGCTGCGCGCCCGGCCGTGGACCCGGCGTGGGCCGAGCCCGGGAGCGGTCCGTGCCGCGGTATCCGTCCGCTGACCCGGCATTGTGCCTCCGGCACCCACGCGGTGTTTGCGCAAACTCAGGGCAACGCCCAGCATGGACAGTGAGCACTGGCCCGCCGCCCTGGACGCACGACCCTGACGGGTCACCGAACCCAACGGAGGCTGGAACCATGACCTTCCCGAACCCGTCCGGCACCCGCGCCGAACCCGACGAGGAGACCATCCTCGCGGTGCTGCGGCTCGCGCAGCGGGCGCCGTCGGTGCACAACACCCAGCCCTGGCAGTGGGTGCTCGCCGACGGCGAACTGCATCTGCACACCGACCCTGACCGCATGCTGCCCGCGGCCGATCCGCACAGCCGCCAGCAGGTCATCAGCTGCGGCGCCATGCTGCACCACGTCCGCACCGCGTTCGCGGCCCGCGGCTGGCACACCGACATCACCCGCCTGCCCGACCCCGCGCGCCCGGACCACCTGGCGGCGCTCGAGTTCCGGCCCTGGCCCGATCCCCCGCCGGGCATCGCGGCGCGCGCGGCGGCGATCGAGCGGCGGCGCACCGACCGCCTCCCGCTGCTCGAACCGCGCGGCTGGGACGAGCTGCTGCCCGCCCTGCGCAAGCTGGTGTCACCGCACGACTTGGCCCTCGAGGTGCTCGACGACGCCGCCCGCGAACAGCTGGCAAAGGTGTCCGCGCGCGCCGCCACCGCCCGCGACGACGACGCCCTGTATCAGATGGAGTTGCATTGGTGGACAGGACATTCCGGCGCGTCGGAGGGCGTGCCGGAGAGCGCGCGGGTCTCGGCCGCCGAATCCGCCCGGGTCGACGTCGGCCGGGAATTCCCCGCCGTCCCGCACTCGATGCGTCGCCCCGCACTCACCGATCGCGCGGAACTGGTGGCGCTCGGCTCGTACGGCGACGCGACGCCACAGTGGCTGCGCACCGGCGAGGCCCTGTCCGCCGTCCTGCTCGAAGCCACCGCCGCCGGCCTGGCGACCTGCCCGATCACCCACGTCACCGAACTTCCCGCGGGCCGTAGCGCCGTCGCCGACCTCCTTCCCGACCGAGCCGCGCCACAGGTCGTAGTCCGCATCGGCACCGCCCCCGCCGGTGAACCGGAACTACCTCCCACCCCGCGCCGCCCGCTCGCCGACATCCTCACCGTCCACCACAGCTGACAAGGGTTTCGGGAGGGACGGAGTTCCCGCTGCCACAGTCGAAGACGATGTGCCGACGGGATTACCGGCTGGTGGATAGTCTTGGCCCGGCGGCATTCCGAGTGTCTCCGATCAGAAATCGTTCGGCTGGCGCGCATCGGACGGCGGAGGAGGTCCTCACGTGGATGAACTGGCCGAAACGGCCTCGCGCATGCGAGCTTTCATCGACGGGGAGGTCATTCCGCAGGAGTCGGCGCTGGCCGCCGATGACGCGGCCGCGCTGTCCCGATTGCGCGAGCGCGCCAAGGAACTCGGGCTGTGGGCGCTGGGCCATCCGGCCGAACTCGGCGGTGGCGGTGTGCCGTTCCTCGACTTCGTCCACCTGAACGAGATCATCGGCCGTTCGGAGTTCGGGCAGCTGGCGGTGGGCTCGGTCTCCATGCAGGACACGCTGATGCTGCACCGGCACGGTACCGAGGAGCAGCGCCGCCGCTGGATCCCGCCCATGGTGGCCGGCGACATCCTGCCGTCGGTGGGGCTGACCGAACCGGAGGTCGCGGGCTCGGACCCGACCCTGATCGCCAGTCGCGCCGAACTCGACGGCGACAGCTGGGTTATCAACGGGCACAAGTGGTTTACCACCGGAGCGCAACAGGCCGCCTACTGCACCGTGTTCGCCCGGACGGAGCCGGAAGACGTCCCGAAGCACGCCAGGATCAGCGCGATCATCGTGCCGACCGATACTCCGGGCTTCGAGATCGTGCGCTCCATCCCGACCATGGGTCACGACCCCAGCGACCACTACGAAGTCCGTCTCACCGACGTGCGCGTCCCCGCCGAGAACCTGCTGGGCGAGCGCGGCAAGGGTTTCGCCGTGGCGCAGGACCGGCTCGGCCCCGGCCGGATCTTCCACTGCATGCGGTGGCTCGGGCAGGCCCAGCGCGCCTACGAACTCATGTGCGAGCGGGCCAACACCCGGTACGCGCACGGCTCCCTGCTTGCCGAGAAGGGCGAAATCCACAGGTACATAGCCGAATCCGCCGCCGAGATCCACGCCGCCCGGCTGATGACCCTCGACGCCGCCCGCGCGATGGACGCCGGAGAGGACTACCGGGTGCGCGTCGGCCTGGTGAAATTCTGGGGTGCGCGCATGCTGCACAACGTCATCGACCGCGCCATCCAGGTGCACGGCGCGCTCGGCCTGACCGCCGACACCCCGCTGGAACGCATGTACCGGCAGGCCCGCTACGCCCGCGTCTACGACGGGCCGGACGAGGTGCACCGCATGTCCACCGCGCGCCACCTCCTGCGCTCCCCGGACGCCGCACCGTGGCGGTAACGCCGTAATCCGCAACCGCAGCGCCCGTGGACCGGGTGATCAACACGCCGTGGCGGGCGGGCATACTCGGTCGGGTACCGAGGATTAGGACGGGCATGGACGATCACTACCTGGCGGCGGCGCTCGCCGAGGAAGCCGGTGAGCTGTTGCTCGCCATCCGGGCGGAGGGCGGGGCCGTCGGAGACCGTCGGTCCAACACGCTGCTGCTGGAGCGGCTGCGGCAGGAGCGGCCGGACGACGCCGTGCTGTCCGAGGAGAGTCCCGACGATGCGGTGCGTCTCGGCCGGTCGCGGGTATGGATCATCGACCCGCTCGACGGCACCCGGGAGTACGGCCAGCCGCCCCGCGACGACTGGGCGGTGCACGTCGCGCTCGCGGTGGACGGCGCGCCGGAGGCGGGCGCGGTCGCGCTGCCCGCGCAGGGCATCGTGCTGCACACCGGCGAACCGCCCCCACTCGCTCCCGCGCACTCCGGACCCGTCCGCGTCGCGGTGTCCCGCAGCCGGATGTCGCGGGAGGTGCAGCGGTTGACGACCGAGTTGTCGGCGACGCCGGTGCCGATGGGGTCCGCGGGCGCGAAGGCGATGGCCGTCGTGCGCGGCATCGCCGACGTCTACGCGCACTCCGGCGGTCAGTACGAATGGGATTCGTGCGCACCGGTGGCCGTCGCCGCGGCGGCCGGACTGCACGTCTCCCGCCTCGACGGCTCGCCGCTGCGCTACAACCGGCCCGACCCGTACCTGCCCGACCTGCTCATCTGCCGCCCCGAACTCGCGCAACCCGTACTGGCCGCGGTGCGCCACGGCTGAGTCCCCCGTTCACGACCGCGGGGCGGGTACGGCGCACGTAGACTCCGCACGTGACCGATCTCGCGGATTTCGCACGGCTGCTCGCCGGTGATCACGGCCTGTGCGTCGTGTCGACCGCCCGGGCGGACGGCAGCATTCAGTCGTCCTTGGTGAACGCCGGTGTGCTGCCACACCCGGTGACAGGCGATCGAGTGGTGGGCATGGTGGTCCGCGGCGGCACCCGCAAACTGGACAACCTCCGCGCCCGCCCCCGCACGACGGCCGTCGCCCGCGTCGGCTGGCAATGGGCCGCCGCCGAGGGTCCTGTGTGGATCGCCGGCCCCGACGACCCAGCCCCCACCATCGACCCCGAACGCCTCCGCCTCCTCCTACGCGAAATCTTCACCGCCGCAGGCGGTACCCACGAAGACTGGGACGAATACGACCGAGTAATGACCGCCGAACACCGCACCGCCGTCCTCATCACCCCCGACCGCATCTACAGCAACAGCTGAGGCCGGGCGCACGGGTCATGCTGTTCCCGACGCCGGCCCTGACAGCCATCGACGAACACGTCCTGACCGAAGTCGACCGAATGCGCACTGACCTGTGCCATGCAGTGCGCTCCGAGCCGGGAAGATGGGCCGCCGCGCTGCGCAAATTCCTGACAGCGGATGCTGTCGCGGCATCGAACTCCATCGAGGGGTTCAAGGTTTCGACCGTCGATGTCGAGGACCTGATCGCAGGTGAACGTGATGTCGAAGTCTCCGAGGAGGACAAGGCCGAAACGCTCGCCTACGAGCGCATGATGACCTACATCCAGACACTGCACGACGTAGATGACTTCGCCTACAGCAAGGGTTTGCTCAATTCGCTGCACTGGATGCTGCAGGGGCACCGGCACACCGAGCGACGACCGGCCGGTCAATGGCGACGCGGACCGGTGTATGTCACCGATGCCCGCGACCCGAGCATCGCCGCATATACCGCCCCGGACGCCGATGAAGTGCCACAGTTGATGGCGGAACTGGTGGACTGGCTCGATGCCGACGATGGCACACACCCGCTCGTCCGCGCGGCGATGGCCCATCTGCACCTTGTCTCCATCCACCCCTGGGCGGATGGCAATGGGCGGATGTCGAGGTCCCTGCAAACGTTGCTCATCGCTCGGGAAAGCGTTCTCGCACCGGAGTTTTCGTCCATCGAGGCCTGGCTGGGGAGGCCCGGTAATACTTGGGAGTACTACCAGGTGCTCGGTCGGCGCGGCAGTACGTATCGGCCGGATCAGGATGTGGCCGAATGGATCAGGTTCAATCTGACCGCGTATCACCAGCAGGCGCAGACCGTGCACGCGCGCTGGGTTCGCGCCGGTACCGTGTGGTCGATGCTGGAAGAGTATCTAGCCGGTATCCGCATAGACGAACGGGCGGTCAGCGCGCTGCACGATGTAGCGCTGTCCGGCCGGGTCCGCCGGACACGCTACGAGCAGGCCGAAGGGCTGAGTGTGCAGCAGGCACAACGTGATCTGCGTGATCTCGTGGCGCTCGGCGTCCTGGAGCCTGTCGGCCGCACCCGGGCCCGCTTTTACAAGGCGGGGCCCGATTATCCGGCGGATGTGCTGGCGGTCGCCCGGACGCCGACCGCGCTGACCGAACCCTATCGTCGTTGACGAGGCGATCAGTCGAGGTGGGCCGACAGTAGCCAGGCCGGGATGGATTTGCGGCCGTTGCCTTCGTCGCACAGGCCCGCGCCCATCATCTCGTCGAGGTTGGGGAGATGGTCGGGGAGATGGGCGTGGATGCGGGCGGGGCGGATCTCGTCGATCGTCCAGTAGCGGCCGACGATATCGCGCAGTTCGTCGGCGGTGACCGGGTGGACCGGGTTCACCGGCACGGTGGCCTTGTCGAACACCAGCACGAAGTAGGAGGCGCCGGGGGCCGCGGCACGCACGATCGACTGCTGGTAACCCTCGCGCAATTCGACCGGCATCGAGTGGAACAGGGTGCTGTCGACGATGGTGCCGAAGCGGTTGTCGTAGCCGGTGAACGCGCTGATGTCGGCCACCTCGAAGCTCGCGTTCGACCGACCGCGGGCCGTGGCCTCCTTGCGCGCGAGTTCGATCGCCGTCGGCGACTGGTCCAGGCCGACCGTCGTGAAACCCCGCGCGGCCAGGTGCAGCGACAGCGCGGCCTCGCCGCAACCGGCGTCGAGCACCTCGCCGTGGAACTTCCCGGCCTCGATCAGCGCGGCGATCTCGGGCTGCGGCTCGCCCAGACTCCACGGCGGACGACCCCCGCCCATCTCGGGTCGCTCACCGCGATAAGCGGATTCGAAGATCTCGTCGGACGAAGGTGTTGTCATACACCCGGTGTATCAGAGGTCGGCGTCGAGCGCACCGAGCGACAGGGCGGACCGGGGCTGTGCGACCCTCGTAGCGAAAGTTGTCGCGCCGGGGGCCGGTGCGACGCCGCAGGACGAAGGAGAGACGCGTGCAACGGATCGGCGTGATCGGTGGCGGAACGATGGGGGCGGGCATCGCCGAGGTGGCCGCGCGAGCCGGCGGTGAGGTGCTGGTGCTGGAGCGCGACGCGGAAGCCGCGGACGCGGCCGTCGCCCGCCTGGAGAAGTCGCTGGCGCGGGCGGTGAAGTCCGGTCGGCTGGAGCAGGCCGACGCCGACGCGGCGCGGGCCCGCATCACGCTCACCGTCACCATCGACGACTTCGCCGACCGGGAACTGGTGGTCGAGGCGGCCCCGGAGATCGAGGAGCTGAAGGCCGAGTTCTTCGGCAAGCTCGACGCCATCGTCTCCCCCGAGACCATCCTCGCCACCAACACCTCCTCCATCCCGGTGATCCGGCTGGCCAACGCCACCACCCGGCCCGGCCGCGTGGTCGGCCTGCATTTCTTCAACCCGGTGCCGGTGCTGCCGCTGGTCGAGATCGTGGTCACGCTGAAAACCGAACGGGCCGTGGCCGATTCGGTGACCGCCTACGCCCGCGACGTGCTGGGCAAGCGCACCATCGAATCCAAGGACCAGGCCGGGTTCATCGTCAACGCGCTGCTCATTCCCTACCTGTGCGCGGCGATCCGCATGTTCGAGACCGGCTTCGCCAGCGCCGAGGACATCGACGAGGGCATGGTGTCGGGCTGCGCCCACCCGATGGGCCCGCTGCGCCTGACCGACACCATCGGCCTGGATGTCACGCTCGCCGTGGCGGAATCGCTCTACCAGGAGTTCGGCGAACCGCAGTACGCCCCGCCGGTGCTGCTGCGCCGCATGGTCGAGGCGGGATATCTGGGCCGCAAGACCGGGCGCGGCTTCTACACCTACTGATCCGGGGGCCGGTTTCCGGCGCATAGAATGGCTGGTCGTCGGCTAGGTGGTGGGAGGCGTTGGGGTGACGCAGTTGTCGGGCGTCTACGACGCGTCCAAGCCGGGATTACCGCGGGGGCGCAGCAGCCTCCCGGCCGCACAGGCCCGCGAGGAGCAGCGGTCGCGGCTGCTGCGCGGGGTGATCTCGGCGGTGGCGGAGAAGGGGTACGCCGCCACCACTGTCGCGGATATCGTTGCGCGAGCGCGGGTTTCGCGTCGCGAGTTCTATCAGCACTTCACCGACAAGCAGCAGTGCTTCCTGGACGCCGCGCTGGCCGGCGCCGAGGTGGTGTTCGCCGCGCTGGAATCGCCCGCGGAGCGCAGCGACCCGCTGGACGAGCTGCGGCGGAGCATTCGCGGATACCTCGAATTATGTTCCGCCGAACCGGAATTCACGCGGTGCCTGATCATCGAGCTGCCGGGCATGGGCGAACTCGGGTTGGCGCTGCGCAATGTCGGATATCAGCGGATCGCGGACATCCTGCGGAAGTGGCACATTCGGGCGCGGGCGGTGCACCCCGACTGGCCCCCGGCACCGGGCGCGATGTTCACGGCGGCGGTGGGGGCGATCGAGGAGCTGGTGCTGGGGCCGATCAGCGCGGGGTTCCCGGAGGAACTGCCCGAGGTCGAGCAGTCGGCGGTGGAGGTGCTGGTGCGGCTGTTCGCCGTGCCAGGGTGAGCTCAGCGGGTGGGCAGGGCGCCGTCGAGTCCGCCGACGTCGGTGATCTGCCAGCCGCCGTTGCTGTCTACGGTGACGTTGTAGGTGACCGTCATCTGCCCGCCCTTGGGGTTCTGGGCATTGGTGGAGGTGACGTCGACGAAGACGTTGACCTTGTACACGCCACCCGACGCCGATGCGACCTTCGCCGCGATCGGCACGGCCGTGGAGGTCCACTTCAGCGGCAGCAGGATCTCCTCCAATTTCGGTGCGGTGGCGTCGAATTTGTTCGCCAGCTGCGGGCTGGTGTTGGCCTTGAGCTTGCTCACCCACGCCGCGACATTCTGGTGATCGATGGTCGACGCCCCCACCGCATAGTCCGTGGCCACCTGCTCGGCATGCCGCTCCCCCGCCGCCCCCGACCGCATCCCCTCCACCTCGTCCCGAGCCGACCACCACCCGAAACACGCCACCGCCAGCCCGGCCACCAACACCACCACCCCGGCCCCCACAGCAATCGCCGACAATGGCACCGACACGCTCCGCACCCCGCCCCCGTTCCGACCACCCTTCCCAGCCTGTTCCTCCCCCACCTCTTCGGCCGTGCCGACACCACCCTCCGGCGTGGCCGCCTGTTTCGCGACCGCCTCTGGGATGCCTTGTTGCCCAAGCGTTTTACTGTCACCCGCAGCTACCGATGCCGCAGCGTTCGGATCGACGGCAGCCTCTACGGGCTCGTCGCCGGTCCCCGCGTTGTGCGGGTCCGGCATGCCCTCGTGCGGCGTACTCGCACCATCGAGTTCGGCGGCGACTGCGGCGAACCCTTCCGAGGCGGCGGTCTCCGGGGCTTGCGAGGTGGCGTTGCCCGTCTCGGCGAGAATGCTGTCCAGGGTTGAGCGGTCTGGCGTGGCGTCGGGAATTGCGTTGCGGGGGTTGGGTTCCGGGGGCATGGGTGGGATCCTTTGCGCGGTCGGAGGTTAGTTGAGGGCTATGCGTAGGTGGATGGCGCCGTCGGCGGGGTCGGTGGCGGCGAGGGCGGCGGAGATGAGGGCGCTGAGGTCGACCCGTGGGAGGGCGGTGACGACGGTTTGGACGAGGGGTTGGAGCATGGGCGCCAGGGGGGCGAGCTGGGGGCCGATCTCGTCGACCCAGGTGCCGAGCCGGTGGACGAACGGCACCAGGCCCATGTCCTCCTGGTACATCCGGGGCGCGTCCCCGGTGCGGAAGAGACGGCCGATCGACTCGGCGATATCGTCCACGCGCCGGCCGAATTCGATCAGCGGCGGCCGGGCGACCGTCATCGCGGGCCCGGCGTCGGCCATGTCCGGCGCGATGCTCTGTAGGTCGCGCAGCAGTTCCCCGACCGCGGGCGACCGGTCGGCGATGGCGGCGGCGAGCAGCCCGGTGGACCGCGACAACTCGGGAACCACCGCGTCGGTTCCCGTCAGCGCCGCGGTGAACGTGTCGACGAGGGAGTTGGCGGCGGCCGGGTCGATCCGGCCCAGCACCCGGGTGACCAGCCGGGCCAGCTCCGGTATCGACAGCGGCGGCCGCACGAGCGCCGTATCGACCGCCTCCCCGTCGCGCAGGTTGCGCCCGCCCGGCGCCCGCGGCGCGAACTCCACGTAGGGCTCGCCGAGCCAGGACAGATTCTCGATGGTGACGAGGCTGTCGGCCGGAACCTGGTACACCGAGCGAATATCCATCGTCACCCGCACACCGGCGGCGGTCGAGTCGACGGCCGCGATCTCCCCCACCTCGATCCCGGACAGCAGCACCGGCGACCCGGTCGCGAGACCACCGGAGTCGGCCACCCGCATGGTGACGGTGGTGTACTCCGCGAACGGATCTACGCCCACGACACCGAAGGCGAGATACGCCGAGCCCACGACCGACACGACGGCGATCGCGCCGAGGGACAACACCGATCGCGCCTTCATCGCACCACTCCGATCATCCGCAGGGTCCGCAGAATCTGTTCGACCTGGTCGTCGGCGGATACCGGCGGCCCTTGCTCTGGTGTCACCGTCACCCCGCGCAACCGCACCTTCGGCCCGTGCTCGACGAACGGGATGATCTTGTCGCGGATCACCGCCACCAGGGCATTGAGATTCGACGGCGCCCGCAGATCCAGCGGCCGACTGGTGAACAGCAGCGGGAAGACCGCGCCGAGCGCGCCGTCGGCGGACTGCGCCACCGGGGCGAGCCAGGTGAGCGCGTGCGCCACCGGAGCCATGCCGCCGAGGACGCCGATCACGTTGACGATGGTCGCGACGGAGGCCGACAGCTGTTCGACGGCGGGTTCGGTGAGCAACTCGGCCAACGTGTCGCGCCGGCGATTCATCACCTCGGAATCCTTGGTGAGGCCGTTGAGCAGATGGTCGACCTGATCCAGATCGGCGGACAGATCCGCGGCATCGGCGCCGAGTACCTGGAAGATGCGCGCGGTCTGCGCCGGGTCCTCCGGCAGCACGCCGTTGAGGTCGGTGATCAGGCCCTGGAGGTGGTCGATCGCGCCGCCCTGCACGAATGTCGCGACCCCGGCCAGGGTGTCCTCGACGCGGACCGCGGGCCGGGTCTGGCCGACGGGAATGGCGTCGCCGTCGTGCAGGAGCCGCCCGAAGCCGTCCGGGGGCGTGGTCAGCGCGATGTGGATGTCGCCGAGCAGCGTGTTCTGCCGCAGTACCGCCGTCGTCGTGGTGGGCAGTTCGACCGCGTCCTCGATCTCGGCGTCGACGACCACGTGTCCGCCCGATCCCCGCTCCGGCTGTGCCAGCGCGATATTCGTCGCGACGCCGACCTGTGCGCCGTTGGCGATCACCTTGGCCCGCGCGGGCAGATTCAGCACATCGGTGAACTCGATACGGATGTGATAGCCGGACCCGGCCACACCGGCCCCGGGCAGCGGCAACTCCGCCGGATCGAACGCGCATGCACCGCAGGACAATACGGCGACCATCGCGGCAGCCGATCCCGCTCGGCGCAGGCCCGCGAACCCGCGCCTCATCGGGCGCCCGCCGAGGCCAGGATCATCCGCACCAGATCGACGTTCGCCATGCCGACGGCGGCCGAACACCTGCCTGGTTCGACGAGATCCACTGCGGCACAGATCTTCTCCGCTTCGGGCGTCGGAATCGCGACCCGCGGCGGCGCGAAGGTGAGCCCCGGCGCGCCGGTGCGGGGATCGAGGATCGCGGTGAACGCGCCGGTGATCACCGGAACCATGTCGAGGATCTGCCGCAATGTCGCGATATGCGCGCCGAGGAACCGGATCAGCGGCACCGACGCGTCCAGCAGCAGGAAGATCGGATCCCCGAACATCGTGGTGATGTCGTTGAGCATGGGCAGAACTCGGCGGAAGTGATCGATGATGACGGTGGTCTCGCTGAACAGTTCGTTGTTGACCTGACGCAGGATCTGCTCCAGCCCCAGCACCATCGCGTCGATGGTGCCCCAGTGCGTGGAGACGCTGTCGGCCAGCGCCGAGAGGCTGTCGATGATGCCGGACAGCCGGCCGATGGCCGCATCCGGATGGTCCAGTGCGGCACCGAGCTTGCCGATGACGGCGTTGAGTTGCGGCCCGGTGCCCGCTGTCGCCGCGTTCAATTGTGTGACCAGGCGGCCGATCTCGTCGTTCTGCTCGGGTTCGGGGCCCAGCAGCTGTTTCGACAACTCCGCCACGGCGTGCAGGGTCTCGGTCAGGCTTTTCGGCGTCAGCGTTCGGGTGAGGCACTGTGCCGGATCCCACCGATCCAGGACGGTCCCGCTGTTCAGCACGGCCAGGTCGCGGTCGGTGGTGACATTGCGCGACAGCGTGGTCGCGGCGGCATCGGCCGGCACCGGATGCTCGGCGTCCACGGCGAAGTCGACCCGCACCTTGTCTCCGGCGGGCCGGACAGCCGTGACCGTCCCGACGGGAATGCCGCGCATCGTGACGTGGTTGCCTCGGTACAGCCCGACACTGTCGGGCATCAGCGCGCAGTAGGACACCTTCTCGCGCAACGGATTCGCGACGACGAGATAGCCGACCACGGCGACCACGACCAGCGCCAGCGCCCCGGCCGCCGACATGGTCGCCCGCGAACCGAGCACGCTGTGCGGAGCCGTTGTCCGGTGTCGTCGGAACATCAGCAAGCCTTTCCGGGGACCGGGACGCAGATCTGCCCGAGCAGTGTCCCGGTATCGATCGGCTGTTCGGCCACCACGGTCGCGGCCGGATCGCCGACCTGCACCCGGCCGTCGGGCAGCACGAGTCCGGTCAGGTGCTCTCCGATACCGTGCACGGAATCGACCAGGGCGCCGAGCTTTTCGCCGATGCCCTCGAGCTCGTCGATGGCGTCGGCCAGTTGCCGGGCCATCGGTTTCAGCGTCGTCTCCCAGGACGGTTGCAGGGCCGCGACGCGGCCGAACACCGAGCGCAGCAGCTGCACGGCCTCGCGCACCTCGGCCCGCTTGTCCCCGAGCAGCGTCTCCAGCAGCGTGATCTTCTCGATCATCCGGCGCAGCTGACCTTTTCCGAGATTCACGACGCCGAGATATTCCTGGGCGACAGCGATGGCCTTCGACACGTCGGTGCGCTGACGGTTCAGGACGTCGACGAGATGCTCGGCGCCGGTGAGCATGTCCCGGATACTGCCGGGCGCCTGGGTGAGCGAGTCGGCGAGAGCCGTCAGATTCTCGCGCAGGGTGCCGCCGTCGATGCCGCGGACCGGGTCCACCGCGTCCTGGAAGGTTTCCATGAGGCTGTACGGCAGCCGCACGTGGTCGGCCGGAATCGCCCGGCTACCAAGCGGTTTCGTCCCGGCCGGGAACAGTGCCACGTAATGCCCGCCGACCAGGGTGAGCATCCGCACGTCCAGGGTCGTCTCGCTGCCGACGAAAACGTCGCTGTCCACGGTGAACCGCATGATCACCTTGTCCGGTCGCAGGTCGAGTGCGTCCACCGTGCCCACCGAGATACCGGCCAGCCGCACGTCGTCACCGGCTTTCACGGTCTCCGCCTCGGCGAGTTCGGCGGTGTAGGTGGTGTGGCCGAACGGGATCGCGTAGACCGCCGCGGTCACCAGCAGCGCCAGCGCCACCAGGACCGCGCCGAGCGCGCCGAGGCCGAATTCCCTTCGCCGCGTGCTGATCTCGTCGCGACCGTAGCGGAGCCCGCGCACCGTCCGGGTCAGGCGTTGCATATCGACACCCGCCCTCCGTCGAGAAGAATCTGCAACGGTCGCGGCACGGCCGCCGTTCCCTTGCTGCACCACGGCGACGAGCCCGGAATGCGCTGCGGTATCGACGCGTCGAGCGCGGCCAGCGCCGCGGGCAGCCGGCTCAGGACGTCGACGACCAGCTGCGGGTCCGGGATCAGCAGGCGCAGAACGGCTTCGATGTCGGGGTTGTCGTTCTCGGTGAAACCCAGCGTGGACAGCAGACTGTCGGCCGGGCGCAGCACCGGCGGCGCGGTGAGCGAGAAGTCGATGAGGCCGACGACATTGCGCTGCAGGGAATCGAAGATATCGGCCGCGTTGCCGAGCAGCGTGATCAACGGCGCCGACGCGCCACCGATCTTGTCGTTGATCTGGGACATATTGCGTATCAAGGTGGTGATGACCTGCTGACGGTCGGTGACGTAGCCGGCCAGCTCCCCGATGGCGTCCAGAGCCGGGCCGACACCGCTGCCGTTGCCCTCGATCACGGCGAGCATGCTTTCGGTGAACTTGTTGAGCCGCTCCGGCGACAGCGTGGCCAGCACCGGTTTCAACCCGTTGAACAGGCTGGTCACATCGAACGAGGGCACGGTGTGCGCGACGCCGACGGTCGCGCCCGGACGCAGGGGCGCGCCGGGCTCGGGCGCGTGCTGCACGTCGATGTAGCGCTGTCCCACCAGGTTCTGGTACCGGACGGCGAGTGTGCTGTTGTCGAACAACGGTGTCGAGGTGGTGAGATCGAATCCCACCCTGGCCTTGTCGCCTTGCAGCGCAATGGTTCTCACCTGGCCCACGGCGATGCCGCGCAGCCGTACCTCGTCGCCCGCGCGCAGGCCGTTGACATCGGTGAACAGCGCCGTGTATTCACGGGTTTCGCCGTCCACCGGCTGCCGGATCACCGAGACGATCGCGGCCAGCAACAGCCCGATCACCGCGGCGAACAGGGCGAACCGCCAGGCGGCGCCGCGCATCGTCCTCATCGTCCACCTCCGTCGGGGAGCGCGGCCGCCGGCGCCGCGAGCACGGGAATATTGCGCAGGTCCACGTCGGCCTGCAGCACCGGGCCGCCGGGGGTGTCGGGCAGGACGGCACCCATCCGATCGATCAGTTCGCGCAGCTCCGCGCCGGACCGCCGCGACTCGGGCACCGCCTGCGCCACCACCCGCAACACCGGTATCGCCAGGTCGGTGTAGCCGGCGAAGCCGGTCTCGGCGTAGCGCAGGGCCCGTGCCACCTCGGGCAGCAGCTGATCGATCACCATCGAGATGCCGCCGTCGATGCGTACGCGATCGTTGCGCAGCGTCTGGATCCGGTACACGCGGTCGAGCAGATCGACGAGGGAATCGATGAAGTCGCCACCGCCGTCGAGAGTGGTGCCGAAGCGGCCCAGGATCAGCGACAGCGGCACATCCTGCACCTCGGTGACGGTGCGGGCCAACGTGACAACGGATTCCAGGAACGGGGTGAACGCCCGTATGTCGGCGGCCAGGGTGGCGAGGAGCGTCGCCATGCGCGGGGTGAGCACGGCGTCACCGACCTGCGACACGCTGCGCAGCAGGTTGCCCATGGTGGCGTCGTACACCGCGTCGGACGCGGACAGATTCAGCACCGTCCCCGGCCGCAGCGGCGGTCCGCCGGGCCCGCGGCGCAGCTCGATCTCGCTGATACCGAACAGGTTCCCGGTCGCGTAGTCCACGCGCAGGCTGGCGTCCAAGCCGGGTAAGCGCGCGGAATCCAGTCGGAGCGCGATGTTCTGGGTACCGCGCTCGCCGGGTGCGATGCCGGTGACGCGGCCGACTCGCACGCCGTCGAGCCGCACCTCGGTGCCCGCGGTGACACCGTCCCCGATGCGGCTGGTGCGCAACATGATCCGGAGACCGGGCTCCTCCCGCACCGCGCGATATCCCGTCGTCACGAGCGCGGCCAAGACGACCAGCGCGAGGGCCAGCGCACCGACGGCCAGCGCACGGCGCCGGTCGACGGCCACCCCGGGAATCCCATAGTTCGGCATCGGCGCTCACCCCGTGAAACTGACCGCGGAGTCGATGCCCCACAGCATGATCGACAGCACCATGTCGATGGCGATGATCGCCACCGAACTGGCACGCACGGCCCGCCCCGACGCGATTCCCACCCCTTCGGGACCGCCCGCGGCGAAGAACCCGTAGTAGGAGTGCACCAGGATGACCACGGTGGCGAAGATTCCCACCTTGAGCACCGCGGCGACCACGTCGAAGCCGGAGACGAACTGGAAGAAGTAGTGGTCGTAGACCCCCGCCGACTGCCCGTGCACCAGCGTGATCAATCCCCGGCACGCCAGATACGACAGGATCAGCGCCATCAGGAAGGTCGGCACCATCGCCACCGCTCCGGCGATCACCCGGGTCGTCACCACGAACGGCACCGAACGCAGCCCCAGCGCCTCGATCGCGTCGATCTCCTCGCTGATCCGCATGGCCCCGATCTCGGCGGTCATCCGGCAGCCCGCCTGACCGGCGAAGCCGACCGCCGCCGCGATCGGCGCCAGCTCGCGGGTGATGGCGTAGGCCGACACGATGCCGGTGACCGGGCCCATGCCGAGAATGTCGAGGGTGGCGAAGGATTCGATCGCCACCGACGCGCCCATCACCAGGCCGAGCACGATCATCATCGGCACCGTGCCACCGCCCACGATCACCGAACCCGCGCCCCAGGTCATATTGGAGATCGCGCGCATCGTCTCCGCGCCGTAGCGCCGCAGCGTCAGCGGGATCGCCGCGAGCACCTGCCAGGCGAAGGCCAGCACGAAGCCGAGCGACTCGATCCGGGACAGGCCGAACCGGCGGCGGCGCAGCCGACGGAATCCCCTGGGGGCGTAGCTCGATGCCGTCATCAGGCCAGCCTCGTCGGCAGGAACATGGCGGTGATCTGCGTGATGACCAGGTTCACCAGCACGATCGACACCACCGACAGCACCACCGCCGCGTTCACCGCGTCGGCCACCCCGCGCGGCCCGCCCTCGGCCTCGAGACCGCGCTGGCAGGCGATCACCACCACCAGGAATCCGAAGATCATCGCCTTCACCAGCGAGATCCAGACGTCGGCGAGCGTGGTGAACGATCCGAACGTGGTCCAGTAGCTACCCGGAGTGACGTTCTGGCCACCGACGGCCACGGTGTATCCGGCCAGCACGCCCACGAAGATGATCAGCACGTTCAGTAGCGGCGCCACCACCAGCATGGCGATGATCCGCGGAATCACCAGGCGGTGCACCGGATTGATGCCCATGGTGGTCAGCGCGTCGATTTCCGCGCGGATGGTGCGCGAGCCCAGATCCGCGGCGATGGCCGCCGCGCCCGCTCCGCCGAGCAGGAACCCGGTCGCCAGCGGCGCGCCCTGTTTGATGACCCCCAGCCCGCCGGTCGCGCCCAGCAGCGAATCCGCGCCGAGCGTGCGAATCAGGTTGCCGACCTGCACCGACACGATGACGCCGAACGGGATGGCCATCAGGATCGCCGGAATCGCGGTCACCGTGACCAGCCACCAGCCCTGCACGATCGCCTCGCGCCAGTGCAATCGGCCGCGCACGAGGTCGGCGACCGCGCCGAGCACCGCCTCCGCGGCGATGCCCACCGCGCGGCCGAAGGTGCGTACGGCGGACAGCGCCGTGTCGGAGAAGTTCCGCCGCAGCACTGCCACGGCGGACGGCTGCACGCGGCGCGGCGGCATGTCCGGCGGGTTCGGATCGGTCACTGTCACAACGGCTTCGTTCGACGTCGGGGCGGTACGGCGTTCATTGGTACGAAATATTTCCTTTGGCGAACGCCGGATCCGGTCAACGCTGGAGGTGTCCCAATCGCGGGCCGCGAGAGCGCCGCGATGTCACAATGCGGCGTCCGCGCGAACAGGCGCGCGTCGTTCCCGGACGGTAGTATCGGCATCCGGTCGCCGGGTTCGGTGACCGAACGAAATGTCTGGCCGGGCACGGCCATTCAGGGGATGTGTCGGCACGAACGCTGCCGACGGAATGTGGGGAATCGATGACAGTCGACAAGTTCGCCGCCGCGGCCCTACTCGCGATCGGCGCCACCGTCGCCACCGCCGGGGTCGTCCACGCCCAACCGGTACCCGCGGGCGAGATCGCCGTGCGGGCAAGCGATCACGGCATCGGCTACACGACCGCGCCGACCGCGGACCACCTGGGCGTGACCACCACCGTCGAGTCGGGACGGTTCGTCGCCGCGCCCGACGCCGCCTCGATCGCGCTCACCGACGCCGCCGGCGCCACCGTCGCGGTCGTGCCGCTGGGCCTGCAGACCGCCGCCGGAGCGGTCGGGATCACCCCCCGCATCGACAACGACGGCCGCACCCTCACTCTCACACCGCAATCGGCCACCGCGCAGACGGCGCAGTCGATCGACGAAGCCGCCGACACGCTGGCCCGCAAGCAGTACAACGCGGGTGTCGGCGCCCTCATCGGCGCCGGTATCGGCGCGGTGATCGGCTTCTTCCTCGGCGGCGTCGGCGCCCTCGTCACCGTCCCCATCGGGGCGGGGCTGGGTGCGCTGATCGGCTACTCCACCCCGTAGCGCGCCTCGAGAGGACTGCCCGCGGACGCTGAAGTCTTTGGTGCACTTCATAGTTCGCGGGCAGCGCGGGGAAACGTCACCACATAATTTCGACGAACCCGCCGCGCCGTCGCCCGTACCGTCTTTCCCTGGATCGCACAGCAATTCATCCTCGGTGCGATCAGGAGTCACCATGTCGGACGAGGAAACGGCATTCACAGCGGCCGGTCGCCGCGACTTCCTGCGGTACGCGGCGGGTTTCGCGACCGCCGCGAGCCTCGGCGGGGCGGCGGCGCCCGCGCCGGTCGGCGCCCGGTCTCCCGGCCCGCTCGGCGCATTCGAGGCGTTGGTCCTCGACTCGGTGCGCGGCGTGTGCGTGATGGTATTTCCGGGGCCGACGAATGGTCCCGCGCGCAAGGCGTGTCGCGGCCCGGACCGGGCCCGATCGAGGCCGGTGGCGGCGAGTTCACGGTCGCGCTGTTCGATCAGTACCTCGCCACCGGCGACCAGCTGACCAGGCCGCTGGCCGCCGCGCTCGCGGCCGGGCTGACCGATCTCGGCATTCCCGCGCCCCCGCTGCTCGGGGTGACACCGCAGCAGGGACGAACCCTGGACCAGATGCTGGGCTTCGCCTATTCCGATCGCACACTGCCGTTGTCGCTCCTGGTCGGGCTCGTGCTGACGTTCGGTGCGCTGCTGATCGCGCCCGGCAGTCTGGTCGGGCCGCTCGGGTCGCCGTTCGCGCGCCTGAGCCTGCCGGACAAGTGCCGGGTGATCGAATTGCTCGAACGGCCACTGCCGGCACTGGTCTCGCTGATCGACGGCGGACTGCCCGGGCCACTGCGCGGCTCGGCCAGCGGCTTCCTGCGGTTCGCGGGCGGAATCCTGTTGGAGGGCACGGCTTTCGCCGTGCATTCGGAAATGACGATGTTCGATCCGGTGGCCCGGACCGTCGTGGGTCGGCCACCGTCGTGGGAACTCACCGGATACCGTCCGGACGGATTGGTCGAAGGTCACGACGAGCTGATCGGCTATTACCAGGGCCGCACGGAGGTGCCCGCGAATGCGTGACGTCATCGTGATCGGAGCGGGCGGCGGCGGTCCCGTCGTCGCCGCCGAACTGGCCGGGCGCGGCCTGGATGTGCTGCTACTGGAGGCGGGCCCGCGCCATGCCGCCCCGAGCGAGCAGTGGTCGCACGCCGAGAACGACGCCAACAATCCCAACCACGGCTTCCTGCGCTTCGGCCCGCAGGACCGGCGCAAGCCCGCATGGTTCCGGGAGTGGGCGTCGAACGTCTACGCCTGGCAACTGGCCGGGGTCGGCGGGACCACCGCGCATTACTTCGCCAACAGCCCGCGCCCCTACCCCGGTGTCTTCCAAGGCTATTCGGGCCCCGACGCGGCCGCCTACGACCGCGCGCACGAATTCCCGTTCCCCTACGCGGAATTCGTGCCCTACCTGGAGTGGGTGGAGGCGACGCTGCCGGTGCAGACCGCGGCGATGGGCACCAAGGAGAGTCTGACGTTCCGCGGGTGCGAGAACCTCGGACTGCCCGTACAGACCACCCGCACGACCACCGAGGCCTCGTTCCGGCCCCAGCAGAACGCCATCCTGCAGCCGGGCGGCAATGCCGGCCGCAGCGACCGCGCCGACCTGCTGACCTATCCGGACGCGACCGGCTGCACCTTCTGCGGCCACTGCTTCCAGGGCTGCTACGAACCCGTGCGCGCGCCCCGTAACCGCGCCGCCAAACGCTCCACCGACAACAGCTACGTGCCGCTGGGCCTGGCGGCGGACGCGGTGCGGCCCGGCGGCCGGGCCGTCGAACTGCTCGCCGACAGCTTCGTGCAGCAGATCCACACCGAACAGCGCGGCGGCGAGCTGGTGGCGACGGGCGTCACCTGGCGCGACAACACCGGCGGCGCGCGGTTCACCGAGGACGCCCGCGTGGTGGTGCTCGCGGGCGGCGCGACCGAAAGCCCGCGGCTGTGGCTCAACAGCGGGCTGCCCAACCCCAACGACTGGGTGGGCCGCGGGCACACCGACCACTTCCTGGACTGGGTCGTCGGCAGTTTCGACGAGTACACCGGCAACTCCAAGGGCGCCAACTCCTCGGCCCGCATCGACTTCCCCGGGCACGGCGGCATCGAGAATGTCGGGCTGACCCCCGCCATCCAGGCGTTCTCGCTGTCGCTGTCCGACAGCGGCATTCGCGGCGTCTACGACAACGGTCGCGGCCCGCTCGGTCCCTGGGACGGCCCGGCCGGGCGGCTGGTCGGCGCGGAGCTGACCGAACTGCTCTCCGACGGCATCGACCATCTGCTGAACTTCCTGGTCCTCACCGACGACCATGTCGAACCGCGGAACCGGATCAGCCTCTCGCTGTTCCCCGCCGACGAGAACGGCGCCCCCGCCAAGATCGATGTCGCACGGCGGCAACGCGATCCGCGGACGCTGGCGAACCGGGAATTCATGTCCGCCCGCGCCGCGGAGATCATGCGGGCGGCCGGTGCGCGGAAGGTCTACCGGATGGACTGGGCGCCGCTGCTGCTGCATGTGCACTCGTCGATGCGGATGGGCGCCTCGCCGACCGATTCCGTGCTCGACTCCGACGGACAGGCGCGCTCGGTCCGGCGGCTCTACATCGCCGACAATTCGGCCCTGCCGAACTCGCTCGGCGGCCCGAATCCGACCCTGTCCACCCAGGCGCTGGCGACCCGGACCGCGGAGCACATCTTCCACGCCTATTTCGGCGGCGACGCCTGGGTCGGCGAGGAGTCGCCGATCGTCAGTACCGACGCGCGCATCTCCGCGCGCCTGGCCGAACTCGGCGACCCCGGCGTCACAGCAGCAGCAGGCCGATAGCCGCGGCGGCGACCAGCAGCGCCCACACGGCCATGACGCCGTGCGCGGAGGTCGTGGAGCCGAAGCACTCGGCCACGCGAATCGGTCGATGGTCTCTGGTCACCGGATCAGAGGTGTTCATTGTCGATCATCCTCTCGGGACTCGTCACGCGGACGCGCACTGCGTCCACACCTGTCGCGATACCCGCCCGCGTTGCGTACCAACAGGTTTGAAGTTCGAAAGGCTGTGACACCGCTCACCGATGCGGCGATCCGGCCGGTCCGCCGTTCGGACTGCGGGACCGGCGGCGGATGCGTAGGATCGAACACCGTTGCCCGAAAGATGCTACAGGGCAATGATTTTGCGGTGACGTTCCCACCGCCGGACCCGCAACCGTCCGGCTTCAGCCAGTAAGGAGCTCCCGATGTTGGAGTCTGTGTCGCACCCGATCGTCCTGAATCCCGACGGACTGGACATTCAAGGCGAGTCCGCCCGCATCCGCGCGCAGGGTCCCGTCACCGCGGTCGCGCTACACGACGGGGTGCGCGCCTGGTCCGTGACCGACCAGACCATCCTCCGGGACCTGCTGCGCGACAAGCGCGTATCCAAGGACCCGCGGCAGCACTGGCCCGCCTTCCAGGACGGCCGGATCACCCCTGCCTGGGGCCTGTTCACCTGGGTGGCGGTGACCAACATGTTCACCGCCTACGGATCGGACCACACCCGCCTGCGCCGGCTGGTCCAGCCCGCGTTCACCCAGCGGCGCACCGACGCCATGCGCCCGCGCATCGAGGCGATCACCCAGGACCTGCTGGATCGGCTCGCGCAGACACCCCCCGGCGAGGCGGTAGACCTGCGCGAGGAGTTCGCCTACCCGCTGCCCATCCGGGTCATCTCGGAGCTGATGGGGGTACCGGAGTCGCTGAATCCCGGCCTGCGCACCTGCGTCGACGGCATCTTCGACACCTCGCTGACCGCCGAGCAGGCCCAGGCCAATTTCGCCGAGATGCAGCGCATCCTGCGCGAACTGGTGGAATACCGCCGCGGCACCCCCGGCGACGACATGACCAGCGTGCTCATCGCGCACCGCAGCGAGGAGGACGGCTCGGCGCTGACCGAGCAGGAACTGGTCGACACGCTGCTGCTGGTGATCAGCGCCGGCCACGAGACCACTGTGAATTTGCTGGATCAGGCGATCTTCCTCTTGCTGACCCGGCCCGACCAGCTGGCGCAGCTGAATTCCGGCGCGGTCGACTGGAAGAACGATCTGGTCGAGGAGGTGCTGCGATACGAGGCGCCGGTCGCGCATCTGCCGCTGCGGTACGCCGTCGAGGACATCGATATCGAGACCGCCGACGGCATCGTCCACATCGGCCGCGGCGAACCGATCCTCGCGTCCTACGCCGCGGCCAATCGCGACCCGAAGGTGCACGGCGACACCGCCGACCAATTCGACGTGACGCGAATCAACAAGGCGCACATGGCCTTCGGATACGGCGCCCACCTCTGCCTGGGCGCGCCGCTGGCCCGGATGGAGGCCGAGGTGGCGCTGCCCGCGATATTCCGCCGCTTCCCCGGCATGCGTCTGGCGGCCGACCGGTCGGAACTGGGAACCGTGGCGAGTTTCATCTCCAACGGCCACAAACGACTGCCGGTGCTACTGACCTCCTGACCCTCGCATCACCTTTCGAACGGTCCGGTCGCCACGTTTCCGGCGGCGTCCGGACCGGCCGGTCATCGCCGCCGATTTCCGAATAGCCTGCGGGATGCTCCGAGGGTAGCTACGATGTAGGGCTGTTGCCCGAATTGTTCTCAGGGGCAACGAGTTTGACTCATCATGGGTTTTTCACCGCGAGTGCCGGACGCATCCCGGTCGTCGGCTGGGAGGGCGCCGATGCCCGTATTACGTCTTGTCTACCGTTTGGAGATCATCTGTGACCGGTTCTCGTCCACCAGGCGCCTTCATGGACTCGCCGCTGTTCGTCGAGGGGCAGCGATTCTCGATGTACACATCGGCATTCGCCGCCGACCCCCATCCCGCCTACCGGGAGATGCGCCGCCAGCACGGTTCGCTGGTGCCCGTCATGCTCGCGCCCGGCGTGCCGGCCACCTTGGTGATCGGCTACCGCGCCGCGCTGGAGATCCTCAACGATCCGGCCCATTTCCCGGCCGATCCCCGGGCATGGCAACAGTCCGTCCCGGAGAACTGCCCCCTGCTGCCGATGCTCGAGTGGCGCCCGAACGCCCTGCGCACCGACGGGCGCGAGCACGACCGCTATCGGGAGGCCAATACCACCGCGATCGACAGCATCGACCTGAACACCATGCACACGGTGGTCGAGCGGATCGCGATCGGACTGATCAACACGTTCTGCGAAGAGGGTTACGCCGATCTGCTCGACCAGTACATCTACACGCTGGTCCGCAGCACGCTCGATCACATGCTGGGCTGCACCGCCGAAATCGGCGAACGGGTCGCCACCGGCAGCGCGATGATGTTCGACGCCCAGGGCGACGCCGAGGCCGGTAACCGGATGCTGCTCGAGGCCCTGCAGGAACATATCGCGTACAAGCGCGCACATCCCGGAAACGACATCACCAGCAGGCTGATCGGCCATCCCGCCGGGCTGGACGACGCGGAGATGGTGCATCAACTGGTCACGCTCTACGCGGCCGGTGTCGAGCCTGGTGTCCATCTGATCGCGAACACGCTGCGCATCATGCTGACCAACGACCGCCTCGGCGGGGATCTGGTGGGCGGCAGTCTGTCCACCCGCGACGCGCTCGACGAGGTGCTGTTCACCGATCCGCCGCTGGCGAACTACTGCGTCAGCTACCCGCGACAGCCGATTCTCATCAACGACGTCTGGCTGCCGGCGAACCAACCGGTCGTGATCAGCATGGCCGCCGTCGGCGCCGACCCGTCCGTCTCCGGTGGCGACCGCACCGGCAACCGGTCACACCTCGCGTGGAGCGCCGGCCCGCACGCCTGCCCCGCACGCTCGGTGGCGTACCTGATCGCGCAGGACGCGATCGACCAGCTGCTCGACGCCCTGCCCGACATCCGCCTCGCCGTGCCGGTCGAGGAGCTGACGTGGCGGCCGGGCCCGTTCCACCGCGCGCTGGTGTCGCTGCCGGTGGCGTTCCCGAAATCCGCGCCCTTCAACCTGGTCTGAGGACACCGGCCGCCCCGCGGCCCGCGCTTTTCCCACGGCCGCGACGGCGGTGGTCGGCGCGGGCCGCGCTCGGGTTCCGGCGTCCGGCCTATATGGCGGGCAGCGGTGGCGACGGCGAGAAGGTGACCGGCAGGTCCACCAGGGCGCGGTGGAACGGCCCGGGCCGCCACACCAAATCCTGTTCGGCCCTGGCCATCTGCATGTCCGGGATGGCGTCGAAGAGCTGATCGATGCCGGGCTGCACGGTCAGCCGGGCCACGTCCTGCGCCGGGCAGCGGTGCGGGCCGGCGCTCCACGCGAGGTGCGAGCGATTGCCGATGCTGCTCTCGCCCAGCTCGGTACCGCGGATCTCCGGGTCGTTGTTGCAGGCGGCCAGGCTGATCACCACCGGCTTGTGCGCGGGCAGCCAGACCCCGTCGACCATGATCGGCTGCCGCGGGTAGGTGGTGCAGAAGTTCGCCATCGGCGGGTCGTTGAACAGCACCTCGTCGATCGCGTCCACGGTCGACAGGTTCCGCCCGAGCACGTTCTGGCTCTGGAACCGGTCGTCGGTCATCATCAGCCGCAGCGCGTTGGTGATCAGATTGCGCTGCGCCTCGAATCCCGCGCCGTAGAAGCTCATCAGCTGCGCGAAGACCTCGTCGTCGTTGAGGTCGTACTGCGGGTCGGCCAGCACGGAGGTGACGTCGTTGCCGCCGTATTCGCGCTTGAGCTGGATGAGTTCCATCAGCGCCCGCTTCAGCGTCTGCATGCCCTCGGGACGGCCCTCGAACCGCTCGGCCATGCCCTGGGCCACTCGGGTCCCGATGTCGGGCGGGCAGCCGACCATATCGTTGATCACGTCGAGCACGAGCGGAAACGCGTACTGCGTCACCAGATCCGCGTAACCGTTGCCGCAGAAGTTGTTGATCAGCGGCCGGGCCAGCCGCTCGACCGTGGCGGGCACCACGTGCAGGTTGATGTTGTTGATGGCGGCGACCGAGGGCCGCCGGTACCGTTCGTGCGCGGGGCCGCTGTTGTATCGCGCGGCGGGCAGGTAGGCCATCATCGGGCGGACCGGCGAATCCGCGGGGATGGTGTCCTGCCAGGTGCGGGGGTCGGTGGGGAAATGCTCCGGATCGTTGAGGATCCGCACGGCGGTGGCGTATCCGATCACCAGGGTGGCCGGCACGCCGGGCGCGAGCATGACCGGGACCAGGGAGCCGTACCGCTCACGCCAGTTGCGGTAGGCGCCGTGCGGGTCGTCGACGAACTCCTGGGTGTACATGGGTACCCCGTCGTCGATGTCACCGGAGGCCGCGTGCTGAACGGGGCACATTCCGGTCGCGGTGGTGTAGGAGGGGGGCTGTGGTGTGGTCAAAGACGTGACTCCAGACAAGCGAACTGAGGTAAGCGATCAGTGAGCGCGGGCACGTAAAACACGTAATACCGGCCGCGTGCCGCGAGCGAATACCGCGGCGCGCCGGGTCGCTGAGGGGTCGAAACTGCAGCCTCCATGACCCGTCGACCGGAAACCTGGCGACTCGCCCACGGGTAGCAACATAGCAACGATCGCCACCGCGTGCGGCAGCATCATCCCAGAGGTGGCCCGAACTCACCATCGACGCGCGGATGTAGCTGCGCACCAACCCAGCACACCGCGGCCCAGAACCCGCCGCGCCCTGGTCAGGTTGCCCGCAGCTCGGCCAGCGCGGCCATCACGCTCCGCAGAATGTGCGTTTCGCCCCATCCGTCGAATTCCGCGGCGCCGGACGCACATTCGAGATGCAGTCCGCCGGGAACCGTACCGACCGCCCGGCAAACGCGGAGAAACTCCGCGATCGCGGCGCTCACCTCGCCGACGCGAGAGCCGCTGTTGCCGTTGCGCGTTCGCCCGCTGGCCCGCATCGGATCGCCCATCCAGCACACCGGGGTCTCCCGCGCGGCGGCCGCCTCGAGCAAGCCCGGCAACCAGTCGCCGATCGGCTCGGCGCCCAGCCGCGCCACCAGCGTGAGCCGGCCCGCGCGTTTGCCCGGATTCAGCTCCAGGCACAACCGCTCGACCTCGCGGGGCGTGGTCCGCGGCCCCACCGGCACGGCCACCGCGTTGCGCACCCGAGCGGCGAACTTGATGTGCGCCTGGGCATTTCGAGCGCGCTCGCCGATCCACACCAATTGCGTCGAACAATCCCACCAGTCGGGACCGTGACGGGTGAGCGCGGCCGCGTACCGCAGGGTGGGCGCCTCGTGCGAGATCCGCAGCCGCGTCATGGAGCTGAACAGCTCACGCGCGGCCGTCGGCGCGGCCGCGGCCAGCGGCAGCAGCCCGGCGACCTCGCGGAACACATCGCGAGCCACCAGGTCGGTGGACCGGTCGGCGGCATGGCGCAGCAGGTCTCCGCTCAGCCCGACCGGCGCGTGCCGGGTGCGCCAGTAGTTGACGGCGGCCGCGGCGTGAAAGTAGGTCTGCAGCAGCGGATCCGGCGTCTCCGCGACCGAGCCGAGGCTGCCGGTCAGGTGACTGACGGGCACGACCCGCACCTCCGCGCCCAGCCCGTGGGTGAGCACGGCGGTGGCGGCGTGGATGAGCGCGCGCCGGGCGGCGAGCGAACGGGTGTCACAGGCCAGTGGCGCGTCGTCGCTGTCGCCGAGGTGCAGCACGAAGGCCCGGCCGCGGGTGGCCGCGGCCAGGTCGCCGAGCAGCGCCTCGCAGTCGCTCGGGTCGACCAGCGGAGGCAGCGCCCGCAGCCGCTCGTCGCTGCCGGGCAGCGTCTCGTCCTGCGGGACCGCCGACTCCCACAGCGCCGTCGCCGGGTCGGCCGCGTCCGGTTCGGGGGTATCGGGTTCGTCGGACCAGGCCAGATCACCGTCGGCAGCGATCTCGGCGCAGTCCGGCGGAATCACGTCGGGGTTGAACGATTCCCGGATGTAGCACAGCGGCCGATCGCCGAGCACGATGATGTACGCCTTCGCGGCGCACAGGCGGCCGTCGGGCCACCGCGCCACGCCCGCGCGCAGCACCTGTCGCCGCTGCGGCACGCCGCGCGACACCAGGGTGTACCCGATCGGCATATGCACGTCGTCCACCCCGCACGCCGCGGCCGGACCACTGACGGTGACGACGTGATTGACCGACACGGTCACCATGTCGGGATCGATCAGGCACGAGCGGCGGACGATGACCCGGTCGGTATCCGACACCTGCAGGGCATCGGTGACCGCGGCCGGGATCCGCGCGGCCGCGACGTCGTCCTGTCGCAGCACCCGCACCTGGAGTTCGGTACGCAGGATCGCCTCCAGGACCGGCATCGTGAAGCCGTCACTGGCGAGCAGCATCCTGGTGAGTGGATGCGCGAATTGCGCGATTTCGCTTCTGGGGGACCGCGCCCCCGGAAAGACGGGGGGGGGAAAAGCGGGGGGGTAGGGGATGGGGTCGAGTTTGTCCTGTTGTGAGAGGCGTTCGCGCAGGTTGTCGGCGACTTCCTCGAAGGGGTGGTCGTCCAGGCGGAGGGTGCCGTAGACGGGGAACGGTGGGAGGACGTCCATGCCGGGGTAGTAGAG
>NZ_JARWOP010000223.1 GCF_029868745.1 Nocardia wallacei | reverse complement strand
GCAGTAGGTAGTCCACATCACCGACGGCGAATGCCGTGTAGCGCGACCGCATCAGCGCCTCCGCCGTGGGCGCCGGGCGGGTTCCGTCCAGCCGCGGGCCGCAGCAGTCGGTGAGCGTCTCGCCGCTGCGGCTCTGTGCATTCTTGTTTCTGTCCCCGACCTCCGCCGCGGCCTGGGGGGGGGGTGCGGTGTCTCGGGGCCCCCCCACGCGCGGGGGGGGGGGGGTGCGGCCCCCGGCCCGCTTACCCAATGGGCGCAGGGCTACCTCTGTCCGCGGGCTCTTGCAGGTCCGCGATGCTACTTCGCTAGGGCAGCACTTCTTCGGGTGTCGGGTGGTGTTACTTCGACGCCGCCACGGTCGGGCCGGTGGTTGTGGTTGTGGTGGTCGGCTGGGTGGTGGTGGGCTTCGTGGTTTCGGGGGTTGTGGTCGGTGGGGTGGTGGTCACGGGAGTTGTTGTGGTGGTGGGGGGTTGGGTTGTCGTCGGCGCGCCGGTGGTGGTCGGGGTGGTGGTCGGCGTGGCCTTCGTGGTGGTGGGGGTGGAGGTGCCGGTGGGGGCCGCGGTGGTGGTGGCCGCCTTGTACGCGGCGGCGAGGTCGGCCTCGCCGGGCTGGGAGGTCGGGTCGACCTGCTTGCCCGCCTGGGCCTGCTGCGCCAGGTGGGTGAGCCAGGCGGCCGCGTACTCGGCGGAGGTCAGCGGCTTGCCGTTGGCCGGGTCGGCGTCCTTCCAGTAGTCGAAGTGGTGGCCGGTGTGGTTCGGGCCCAGGGTCTGCTGGTAGGGATCGCTGAGGATGACGGGAATCGTGTTCTGGTTGGTCACGATCAGGCCGACGATCTCGTTGAGCACCTTCTGCGGCAGGTAGGCCAGCGGCGACATCTCACCGGTCGAGATCGAGTCCGCCGGCGCGGATGCCTTCGGCGCCTGGCCCGGCTTGTAGGCCGGATCCGAAACCCGCAGCAGCACTTGGAGGAACGTCTCGTCGCTCTGCATCCAGTTCGGCTGCGACTGGATGTCGGCGAAGGCCGCGAGCGCGATGCGGCCGAGCACCACGGCGACGTCCTGTCCGGTCGCCGGGGTGAGCCCGTCGCGCTCCAGCGCGTCGACGTTCAACTGGCGGCCGACGTTGACCGCCAGCTGTAGCAGTGAAATGTTCTGCGGCGCAGAGCAAGTCAGGTCGCCGTCTGAGCAGAAGGACGCGACCTTGCCGTTCAGCGCGCCGAAATCGCCGCTGGTGCCGGGCATCGCGCCCTGGCCGGGGACGGGCTGCTTGCCGTTCTGATACGCCTTGTCGAACCCGTCGGGATTGCTGTACGGGTCCTTGGCGCCGGGGAAGGGCCCGTCGCCCGCGGAACGACCGGGATCGGCGAGGATGACGACACCCATCACGTCGTCCGGGTCGACGATGCCGTACCGGCCGTCCTTGTCGGCCTCCTGGTGCCCGATGGTCGTCGCGACCCGGCGCACGACGTCCGCGCCCTCGCTGTAGCCGACGATCGAGAACTTGGTGTCGGGGCACGCCTGCGAGATCTCCCGCATCACCTTCTCGGTGTTGGCGACCCCGGCGGTGACGGCGTCCTCGTAGGTGGCCATGTTCGCGGGATAGGCGATGTAGACCGCGGCGTACGAACCGGGATCGACCGCGCCCGCGGGTGCGTTGACGACCGGATCGACCCACTCGCTGCTGTGGTCACCCGACAGCGCGGCGGGCAACTCGTTGCCGTTGGCGTCGACCAGCAGTTTCGTGGTCCCGGCGACCGGGGTGTCGTTGCGCCCGGCGACCGAGATGGTCACCATGTCGTGGCACTCGGTGACCGACGACGTGAGCTGGGTATCCCGGGTCTGCGGCGTCGATGTCAGCGCGAAGGAGGCGGCGACGATCGCCGCCACTCCCAGCGCGGCGGGCGCGGCAACGGCCGAAGCGATCCGGTGCCGTGCGATGAACTCGCGAAGAGCCATGTCCTGATTCCATTCCAGATTGCGACAAGAGGATGGACGAGCCCCCCGACGGGCCATGTGTCACCGGAGACGTCGCCTCCGGGTAGCGGAATGTTACGGAGGATTCGCCGGCGGGTTGCCCGAGCGGCGCGCCGAGTGCGGAATACACGTCGGTACTCGAGAGGTTCGGCTCGGTATGAAGATCGGAGTCAACACCTTTCTCACCGACGAAGGCATCGGCGGCCCGGCGCTGGGCAGAGCGCTGGAGGAGCGCGGGTTCGAATCGCTGTTCCTGGCCGAGCATTCACACATCCCGGCGAGCCGGGAGTCCGCCTATCCCGGCGGCGGCGACCTGCCCCGCGTCTACTACCGCACCCTCGATCCGTTCGTGGCGTTCGGCGCCATCGCGGCCGTCACCGAGCGGCTCGTGCTAGGCACCGGTGTCACCCTGCTGATTCAGCGCGATCTGATCCACACCGCTAAAGAGGTCGCGAGCCTGGACCTGCTCTCCGGCGGGCGCGTGGTGTTCGGCGTCGGGGTGGGCTGGAACCGGGAGGAGATGGCCGACCACGGCACCGACCCGCGCACCCGCGGCGCGCTGCTCGACGAGCAACTCGAGGCCCTGGTCCGGATCTGGACCGAAGACCTCGCCGAGTACCACGGCCGCTTCGTGAATTTCGACCCGATGTACGCCTGGCCGAAGCCGGTCCAGCACCCCCATCCGCCGATCTTCATCGGTGGCGCCGAGGCCGCGGCCCGCCGCGCCGTCCGGCACGGCGTCGGCTGGGTCCCCAACGGCGTCGCATCGGCGGCCGAGGTGCCCGCGCAACTCGCCGCCCTCGACGGACACGACCTGCCGATCGCGATCACCCCGGTGGCTCCGGACCCGGCGCTCCTCGACGCCTACGCCGAGGCCGGAGTGGAGCGCGTCACGATCTCCCTGCCGACCGTGCCCGAGCCGGAAACCCTGCGCACGCTGGACGAATACGCGAAGCTCGCCGACCGCTATGCCGGATAGCGTGGTGAACACCTAGACTTCCGATCGAGGAGAAAGGACGGCTCATGAAGCGGAATCTCAACTGCCCGTGCGGAGAAGCCATTGTCGGCGCCGACGAGGACGATCTCGTCGAGAAGACCCAGAAGCATCTGGCCGAGAACCACCCCGGGCACGAGTACTCGCGCGACGAGATCCTGTTCATCGCTTACTGATTCGGCCCTACATCGGGTGAATCCCGAAGTCCGTCAATATGCGGCGTCACCAGCAGCCGCGGTGCCCTCGTGGCCTCCGCGGCTGCTGTGGTCGGTGTCGGGGTGGCGGCTGCCGAGGGAATCGAGTTCGGAGCGCAGTTCCGCGACCTCGACGGCCAGTTCGTCGCGCAATTGCTCGCGTTCGAGCAAGCTGACGCGGAGGCTGTCGATGGTGTCGTTCATGGCGGCCAGCTTGCGGTCGGCGCCCACCAGGTGCCATTCGATGACGGCGCGGCGGTCGACATCGGCGCTGGCCTTCGCGACCCATTCGACGACGTAGTCGAGCCAGTCGGGCTGTTTGGGCATCTCCTCCGGCGGTTCCCAGCCGCGCCGGAGCGCGGGCTTCGACGACAGCACCCGCTCCGCGCCGGGCTCGGGCGTCTGCATCTGCACCAGGTTGAGCTTGCCGGCGCTGGTCACGACCGCGGTGAGCCGGTAGCGCCCGGCCAGGTGCATGCGCAGTTCCGCGGTGCCCCGGCCGTCGGCGTCCATGGCGCCCAGCCACGGCCCGGTCGCGGCGTCGATGATCGACTCGATGACTCCCAGCTGCCCGACGCCCCGGCGCAGTCGTGTCGCGCGTTTGCGCAGATCGTCGGACGTGGCCGTCATCTGATCCCAGTGCATCGCACCCCGCTTCCTCGTTGATCGGCGACAAGGGGCACCTCGAACATAGTTGCCCGTGCTGTTCCGTGGCGGCAGACCTGCGCAAGCCGGGGGTGTCGGGTTCGGACTCAGGGGGTGGTGCGGTAGGTGCGCCAGTCCCCGATGTCGGAGATGTCGATGAGTTCGGGGGAGTCGAGGTGGTTGCGGCGCAGGACGGTCGCGAGGCAGGCGGTGCCGTCGTCCAATTCGATCAGGTCGAGTTCGAGTTCGGGTGGTTCGGCGGGAATCAGGTTGTCGCGCAAGACTTCCAGCGGTACGTCGTAGACCTCGCCGGTGACCGTGCGGCCCTCGATGGCGGTGGCGATCATGGCGGGGAAGCGATCGCCGACGGAGTAGTAGCGGTATTTCGGGGCGCTGCGGGCGATGCGGAGCAGCGGGGCGCCGGCGAGCTGGTCGTGCAGACGGCCGCCCCGCATGCCGTCGCCGTTGAGGAACATCAGGACCATGGGAGTCTCCGTTCGGTCAGTGGGGTCGGTCGCCAGCTGAGGTCCGCCGGATGTGGTTGCCCGGGCGGGCGGCCCCGGCCCCAAGAAAAAACCCCCACACAAACAGAAACAAGGACGGACGCGACTGCGCCGGGAGCCACGCGGCCCGCCAGCACCGCGGGGGTT
>NZ_JARWOP010000222.1 GCF_029868745.1 Nocardia wallacei | reverse complement strand
CCCCACCTTATTCCCGGGGCCCCACCACCGTATTTCCGGGGGTTTTTGGCCGTTAACCCCCCGGGGCACCCCGCAAAAACCCATGCCGGGATGACGGGTGCGGCAGCACACTGGAGATGAGCCTGTCCTACGCGGCGCCCGGCTCCAGCGCCGCCAGCGGGTCGGCGGCGGTGACGCGTTCCCAGGGCGCCGGGTCCGGGAAGTAGCCCTCGAGGAACTGCGAGACGACGCGGACCCGCTCGGCCTCGGGGACCTCGGGGAAACTGCCGTCGTTGAGGCAGAAGAAGTCCACCTTGCGCCGTCGCGCCAGGCCGTCCAACAGGGCCAGGCCGGCGTAGCCGGTGGTGTCGACGTAGCGCACCCGCGCCGCTTCCTGAGGTACCGCGCGGCCGGTGAGCAGCGCGTAGTAGTGGTACAGCGAGTTGGTGACCGAGATGTCGGTGGCCGCCCGGAACCTGCTGCCGCGGGTGCGCGCGAAGTCGGCGCCGAACTCGCGCTCCATCTCCAGCAGCACGCTGCGCCGCAAGGGCACCGGCGTGTGCTCGAGGTGTCGGGTGATGATGTGGCCGAACCGCTTTGCCAGCAGCGCGCGGTTCACCCGCGCGGCGTTCTCGAATCCGCTGCGCCGCTCGTTGTTGCTGCCGGGCCCGATGCGCGTGTCCGCCTCGATGAACCGGCTGATCCCGCCGGGGGTGAAGAACATCGACGGGCGCACCGGGCGGGCGAAGAACATGTCGTCGTTGGAGTAGAGGAAATGCTCCGACAGCCCCTCGATGTGCTGCAGCTGGCATTCCACCGCGTGCGAATTGAACACCGGCAGTCCGCTGGTGTCGGAGAAGTGGTCCTGCGCCCGGACGACGGTCACCTTCGGGTCGTCGGCCAGCCAGTCCGGCACCCGGGAGTCGGTGGCGATGAAGATGCGGCGGATCCACGGCGCGTTCTTGTGCACCGAACGCAGGGCGTACTTCAGCTCGTCGATGTGCCGGATGCGGGCGTCGGCGTCGTCGCCCTCGCCGACCACCACCTGGGCCAGCATTCCCGCACGGCGGGCGCGGAATTCGGGGTCGGTGCCGTCCACCCAGGAGTAGACGAGGTCGATGTCGAAGCCGACATCGGTGGGGTGCGGGGCGAACATTCCCGCCAGGGTGGGCCAGCTGCCGTCGAACAGCAGTACCGTCGTGTACTCCACGTCCGCGACGTCGAAGACGTTGCGGGTCAGCGCGTTCGGGCGCGGGCACGACACCGTGTCACCGTGGTACTCCCATAGCTCGAGGTCGACGTGGTGTGCCGGATCCATGTCCCGACCGAGACGGAACACGTTGTGCCGCAATTCGTTACAGGAGAATCCGGCCACCATGGCCGCGCCCAGCACCCGACGCAGCTGCGCGTGATAGGCGGCGTCGACGGCCAGCGCCAAGCCGTGATCGCCGTCGCGCACCAGCAGATACGGCAGCTCGGCCGCTACCAGTTCGGCCCGCAGGTACCGCAGATCATCGAGCACCGACGCGGACACCGCGAGATTCGCCACCGTCGCCGGGCCGGCCGTCTCCACCTTGTCGAATTCCGTCATCACCGTCTCCTGCCTCGTACTCCGACCGCGACTCCCCGAGCGGAGCCGCGGGCACCATCACCCGTGAAATCACCGGACGCGCGGGCCTCCGCGGTAAGGAACCTTCCGAAAGGCCACACATGCCCTCCGCGATAAGAGCCACGCCCGCATGCCCTCCGCCGCAGGCGGAGGGCTCACCACTGCGTCGAATGCGTTACAAGAAACCGCGTGAGGTCAGACTGTTCGGGAAGGCCGCCCACAGTCGGTATCGGTAGGGCCGAAATCCCATTGCACTCACCTCACTCGTCTTCGGGCGCGCGGGCGCGCCGTACGGATGCTGCTGCGTTCGTCGGGCACCAGGAATCGGTGAGCGACTCGCTACGCCGGGCGTTCATCGACCGGCCACTCGCGTGACCCCGAAAGACGGGGAACTGTTACGAATGATGCAACCAGCGATGCCTGTTCGTCAATCAGGCGGGTCGCAGGTCCCGAGACGTTTTCACATCCGTAACGGAATGATTCCGGGCCGTCGGTATCCGCGCGGGCCGGGCACCACACCCAGTGTACAAGTTAGGGTAGGCTCACCAAGCGTTCGGGTGGAGACTACACGAGGGAGACAGCGTGCGGGTAGTGATTCTGTTCGGGTCCGAGATGGGCACCGCGGAGCGGGCGGCCGAGGCCGTCGCCGACGAACTGGCGCGAGCGCACGATGTCTCGATCTACGACATGTCCGAGTTCGACACCGACGATCTGGACGTGCACGACTTCCACGTCTTCGTCTGCTCCACCTACGGCACGGGCGAGCTGCCGACCGGGGCCGAACCGTTCTTCGACCAGCTCGACGACCGCCTGCCCGATCTGACCGGGCTGCGGTTCGCGGTGTTCGGCCTCGGCGACATCGTCTATGACGACACCTTCAACCGCGGCGGGGAGATCTGCGCCGAGAAACTCACCGCGCTCGGCGCGCGGCAGCTCGGCGAGCACGGCCGCCACGATGCCTCCGGCACCATCCGGTCGCAGGATCAGGCGCGTGAATGGGCCCGATCACTGTCTGTCGAAGCCCTGGCCACCGCCGGAGCCGCGTCCTGACGAGCCCCGGGTCCGGCCCCATATCCGTCTCCATCCCAGCGAGCAAGCGGCGCAACGGCTTACACTGCTAGGAAACGCGCGATCCAGCCCGCAGCGCGAGACGACCGTGAGGTGACGAAATATGGTGGCCGAAGCCCGGGAACGTCAAGAGACCTCGACCGAGCCGCAGGCAGAGATGACCGAGCATCCCGAACTGGACGTACTGCCGGAATGGCCGCGAGACACCATCGGGGTGCTGGTGACCACCGACCCGTCACCCCACGCCATTCCCGTGTCCTGGCCGGTGCGCGCCGGGGATCACCGAATCCTGTTGAGCCTCAGGTCCAATCGCGGCTCGCTGGCCCGGTTACGCAAGCGTCCCGACGTGGCGTTGCTGCTCCTCAGCGGTGACAATGTGGCGCTGTGCGCCCGCGGCACCGCGCGCGTCATCGCCGACCCGATGCCCGACGCCGAGGATTACGTGGCGGTGGCGATCGAGGTCGACGTGATCGATGATCACCGCCAGGGCGCGTTCCTGGTGTCGGCCGGAATTCAGCGCACCGTGCTCGACGAGTCCGAGCTGGAGTACCTGGAGTCGCGTGTCGCTACGCTGCACGACATGGCGCGACACCACAATTGATCCCATGATTGCTGCCTTCTCGATCACCCCGCTCGGCGCCGGAGAGGATGTCGGCCGGGCAGTCGCCGAGGCCGTGCGCGTCGTGCGGGCCAGCGGCCTGCCCAACGAAACCACGGCCATGTACACCTCGATCGAGGGCGACTGGGACGAGGTGATGGCCGTGATCAAACAGGCCACCGACGCCGTCATGGCCGCCGCCCCACGCTGCAGCCTGGTGATCAAGGCCGACATCCGCCCAGGCGTCACCGACGGCCTCGCCTCGAAGGTAGCCAGCGTGGAACGCTACCTCGCCGAGGACTGAGCCGGCGGCACAACGCTTTTCGTCACCCTCCGAGCGCGCCGAGGGACTCCATCATGCCCAGCCCGTCGGAGACGACCCAGTATTCGGCGAGTCGGCCGCCCTCCGCGCGAAAGATGTCCTGCCCCGCGAAGGCGATGCGGGTGCCGGGCGCGGCCGTGGCGCCGGGGATGCCCTCGCGGTAGGAGCCGCGGAAGGTCCAGCGGGCCGCGATCAGGTCGCCGTCGATGAGCGGGCCGACATCCAGGGTGTTCTCGATGTCGTCGAAGAAGTGGCGGGACTGCTCGATCTGGTCGACGACACCCTGCGGGCCGTGCACGTCCAGCGACGGCCAGTGCCCGACGAAACCGGGCGTGAAGATGTCCGCCACGCCGGAGTAGTCGCCGTACCAGACCTCGAACAGCCAGCGGCGGTAGAGCGTCTCGATATCCATACCGCCCATTTTGCGTACGTGTACGCAAAAGTCAAGCGGCGGCGATCAGCGCGTGGACGAGCACGGCGAGATCGTCGGCGAAACGGTCCCGGCGGTCCGGGGCGGTCCAGTACTCGCGCAGGGCGGCCAGGTTCGGATGAGCCGCCGGGTCTACTCCGGCCGGGACGCTGACCTGGTACGGCTGTCGATCGGCCGGACGGGCGGCCACCGCGCGCTGCCGGAGATCACCGAGCGTGTACCCCCAGGCGATCCGATTGGCCGTCGCGGCCTGATCCAGGGTGAGCCCGCACGCCTGCCAGGCGTCGTAGATGCCCTCGAGCAGCCACACGATGGACGGGGCCATCAGATCACCGCGAGCCAGCACGTCCACGATCCACGGCCGCGCGGCGAGCTGATCGTGCTGCCAGGTGAGCAAGGCCAGCAACCGCTCCCGTGGATCCTCGGGCAGTTCCGGCCGCGGCAATTCCCCCACGACCCGATCCAGCACCAGGATCAGCAATTCATCCTTACCCCCGACATGCCGATACAGACTCATCGGCGCGCTACCCAGCGCTTCCGCGACCCGCCGCATCGTCAGTGCCCGGTCCCCTTCGCCGGTCACGATCTCCAGCGCGGCATCCACGATCCGCTCCCGCGACAACCGCGCGGGACGACCACGCCGGGCCCCCGAGGTCGCCGCCGATTCACCGCTATCGCGCTCACCCGCGCGCCGTTCGCTCACGCCAGCAGTCTGTCATCGACCCGATCAGCGCCCACCAAACAACCACCTGCCGTCGCGCGACCCACCGCAGCCCCCGTCATCCCGGTGCGCCTTTGGCCGGGATCCACACCTCGGCCAGTGGATTCCGGCCACAAACGTGCCGGAATGACGGCTTCATTTCCTCACAGGGCGCGGGTCACTGTGGCCAGTACACGCGCCAGTCGGCGGGGGTGAGCGCCGCGCGTTCGCCGCGAGCTGCCTCGGCGGCGTCTTCGGCCGCGCGGATCTGGGTGGCGAAGGCCAGAGTTGCCTTGCGGAGGCGTTCTTCGGCGCTGTCCGGGGTGCCCAAGTGGATTACTCGGAGGGTGTCGGGGATCAGGTCTTCGGGGAGGCCCGCCTTGAGGCTGCGGGAGCGGATCTTCTCGGCCAGGGCGAGGGCGGGCTGGGCCAGGGCGATGCCGTCGAGGCAGGAACGGCGGGCCTTCTCCGTGGATTTCCTTTCCTCCCAAGCCTTTTCCTGCGCCGCGATCTTGTCCTCGACGCTGTCGCCGAAATCCGCCGCGCCGTCCAGCAGGTGCGGGCTGCGGTGGACCAGCTTGTCCACCAGTGCCGCCGCCACGTCCTCGACGGTGAATTCGCCTGCCGCCTCGGCGATCCGGGAATGGAACAGCACCTGGAGCAGCAGGTCGCCGAGCTCCTCCTTGATGGTCTCGACGTCGCCGTGCTGGATGGCGTCGAGCAGTTCGTAGGTCTCCTCGAGCAGGTACGGCCGCAGCGAGTCGTGGGTCTGGGCGACCTCCCAGCCGCCGAAACTCCACAGCCGGTCCATGACGTCGACGGCGGCGGCGAGGCCGTGCGCCATCCGCGCACAGTCCGCCGCGGTGGGGTCGGCCGCGCTCATCGCGCCGCCGACACCTCGGTCGCGACCCGCAGATCGACTGTGCCCTGGGGCTTTCCGTCCAGCGCCAGCAGCAGATCGGCGATGAACTGCAGCAGCCGCACATCCCGCACCCGGGCCGCGCCGACGCTGTCCTCCACCCGCGGCAGCGGCAGCTGCACGATCGAGGTGGTGGGCCGGTAGGTGGCGTTCGGGTACAAACGCTTGAGCCGCAACTGTTTCGAGTCGGGCAGCTGGAGCGGCGACAGCTTCAGCGTGGTGCCGCTGACACCCACCTCGGTGAGCCCGTACTCCCGGCACAGCAGCCGCAGCTTGGCCACCGACACCAGCCGCCCGACCTCCACCGGCAGCGGCCCGTACCGGTCGACGAGTTCCTCCACCACGCCCGCCAACGCCGAATCATCCTGCGCGGCAGCCAGTTTGCGGTATGCCTCCAGGCGCAGCCGGTCGCTGGCGATGTAGTCGGGCGGGATGTGCGCGTCCACCGGCAGGTCGATGCGCACCTCCTTGGATTCCTCGTCGGTGATGATCGGCCGCCCGTCCGCGGCGGCCCGATACGCCTCCACGGCCTCGCCGACCAGCCGCACATACAGGTCGAAGCCGACGCCCGCGACATGCCCGGACTGCTCGGCGCCCAACACGTTTCCGGCGCCGCGAATCTCGAGGTCCTTCATCGCCACGGCCATGCCGGCGCCCAGATCGGAGTTCTGCGAGATGGTCGCCAGCCGGTCGTAGGCCGTCTCGGTGAGCGGCTTGTCCGGCGGGTACAGGAAGTAGGCGTAGCCGCGCTCGCGACTGCGCCCGACCCGGCCGCGCAACTGGTGCAGTTGCGAAAGCCCCAGGGCGTCGGCGCGTTCCACGAGCAGCGTGTTGGCGTTGGAGATGTCCAGGCCGGTCTCGATGATCGTGGTGCACACCAGCACGTCGTATTCGCGCTCCCAGAAGCCCTGCACGGTCTTCTCCAGCGTGTCCTCGTTCATCTGACCGTGCGCGATCGCCACCCGCGCCTCGGGTACCAGATCGCGAATCCGCTTGGCGGACTTGTCGATCGAGGACACCCGGTTGTGCACGTAGAACACCTGCCCGTCGCGCAGCAGCTCGCGGCGGATGGCGGCGGCGACCTGCTTGTCGTTATAGGAGCCGACGTAGGTGAGGACGGGGTGGCGTTCCTCGGGCGGGGTGAGGATGGTCGACATCTCGCGGATACCGGCCAGGCTCATCTCCAGGGTGCGCGGAATCGGGGTGGCCGACATGGTCAGCACGTCGACGTGGGTGCGCAGCGCCTTGATGTGCTCCTTGTGCTCCACGCCGAAGCGCTGTTCCTCGTCGATGATGACCAGGCCCAGTTCCTTCCACCGGATGCCGGTCTGCAGCAGGCGGTGCGTGCCGACGACGATGTCGACGTCGCCGGCGGCCATGCCGTCGAGCACCAGCCGCGACTCGGCGGCGTCGGTGAACCGGGACAGGCCCTTCACCGTGACCGGGAACCCCGCGACCCGCTCCATGAAAGTCTGCAAATGCTGCTGGGCGAGCAGCGTCGTGGGTACCAGGACCGCGACCTGCTTGCCGTCCTGCACCGCCTTGAACGCCGCGCGCACCGCGATCTCGGTCTTGCCGTAACCGACGTCGCCGCAGATCACGCGGTCCATCGGGACGGCCTTCTCCATATCGGACTTGACCTCGGCGATGGCGGTGAGCTGGTCGACGGTCTCGGTGAACGCGAAGGCGTCCTCCATCTCCTGCTGCCACGGCGTGTCGGGTCCGAACGCGTGCCCGGGGGCCGCTTGCCGGGCCGCGTACAGCTGCACCAGCTCGGTGGCGATCTCGCGAACCGCCTTGCGCGCCTTGCGTTTCGTATTCGCCCAGTCCGAGCCGCCGAGCTTGGACAGGCCGGGCATCTCGCCGCCCACGTAGCGCGACAGCTGATCGAGCGAGTCCATCGGCACGTACAGCCGGTCACCGGGCTGGCCGCGCTTGCCGGGCGCGTACTCGATCACCAGGTATTCCCGGCGCGCGCCGCCTACGGTGCGCTCGATCATCTCCACGAACCGGCCGATGCCGTGCTGATCGTGCACCACCAGGTCACCGGCGGACAGCGCCAGCGGGTCGACCTGATTGCGCCGCCGCGCGGGCAGCTTCTTGCCCTCGCCGGGGGCGGTGACCCGGTTGCCGGTGAGATCGGACTCGGCGATGACGACCAGCTTGGCGTCCTCGAACACCACACCGTCGTGCAGCGAGCCGCACAGCACGCCGACCACGCCCGGCGCCGGCTCGGTGCCCGGCTCCAGCGGCGCGGCCGGAACCTCCGCGTCGGCGAGTCGCTCCCGGATGCGTTGCGCCGTACCGTGTCCCGCGACCACCACGACCGCGCGGCCGCCGGTCGTCACGTGTGCGCGCAGCGACGCGAAGACCGTCGCCACCAGCTCCTCCGAGCCGCGCGCGACCGGCGCGGCCAGCACCGGCAGCACCACCTCGGCCGGATCGCCGGAGGCCAGCGGGCTCAGCGTCCACCAGGGCAGGCCGCGCTCGTCGGCGCTGGCATGCACGGCATCGAGCCCGCGGTAGGCCGAGGCCGCCAGATCGAGTCCGTGCGCGCCCAGCGGCGCCGCGCCGCCGAAGGACGCGGCCGTCCACGACGCCTCCAGGAATTCCTGTCCCGTGCGGACCAGGTCGGCGGCGCGGGTGCGGATCTTCTCCGGATCACAGAGCAGCACATGGGTTTCCGCGGGCAGCACGTCGGTGAGCAGCTGCAGATCGCCGGGCCGCAGCGCCGGCAGCAGCGCCTCCATGCCTTCCACCGGGATGCCCTCGGCCAGCTTCGTCAGCATCTCGACCAGCGCGGCGTCGGCCGGGTTCGCGGCGGCCACCTCGGCCGCGCGCACCCGCAGATCACTGGTCAGCAGCAGTTCCCGGCAGGGCTGCGCCACCACGACATCCACGTCCACCTCGGGCAGCGACCGCTGGTCGGCCACCGAGAACGGGCGCAGCTCGGTGACCTCGTCGCCCCAGAACTCCACGCGCACCGGATGATCGGCGGTCGGCGGGAAGACGTCGAGAATGCCGCCGCGCACCGCGAACTCACCGCGCTTGCCGACCATGTCGACCCGCTCGTACGCGAATTCGACCAGGCGCGCGATCAGTTCGTCGAAGTCGTGCTCGACGCCCACGCGCAGCACGATCGGCTCGATATCGCCGAGACCCCCGGCCATCGGCTGGACCAGCGAGCGCACCGTCGTGACGACCACCCGCAGCGGCTCCGGGTAGAACGGATCCTCCGGATGGGCCAGCCGTCGCAGCACCTGCAACCGGCGGCCGACCGTGTCGGCGCCGGGCGAGAGCCGCTCGTGCGGCAGCGTCTCCCAGGAGGGAAACAACGCCACGCCCTCGCCGAGGATCTCGGCGAGTTCACCGGTGAGATCGTCGGCCTCGCGCCCCGTCGCGGTCACCACCACCAGCGGCCGCTGCCGCGCGAGGGTCTCCGCCACGAACGGCCGCACCGCCGACGGCGCCACCAACTGCACGGGCGACCGCCCGACCAGGCTCCGGACCTGCGACAACGCGGCATCGGTACCGGCCACCGCGGCCAGTCCCGCAAGAGGTGGGCGATGGGTGGGCATGACACAGACTCCTGGCACAGAGGAAGCGAATCAGGGCGGCCAACCGAGTCTAGTCACCACCCCCGACACCCCATTACATCCACCACCCCACCTCCCGAAACCTCTGGCAGAACGACACCCCCCAACCGCGGCCCGCCCCGAGTCTGGACTGACGGAGCGGGGGAGCGAAGCGGAGGAGCGGAGGAGGGAAGACTCGGGGTCACGAGGGCCGCGGCCGCCGAAGCGAAGCAAAGGCCAAAATCACGGCACGTAGCGGCGTAATCGCCGGGCCGCGAACTCGCGGAAGTAGGCGACCTTCTCCTCCGGGACGATCGACGGGAGCAGGAAGTACCAGACGCGCTCCATGCGGGCGGCCATCTGGTCGATCGAATCCGTGCCGACCGCGGTGATGTGCACGCCGGAGGACATCTCCTGCAGGAGCAGGCCGATGGTTTCCGGGTCCAGGTCCGGCAGCAGGTCGCCCTGGGCGATCGCGCGTTCGGCCAGCAACTGGTGCGTCTCGCCCCAGGTCTTGGCGATGTTCTCGCCGCTCGCGCCGCGGTAGTCGCCGATCTGGTGGGTGAGTTTGAGCATCGCGCCCACCATCGGATCGTTCATGGTGAGGTCGGCGACCACGTAGGTGATCCCGATACAGGCCTCGAGCGCCGGCACCCGGGGGTCGAAGAACCCCTGACAGGCGCTCACCAGTCGCTCGTTGCCCTGATCGACCACGGCGCGCGCCAGCTCCTCCTTGGAGCCGAAGTGAAAATACAAGGCGCCCTTGGTCACATTGGACTGTGCGATGATCTCGCTCAGGCTCGCGTTCGCGTAACCCAGCCGCAGGAAGACATCGGCCGCGCCCGCAAGGACGGAATCGCGAGTGATCTCCGCACGCGCTTGCCTAGCCATCAGATCCGCCTGTCATCAAACCAGCCATCCTGAAGTAGACCGACATCCCGAAGTTGACCGACATCACAGCTCGAACAGCACTCGAAGGATGGGTGAACCGTACCACCCGACAGGCCCGGGTCAGCGGAATCGAGCATTCGGACCAGCCTCCTTCGCTAATTTTGGGTTAACCGTCCAGTTATTCGCGCCGGACCACCCTCGCTCGGCGCGTCGCACGTCTACGGCGCTGTCCCGCTGGGCCATTCGGAGGCCAGCTGCGGGTCGGCCTCCAGATGGGTGAGCCCGTTCCAGCACAGGTTCACCAGGTGCGCGGCGACCACTTCCTTCGAGGGCTGCCGCTCGTCCAACCACCATGTCGCGGCCGTCGCGACCATGCCGACCAGCGCCTGCGCGTACATGGTGGACAGGCTGGTGTCGAAACCGCGCCGCTCGAAATCGCCGCCGAGAATATGCGCCACCTGATTGACCGCCTCGTTGAGCAGGCTGGAGTAGGTGCCCTCGGCCGCCGACACGGGCTGATCGCGCATCAGGATGCGGAAGCCGTCGGTGCGCTCCTCCATGTAGGTCAGCAACGCCAGTGCCACCTGTTCCAGCCGCACCCGCGACCGGTTCTGCGTCAGCGAGGAGGTGATCATGTCGAGCAGCGTCGACATCTCCCGGTCGACGACCACCGCGTACAGCCCCTCCTTGCCGCCGAAGTGTTCGTACACAACGGGTTTGGACACCTGGGCACGCTGCGCGATCTCCTCGATGGAGGTGGCGTCGTACCCGCGCTCCGCGAACAGCGCGCGGCCGATCTCGATCAACTGCTGCCGCCGCTGGGTTCCGGTCATGCGGGGCCGCGGCGTCCGGCTCGCCTCATTCGAAGACATCGATCCCGCCGCCTCCCTACGAATCCCGTCGCGACTTGCACCGACAACTCTCTCAGACAGCATCGCCCCCGCGCGCGGCAGCCCCGGGACATCTTGGTGAATCTCCCGACGCAACGGCCGATCTCGACGCGACGGCCGATCTCGCCCGGGGCACTCGACCGGTATGGTGCCGGGCAAGGTGGCTCTTTGGGCGTCGGCATGCGAGGATCATTCCCGCGTGCCGTGACGTGGCGGCGGATGTGATGGAATCCGCCGGTGCGACAATCCGCCGTAGTGTAATGGCAGCACCACTGATTTTGGTTCAGTTAGTCCAGGTTCGAGTCCTGGCGGCGGAGCTCGGGGGCGCGGTGACCGCGGTCGGCCGGCACGATGCCCTAAGGTCGATCGGCAGTGCCCGCGGTGACCGAGGACGGAAGTGACCAAGGGACAGCAGCCCACGATGACAGGCAGCCGAGGGAGATCCATGCCACAGCAGACCGCCGTCGTCGTTCTCGCAGCCGGTGCCGGAACTCGAATGCGGTCGAAGACTCCTAAGGTTTTGCATTCACTGGCCGGCCGCAGCATGCTCGCGCACGCGCTGCATGCGGCGAACGAGATCGACCCCGCCTACCTCATCACCGTGATCGGGCACGATCGCGACCAGGTCGGCGCGGCGATGAATTCCGTTGCGGCGGAACTGGGCCGCGAGATCACCCCGGCGGTGCAGGAGCAGCAGCTGGGCACCGGGCACGCGGTGCGGTGCGCGCTGTCGGCGCTGCCCGCCGAATTCGCCGGCGACCTGCTGGTCACCTCCGCCGACGTGCCGCTGCTCGACGGTGACACGCTCTCGGCGCTGCTGGCCGAGCACCGCAGCTATCCACAGCGTTCCGCGGTGACGGTGCTGACCTTCGCACCCGAGGACCCGAACGGCTACGGCCGCATCGTCCGCGACGCCGAGGGCCACGTGCTCGAGATCGTCGAGCACGCCGACGCGACTCCCGAGCAGGCCGCGCTCACCGAGGTCAACTCGGGCGTCTACGTTTTCGACGCCGCCGTGCTGCGCGCCATGATCGGCCGGCTCACCACCGCCAATGCCCAGCACGAGCTGTATCTGACCGATGTGCTGAAGCTGGCGCGCGAGGGCGGGCACCCGGTGCACGGCGCGCGGCTGGTGGACGCCGCCAAGGTCACCGGCGTGAACGACCGCGTGCAGATGGCCGCGGCCGCCCGCATCTTCAATCGCTACATCCTCGAACGCCATATGCGGGCCGGGGTCACCGTCATCGATCCGGCCACGACCTGGGTCGACGCCGGTGTCCGGATCGGCCGCGACGCGGTGCTGCGGCCGGGCGTGCAGTTGCTCGGCAATACGGTCGTCGGCGAGGACGCCGAGGTCGGCCCGGACTCCACCCTCACCGACGTGGTGGTCGGCGACGGCGCCACGGTGGTCCGCACGCACGGGTCGGGCGCGACCATCGGACCCGGCGCGGCCATCGGCCCGTTCGCGTACCTGCGGCCGGGGACGGTCGTCGGGCTCTCCGGCAAGCTCGGGGCTTTCGTCGAGACCAAGAACGCCACCATCGGCGCGCACTCCAAGGTGCCGCACCTGACCTACGTCGGCGACGCCACCATCGGCGAGCACAGCAACATCGGCGCGTCCAGTGTGTTCGTCAACTACGACGGGGTGAACAAACACCATACGGTTGTGGGTTCCCATGTGCGTACCGGTAGTGACACGATGTTCATAGCCCCGGTGACGGTGGGCGACGGCGCCTATTCGGCGGCAGGTACTGTGCTGCGGAGAAACGTTCCGCCGGGGGCATTGGCCGTCTCGGGCGGAGCACAGCGCAATATCGAGGGCTGGGTGCAGCGGAAACGTCCCGGGACCGCTGCGGCACAGGCGGCAGCCGACGCACTCGCGGCCGGCGACAGGGCGAGTCAAGCAATCGAGCAAAAGGATGGCAACAGAGAGTGACCGCGTTCTCGACCGATAATCAGAAGAACCTGATGCTGTTCTCGGGGCGCGCTCACCCCGAGCTGTCCGAGCAGGTGGCGAAGGAACTCGACGTTCCGATCACGCCGCAAACTGCTCGCGACTTCGCCAACGGAGAGATCTTCGTTCGGTTCGAGGAATCCGTGCGCGGTTCGGACGCGTTCGTGATGCAGGGCTTCCCGGCCCCGCTGAACGAGTGGCTGATGGAGCACCTCATCATGCTCGACGCGCTCAAGCGCGGGTCGGCCAAGCGGATCACCTCGGTTTTGCCGTTCTATCCCTACGCCCGGCAGGACAAGAAGCACCGCGGCCGCGAGCCGATCTCCGCCCGCCTGGTCGCCGATCTGCTCAAGACCGCCGGCGCGGACCGGATCATCACCGTCGACCTGCACACCGACCAGATCCAGGGCTTCTTCGACGGTCCCGTCGACCACATGCACGCGCTGGTGCAGCTGTCGGAGTACGTGCGCAACCACTACAGCACCGACAACGTCACCGTCGTCTCCCCCGACGCGGGCCGCGTGAAGGTCGCCGAGAAGTGGGCCGACTCGCTGGGCGGCGCCCCCGTCGCGTTCATCCACAAGACCCGCGACCCGCTGGTGCCCAACCAGGTCAAGTCGCACCGCCCGGTTGGTGACGTGGACGGCCGCACCTGCATCCTGATCGACGACATGATCGACACCGGCGGCACCATCGCCGAGGCCGTGCGCGTGCTGCGCGAGGCCGGCGCCGGTGACGTGGTCATCGCCGCTACCCACGGCGTGCTGTCCAACCCGGCCGCCGAGCGGCTGGCGTCGTGCGGCGCCCGCGAGGTGATCGTCACCAACACGCTGCCGATCACCGAGGACAAGAAGTTCCCCACGTTGACGGTGCTGTCGATCGCCCCGCTGCTGGCCCGCACCATCCGCGAGGTGTTCGAGAACGGCTCGGTCACCGGGCTGTTCAACGGCTCGGCCTAACCCCGGCACGAGCATGCCGGGACGACCTCACGTCGTCCCGGCCCCGCACGCGGGCGATAGGTTGATCTGCATGAGCGAGTTCGCGGGGTTCCCGTTCGCGGGCCTGGACTTCTACGAAGACCTCGAGGCCGACAATTCGAAGACGTTCTGGGCCGCCAACAAGCACGTCTACGAGCAGTCGGTGAAGCAGCCGATGACCGCGCTGATGACCGACCTCGAGGCCGACTTCGGCGCCCCCAAGGTCTTCCGGCCCTACCGGGACGTGCGGTTCTCGAAGAACAAGACGCCGTACAAGGACCACCAGGGGGCCATCGTCCACGTGGCGTCCGGCACCGGGTGGTACGTCCAGATCGGCGCACCGGGACTGTTCGTGGCCGGTGGGATATACGCCGCCTCCCCCGCGCAGCTCGCGCGTCTGCGCGCCACGATCGATGACGAGGTGCGCGGGGCCGAGCTGGAGCGGATTCTCGCCCGGCTGGCGAAGGCCGGATTCCCTACGGGCGGTGATCAACTGAAGACCCGCCCGAAGGGTTACGCCGCCGATCATCCACGCATCGAATTGCTCCGGCACAAGTCCCTGCTGGTGAGCAAGGAGTTCGGCGCGCCCGACTGGCTCCCGACTCCCCGCGCCGCCAAGGAGATTCGCAAGTCCTGGGAGACCATGCGGCCGCTCATCGAGTGGTTGGGCGCGGTCATCGGGGGCGAGAGCGAGGCGCCGCCGCGCCGTTGACCTTCCGGTTCAGCGGCGGGCGGCCAGGACCAGCGCGAAGCGGTCGTACGGATCGGTCCACACCTGCTCGGTGGCGAAACCGCTCGCCGCCAGTTCGGCGGTGAGGCCCTCGACCCGGAACTTGGCGGAGATCTCCGTGCGCATCTGCTCGCCCTCGTCGAAGTGCACCGTGAGGCCCAGGTCGGCGACGGTGGCCGTCATCGCCCGGGTGGCCTCCAGGCGCATCTCGATCCACTCGTTCGCCGCGTCCCACACGGCCACGTGCCGGAAGCTCTCCGGATCGAAATCGGCGCGCAGGCGAGAGTTCAAGACGTACAGCACATTTCGGTTGAATTCGGCAGTGACGCCCGCGGCGTCGTCGTAGGCGGGCACCAGCACGGCCGGATCGATCACCAGGCCCGCGCCGAGCAGCAGTTGCTCCCCCGGCTCGAGCACCTCGTGGACGCCGGACAGGAACTCGGCCCGCTCGGCGGGGACCAGGTTGCCGATGGTGCCGCCCAGGAACGCGATCATCCGGCGGCCGCCGCGCGGCAGATTGTGCAGGGTGTCGGTGAAGTCGCTGACCACCCCGTGCACCGCCAGGCCCGGGAACTCCGCGACGAGCTGCTGAGCGGCCTCGCGCAGTGCCGACACCGAGACATCCTGCGGGACATAGGTTTTCAGCGGCCCGGCGCTGCTCAGCGCGGACAGCAGCAGCCTGGTCTTGGCCGCCGAGCCCGCCCCCAGCTCGACGAGCACCTCCGCCTGCGCGATCCGGGCGATCTCGCCGACGACCCGCTCCAGCAGCGCCCGCTCGGTCCGCGTCGGGTAGTACTCCGGCAGCGCGGTGATCGCCTCGAACAGCTCGCTGCCCCGGGCGTCGTAGAACCACTTGGGCGGCAAGGTCTTCGGCGTCGACGTGAGGCCCAGGCGGGCATCCGACCGCAGCGCGGCGGTGAGGTCGTCGTCGGTGAGGTGGATCTCCAGCGTCGGTGCGGTCATGAAGAGGCCCTTTCGGATTCGGCGGAGGCGAGGGGGACGACGGACAGGTGGCCGGGCCGGGCCGTCACCAGCTGCCGGTCCGCGATGGCCTGCCAGCGCGGGTCGTCGTCGTAGGGTTCGGAGGACAGGGTCACCGACGTGTCGGTGGCCAGCACCGACAGCGAGTGGTACACGGTGGTGGCCCACAGGGTTTCGCCGTCGCTCAGCAGCAGGTTCAGCCGGGCCCGCGGCGCGCGGGCGAGGACCGCCGAGACCAGCAGCCGCAGCGCGCGGCCGGGAACAGCGGCGCTCTCGGGCCAGTCGTCGGCGACGAGGGTCCACGATTCGGGGGTTTCGGCGATGGCGTAACCGTCCGCGGCGGGCGCGGCGCCGTTCGATGCGATCGGCACACGGTCGAATTCCGCCGCCTCGTGCAGCTTTTCGAGCAGATCGCGCAGGATGACCCAGAGCAGGGCGGAATCGGTGTGCGACTCGGCGTCCAGCAGCGTGGCCACGCCCAGTTCGGCGGCCACCTCGGTCAGCACCCGCTGCCAGTCCTGGACCACCCCGTTGTGGCTGAACGCCCAGCGGCCGTGGGTGAACGGGGCACAGGCCGAGCGCTCCACGGGCATTCCCACCGTCGCCGACCGCACTGCCGCCAGCACCGCCGTCGACCGTAGCTGCGGCAGCACCTCGTCCACCGCGGGGTCGGTCCAGATCGGCGCGGGATTGCGATAGCGGCTGGCCGCCAACGTGATAGGAGAGCGGCCGCCGATTCGGCCCGCCATCCGTGCCGAGGCCGCCTCGGGACCGCGCGAACGCGCGCGGTCACCGGTCGAGGATGCGCCGCCCGCCTCGACCACGGGCACCCACCACGCGACCCCGAAACCGTCGGCGTTGATCGTGCCGCCGCCGCGCATGTCTCGCGGCTGCCACGCCTGGCTGCGCAGGGAATGTTCGCCGCGGGTGAGTAGTGCGCCGACGGGAGCCGGCGGGCCGAGGTAGCCGAGATGACGGCACATCAGCGCTCGTCCGGGCGCAGGTCGCGGGCCAGGCGGAAACCCGAGAAGATCTGACGGCGGATCGGGTGGTCCCAGTTGCGGAAGGTACCGCGGCAGGCGACCGGATCGGTGCCGAACGAGCCGCCGCGCAGCATCTTGTAGTCGCCGCCGAAGAACACCTCCGAGTACTCCCGATACGGGAACGCCTCGAACCCGGGGTACGCCTCGAAACCCGAAGCGGTCCACTCCCAGACGTCACCGATCAGCTGGTGCACACCGGCCGGGGAGGCGCCCTCCGGATACGCCCCCACCTCGGCCGGTTCCAGGTGGCGCTGGCCGAGATTCGCCGTGGCCGCGGTGGGATCGGCATCGCCCCAGGGGTAGCGCCGGGTCTGCCCGGTGGCCGGGTCGAATCGGGCCGCCTTCTCCCATTCGGCCTCGGTGGGCAAGCGCTTACCGGCCCAGTTGGCGTAGGCCTCGGCCTCGAACCAGCACACGTGCACTACCGGCTGGTGCGGACGCACCGGTTCCATGGTCCCGAAAACGCGCCGCCACCAAGAGTTTCCGCCATCGCGCTCCCAGAACTGCGGTGCGACCAGCCCGGCGTCGGTGCGGTGCGCCCAGCCGCGCTCGGACCACAGCTCCGGCCGCTGGTAACCGCCGTCATCGATGAATCGCTGGTACTGCGCGTTGGTCACCGGTGCGGCGTCGATGGCGAAGGCGGGGACATGCACGCGATGGGCGGGCCGCTCGTTGTCCAGCGCCCACGGATCGGTCGAGGTGCCCATCGTGAATTCGCCCGCGGGAACGAGCACTTCATCCGAGACCGGCACGCGAGACGTGGGCGCGGCCTCCGCCCGGAGGACCGCCGGACCTACGCGCAGCTGATGTGTCGCCAGCATGGTCTCGTCGTGCTGCTGCTCGTGCTGGGCGATCATGCCGAACGCGAAGCCGCCCTCGACCAGCCGGGCGCCGCGTAAGGCGCTGCCGGACAGCACATCCCACACCTTCAGCCGGACATCGCCGACATAGCCGCGGGCCTCCTCGGCCGTCAGCAGCGGGAGCGCGGGCCGGTCGGCGCGGGGATGCTGGAACGCGTCGTAGAGGTGGTCGATGTCGGACCGCACCGGCTCCCGGCCGCCGACATCGCGCACCAGCCACAGCTCCTCCTGGTTGCCGATGTGCGCGAGATCCCAGACCAGCGGGCTCATCAGCCGCGAATGCTGCGCCACCAGCTCCGCCTCGTCGACGCAGTCGGTGAGCGCCGCCGTCCTGGCGCGCGCCCGCACGAGCACCTCGGCGATCTGCTCGCGCAGTCGCTCGGTGTCGGCGCGATCGGTCCCGGTGAGATGAACGGTCATGAGTGTTCTCCGAAATCGTCGAGCGGGGAGGGGTGTACGGGGTGCCCGGCCGGGTCAGGTGGGCATGCGGCCGTCGCGACATCGGCGGACGGCCTCCTGTAGTTCGGCCGCGGCCGCCGACGTCGCCGCGTGCGCCGCGGCCAGGTCGAGCAATTCCACTGCCGCCGAACGGATCTGCGGATCCGCGAGGCCGCTGCGGGCTGCCTCCAGCCATTGATCGGCGACGGGAACGGCCACACGGGTGGCCTCGGCGACGACGGCGGGCGTGGACAGGAGCGACTCCAGCGCGTGGACCGGCACGCTCCACGAGTCGCCGGGCTGCGCGTCGAGGTAGCGGACCTCCAGATGCCCCGAGGCCCGCACGGGCGGGAACATGGTGGTCAGGTGATAGTCGAGATCGGCCGCCGCCGGTGGGCGGCCGATCTCGTCGTCGAGCGCGCCGCACAGCCCGTCGGCGAAGGTGGCGCCCGGTGGGGCGGCCCAATCGCCGGCGCCGTCCGACCGGACGCACAGCAGGGGGACGTCCAGCACCCAGCGGGCGTAGTCGGTCACCGGATCGGACCAGTGCCGCACCGACGGGCGGGTACGGGCGTGGTCGAGCCGGAGCCAGGCGCGCATGCGCTGCGAGGCCCACGCGCCGGCCGGGGCGCCCTGGAGTTCGGGCGAGCAGGCGAAGGCGGCGAGCAGGGCCGGGCCGACGGCGTACAGGGCGGTCCAGCGCGCGGCTATCTCGGCCGGATCCGCACCGGCGTCGACGCTCACCTGCGTCGCCGCGGTGTTGCACATCATGAGTTTGCCGAACGGGCCGATCCCCTCGAAACTGCGCTCCATGGCCTGGTATCGCGGCAGTTGCAGGACTCGCGCCGGATGGCGGGTGGCATCGGCGGCCGCCGCGACGATACGAATGGACCGGGCGTGAAGCATTTTCTCCAACAGGCGCGCATCCGCGCGCAGGCGCTCACACAATTCGGTCGCCGCCGGAAACGGGGCGCTGGAAAGTTCGATCTGACCACCGGGTTCTACGGTGACCCTGCTGCCCCCGGGCAGCGGCAGGGCCGGGGATTCGGCGGCGACGGACCGTGGTGCGTACGGCCCCAGCGCCGCCGCGAGCTCCGACAGCTCGGGACGCGCCGGCGGCGTCGAAGGTTCACCCTGCACGGTGAGCCACTCCAGTTCGGCGCCGATCAGCGCCGGTGGACCCTGTTTGAAGCAGACGCCGCCGATGTACGCCTCTGCCGCGGCTCGCGAAGAGAGGCCGGGGCCTGCGCCGATCGGGGCCCGTACTGCCGTGATAGCCATTGCCAATCCTCCGCTCTGCCGCCGCTGACCTGTGCCAGCCGCCGCAGCCGTGCCGCCGATAGCTGTGTCACGAAAGACCGGACCGCTGCCTTCCGCCGACCCGACCCAGAGTAACGGGGGTGACCGACAAGAGTCCTGAAGAATTGGTGACATACTCCCCACAAAGCCGCCCTAACAGGGAAAATGCGTCACCGAAGGAAATCGCTCGGAGAGCTTGGCACCCCTGCCGCGGGCGCGGGATCTTCTATCGTCGATGAGGTGCTGGATCAGACTCGCCTTCGCGCCGACATCGCCGCCTACGACGACACCGCCCGGCCGTCGCCGGTCTTCCTCGACAGCGCCGGCTCCTCGCTGCCGCCGCGAGTCGTGGTGGACACCGTGATCGGCCACCTGCGCCGGGAGGCCGAGGTCGGCGGCTATCGCGCGGCCAACGAACGGCTGGCCGACCTGGCCGCGGTGCGGTCGGCCATCGGCGCCCTGATCAACGCCGATCCGTCGGGAATCGCGCTGAGCGACAGCGCGACCCGGTCCTGGGCCGACTTCTTCTACTCGATCCCGCTGGCCCCCGGCGACCGGATCCTGGTCTCGGGCGCGGACTACGCCAGCAACGCCATCGCGGCCCTGCAGCGCGCCCGCGCGACCGGCGCCGTGGTCGAGGCCATTCCCACCGATCCGACCGGGCAGCTCGATGTCGACGCCCTGGCCGAGTTGGTCGACGAGCGCGTGAAGCTGGTGTCGCTGCTGCACGCCCCCACCAACGGGGGTCTGGTCAACCCGGTCGCGGAGGCCGCCCGGGTGGTGCGCGAGGCGGGCGCGATCGTGCTGCTGGACGCCTGCCAGTCGGCGGGCCAGTTGCCCCTCGACGTCGCGGCGCTCGGCGTCGACGCCCTGTCCGCCACCGGACGCAAATGGCTCCGCGGCCCGCGCGGCACCGGATTCCTTTACGTACGAACGGAATTGGCCGCGACCATGGAGCCGGCCCGCCTGGACCTGCACAGCGCGCAATGGACGGGCCCGCGGGAGTACCGCCTGGCCCCCGATGCCACCCGCTTCGAATTCTGGGAACACGATGTCGCGGCTCGCCTCGGTCTCGGCGCCGCCGTGCGTTATCTGCTGGAACTCGGTCCGGGGCAGGTCTACGACGCGGTCGCCGCCAATGCCGGGTATCTGCGCAAGACGCTCCCCCAGATCGGCGGCGTCACCGTGCGCGATCTCGGGACACAGCACAGCGGGATCGTCTCGTTCACCGTCGAGGGCCTGCACCCCCACGAGGTCCGCGACCGCCTGGCGGAACAGGGCATCACGGTCACCGTCAGCCATCGCGGCTCCACGCTGCTCGATATGTCCGCCCGCGGACTCGACGCGGTGGTGCGCGCCTCCCCGCACTGCTTCGTCACCACCGCCGAGCTGGATCGTTTCGCCGACGCCGTCGCCGCGCTCGCCGCCGGGCACTGAGCGCCGCGCCCGGCCCGGCCGTGCCCGCCATCGCGCGGGCGACGGCCCGATGAACCGGGTCGGCACGGGATCCGTAATCCGGTTGTGTGGGGTCGAGCGAGAACCGCCCACGCTCTCGCTCGGCTCCGCTTCCCGTGTCCGACTTCGTGAGGGAGTCGATCGTGAGCCGGTTCACCGACGAGATGTACGCGACCGCGCGCGAATCCACGCGCGGCCTGGTCACCGGGGAGCCGGCGGCGCCGCGCCGGCAGACCTGGGGCGAGATACACCGCACCGCCCGCCGGATGGCCGGTGGCCTGGCCGCCGCCGGTCTCGCACACGGTGACGCGGTCGGGGTGCTGGCCGGCCTCCCGGCCGATATCGCCCCGGCATGCCAGGCGATCTGGATGCGCGGCGCGTCGATCACGATGCTGCACCAGCCGACGCCGCGCACCGACCTGATGCAGTGGGCGCACGACACCGAGACCGTGCTGCACATGATCGAGGCCCGCGCCGTGGTGCTGGGCGCGCCGTTCGAGGCGGCCGCCCCGCTGCTGGTCGAACGCGGCATCACCGTCGTGCGCATCGACGACCTGCCCGCCGGTCCGGACACCGATCCGCTGCCGACCGCCGAGAGCGATATCGCTCTGCAACAGCTGACCTCGGGCTCGACCGGGTCGCCGAAGGCGGTCCGGATCACGCACGGCAACTTCCTCGCCAACGCCTACGCCATGTTCGACCGGGTCAAATTCCAGCTCGACCACGACGTGATGATCAGTTGGCTGCCGCTGTTCCACGACATGGGCATGGTCGGATTCCTCAGCGTGCCCATGCAATTCGGCGCCGAGGTGGTGTGCGTGACACCGCTGGACTTCCTGCACCGGCCGTTGCTGTGGGCCGAGCTGATCACGAAGTATCGCGGGACCGTCACGGCCGCACCGAATTTCGCCTACGCGCTGCTGTCCCGCCGCCTGCGCCAAGCCGACGACGGCGCGGTGGACCTGAGCAGCGTGCGCTACATGTGGAACGGCGCGGAGCCGGTCGATCCCGACACCATCGAGGCCCTCGCGGCCGCGGGAAAACGATTCGGGCTCAACCCGATGGCGATCACGCCCGTGTACGGGATGGCGGAAACCACACTGGCCGTGTCGATCCCGGATCCCGGGCACGGCATGGTGCTCGACATCGTCGACGCCGACCTGCTGGAGGCGCTGGGAAAGGCCGTGCCGGTGGCGGATCCGCGCACCCATCACGGCGCCGTGCGGCGGCTGCCGACGCTGGGCTACCTGGTCGACGGGCTGGAGGGCCGCGTGGTCGACAACGAGCGCACGCCGCTGCCGACCCGCTCGGTCGGAGTGATCGAGGTGCGCGGGGCCGCGGTCACCGCCGGTTACGTCACGGTCGACGGCTTCCTGCCCACCCGGGACGACGCGGGCTGGCTGGACACCGGCGATATCGGCTACTTCACCGAGGAGGGCCTGATCGTCGTGTGCGGCCGGATCAAGGACGTCATCATCATGGGCGGCCGCAACATCTTCCCGACCGACATCGAGCGCGCCGCGCTGCGCGTGCGCGGGGTGCGGCCGGGCAACGCGGTCGCGGTCCGGCTGGACGCGGGCCAGTATCGCGAGAGCTTCGCCGTGGTGGTGGAGACCAACGACCACCAGAACGCCGCGGAGGTCCGGCGCATCGAACACGACATCGTGCACGAGGTGTTCGCCGAGGTGGGCGTGCGCCCGCGCAGCGTGACAGTCCTGGGACCGGGAGCCCTGCCCAAAACTTCGTCGGGCAAGCTGCGCCGCACCGCGACCGCGACCCTCACCAGAACGAGCAAGTAGCCGAAGCCCCATCCCCCCTGTCATTCCGGCGTGCTTTTGGCCGGAATCCACAGAGCGGCAGTGGATCCCGGCCAAAAAAGCACGCCGGGATGACGGTGGTTGCCGGATGACGGTGGTTGTGCGCCGAAAGAGTTCGCGCTCAGTGCAATTGGTTCTGCGCCGGTTCCAGCCCGACGCGCAGGAGCAGTTCCACGGCGTCGGCGGCCTGCTCCACGAGGACGGGGACCTCCTTGCGCTCGACCGATGAGAACGGCTTGAGCACGAAGTCGGCCGGGTCCTGTCGGCCCGGCGGCCGGCCGATGCCGAACCGCACCCGCAGGTAGTCCTTGGTGGTCAGAGCGCTGGACACCGAGCGCAGCCCGTTGTGCCCGCCCTCGCCGCCACCGCGCTTGAGCCGGATGGCGCCGAACGGCAGATCGAGTTCGTCGTGCACGACGATCACCTCGTCCGCCGGGACCGAGAAGAACCGCGCCAGCGCCGCGACCGGCCGGCCGGACACGTTCATGTACGTACGCGGCTTGGCCAGCAACACTTTTCGCCCGTCCAGCCGGGCCTCGAGCAGGTCTGCGCCGGACTTCTTGTGCACGGTGAAACGACCGCCGACACGCCCCGCGAGCACATCGGCGACCAGGAAGCCGACATTGTGCCGGGTGCGCTCGTACTCGGGCCCTGGATTCCCCAGGCCGACCACGAGCGCGGGCCGCGGCGGTCCGCCGTTCGGTTCGGTCATCGAAAACCGTTACGCGCCGGTCTTATTCGGCGCCCTCGCCCTCGGCGGACGCCTCGTCGGCGCTCTCGCTCTCGGCGGCCTCGGCGGCCGGGGCGGTGATGATGTTGACGAGCAGGGTTTCCGGGTCGGCGGCCAGGGTGGTGCCCTTCGGCAGCGTGATCTGACCGGCGGTGATCTGGGTGCCGGCCTCGATGCCCTCGATGGAGACCTCGATCTCCTCGGGGATGTTCAGGGCGTCGGCCTCGACGGAGATGGTGGTGGCGTCCTGGGTGACCAGGGTGCCGGGGGCGGCGTCACCGGAGAGCACGACGTGCACGTCGGCGACGACCTTCTCGCCGCGCTTGACGATCAGCAGGTCGGCGTGCTCGATGTAGCGGCGGATCGGGTGCACCACAACGGACTTGGTGAGGGCGAGCTGCTTCTTGCCCTCGATCTCGAGGTTCAGCACGGCGTTGGTGCCGTGCTCGCGCAGGATCGCGGCGAAGGCGTGCGCGTCGACCGCGAGGTGCTTGGGGGCCTCGCCGTGGCCGTACAGCACGGCGGGGACATGACCGGCCCGGCGGGTACGGCGCGCTGCGCCCTTGCCGAACTCGGTGCGGACGGTGGCTTCGAGAAGGCTGGCGTCGGACATGACTGATGAACTCCTACGGCTCTCCGGGCGGTCTGCATGCTGGGTCAGGGGCTGGACCTGACCGAGGGTCTGCTCGTCGGGCGAAGACCGAACGAGGACGACCGGAAGCCGGGCCACGTCGATCACGGTGAGCACAAGTGCCTCACCCTCGCCGAGACAACCCGACGAGAATAACACGCACCACCGTGGCCCCTTGCACGGCGCCCCCGGTCTTCACCCTCCTTGATCGATTCCGGACCGCGTGGGCCGGCTCGGTCGGCCGATCGTTCGGTCGAGTACCCTGGAGCGGTTGCCTGTCCCGCGAAGAGGAGCACTCCCCCGTGAATTCCCCGACTGCCGGCGCGAGCGCGCCCGGGCTGTCCGAAGAGGTGGCACGGCGGCGCACATTCGCGGTGATCTCGCACCCCGACGCCGGTAAATCCACCCTCACCGAGGCCCTGGCGCTGCACGCCAAGGTGATCGCCGAGGCCGGCGCCATCCACGGCAAGGCCGGGCGCCGCTCGACGGTCTCGGACTGGATGGAGATGGAGAAGGCGCGCGGTATCTCGGTCAGCTCGACCGCGCTGCAGTTCGAATACGGCGGGTGCGTGATCAATCTGGTCGACACCCCCGGCCACTCGGATTTCTCCGAGGACACCTACCGGGTGCTGACCGCCGTCGACGCCGCCGTGATGCTCATCGACGCCGCCAAGGGCCTGGAACCGCAGACGCTCAAGCTGTTTCAGGTCTGCCGCCATCGCGGCATCCCGGTCATCACCGTCGTCAACAAGTGGGACCGCCCCGGTCGCGCCCCGCTGGAGCTGCTCGACGAGATCAGCGAGCGCATCGGGCTGACGCCCACTCCCCTGTTCCTGCCGGTCGGCATCGCGGGCGACTTCCGCGGCCTGCTGCGCCGCGGCGAGGACGGCGCGGCCACCGAATACGTGCACTTCACCCGTACCGCGGGCGGCGCCACCATCGCGCCGGAGGAGTCCTACACCCCGGAGCAGGCGGCCGAGCGCGAGGCCGAGGTGTGGACGACCGCGGCCGAGGAGAGCGAGTTGCTGTCGGCCACCGGCCAGGACCACGACCAGGAACTGTTCCTGGCGGGCCAGACCTCGCCGGTCATCTACGCCTCGGCGATGCTGAATTTCGGTGTGCGCCAGCTGCTGGACACCCTGGTGGAACTGGCGCCCCCGCCCGGTCCGCGCACCGATGTCAACGGCGCGCCGCGCACTCCCGCGGACCCGTTCAGCGCGGTCGTGTTCAAGGTGCAGGCGGGCATGGACGCCGCCCACCGCGACCGGCTGGCGTTCATGCGCATCGTGTCCGGCGAGTTCGAGCGCGGCATGGTGGTCACCCACGCGCAAACCGGCAAGCCCTTCGCGACCAAGTACGCGCTGACCGTCTTCGGCCGGGAGCGCGCCACCGTCGACACCGCCTATCCGGGCGACGTGGTCGGCCTGGTGAACGCGACCGCGCTGGCCCCGGGGCACACGCTGTTCGTGGGTAAGAAGGTGCAGTTCCCGCCGATCCCGTCGTTCGCGCCGGAGCATTTCGCCACGCTGCGCGCGCAGAGCGCCGGGAAGTACAAGCAGTTCCGGAAGGCGATCGATCAGCTGGATTCCGAGGGCGTGGTGCAGGTGCTGCGCAACGACACCCGCGGCGACGCCTCGCCGGTGCTGGCCGCGGTCGGTCCGATGCAGTTCGAGGTGGTCACCGCCCGCATGCAGGCGGAGTTCAATGTCGAGACCCACCTCGACAACCTGCCGTACCAGCTGGCCCGCCGCACCGACGCCGACTCGGCCCCCGAGTTGGACCGGCAGCGCGGGGTGGAGGTCTTCACCCGCACCGACGGCGCGATCCTGGCGCTGTTCAGCGATAAGTGGCGCCTGCAGTACATCCAGAAGGAAATGCCGAACCTGACCCTCGAACCGCTGGTCGCGACCGCGGACTGAGCCCTCAGCCCATGGTTTCGGCGGCGTCGGGGGGCGAGTTGTCGGAGTCGGGCGTCATCCCCGGCTCCTGGGCGATGAGTCCCCAGCGACTCGAGGTCAGGCGCAGGCTGGGCAGGTCCGACATGGACAGCACGACCTCGTAGGTGCGTTCGTACCCGGTGTGGGCGATGCGCCAGGCGCCGTCGTCGCACTTCACGTACCGGTCGTTGTAGAACGCCGCCCCGCGCAACAGCATGTTGTGACCGGGGATCAGCACCGTGTCGGCGAGATACCAGGTGCCGGTCGCGGTGTCGCCGTCGATATCGATCTCGGGATGGTCGCAGCGGTGTTCGGTGATCACGTGCGGGCCGAGCGTGTTGCGCATGAACGCCAGGAACGCGTCGCGCGATTCGAACTGCAGGTACTCGCTGTAGGTCGCCGTCGCTTCCGGGACCATGGTGTCGGCGAAGTCGTCCCAGGACTTGGTGTCGAGTGCCCGCAGATACCGGAACTTCAGCCGGCTGATCGCGGAGACGGCATCGGAATCCATAACTCCACAATCCCACCAGAAGCGGCGAATCTGCGCGGATCGGGAAATCTGTATCGGATTGCTATCAGCCGCGTTACGAGCCGTTGATGGAGAAGCAGGTGCGGCAGAAGTCCTCGCCGAACTCGGTCAGTCGCAGGCTCTTTCGCACGATCTTCGGCGCCCGGCCGGCCCGTTTGAGGGCGGTTTCCACGACGGGCTGCACCTCGAGCACCATGTAGCGGCTCAGCACGACCGGATCGTCGGAGGTCACCAGCAGCCCGAGCCGGTTCAGATTGATCAGGTACAACCGGGCCCGGTCCAGATAGCGGACGCCGGCCTCTTCGGGCACCGAGGTCAGATCGCCGGTCACCAACTCCGAACCAATACCGAGCGGTCTGTTGGTGCGCACGTCGACCGCGGGCTGCGGTCCGTTGAGCGCCATGAACCGCAGAATGCGGGCCTCGTCGGGGGCGATCTGGTCGAGGATGCGGTCGTAGGCCGGGTGCACATCCTCGGTGAAGTACACGTCCGCCGACCGAGCCAGCAGCGCGTCACCGCGACGGCGCAGATCGTCGAGGCTCGACGAGCGCACGTAACCGCCGGGGATGGCCTGCTGGGTGTGGCCGTTGCCGGTCGGGACATAGCTGACGATCTCGCGCACCGACCCCTCGGTGACGCCGAGGATATTGCGGGCCACCGATTGCAGCGCCGCCCCGGCGCGCTCGGCGATGTCGGCGGACGACTCGCCGTTCAGCGCGGCCTGGGTGATCTCCTTGGTGACCTCGTAGGTGGTGCCGACCGCCCACTGTCCGCCGCGCACGGCGGTTCCGGCCGCCAGCCCGGCCGCGCGGAAGACACCGCGAATCATCCGGGCCTCGTTGCTGATCTGTCGCTGCTCTACCTCAGAGCTGCGTTCCACGGCACGGGAACCGGGGCGGACCACGTCCCGTCCGGTCCTGTCGTTTGCCACGTGCTTCTCCGAATATCGCCTGGGTGAGCGGGCGTCGCTCACGCTGCCTGCCGCTGCTGTGGTGGTCGTCATTCTTCCGGGCGCCGATGTCCGATGCGACATTCCGGCCGACCGTTGTGACCGAAGTCTCCCACCCCAGTACCTTGTGGACCAGCGCAACACCGGAAGTGGACTCGATTCCTGAATCCACAGTAAGGTCCCTCGAGCCGACGGGGTACGTTGAGGTGCCGGCGGGGCGGCGTCACCGGTTCGGGGTCGGCAGGAGGGTCTCGTGCTAGACAGCATCTTTCATATCCACCCGACCATTCTGGCGGAACTGATCACGATCCCCCTGTTCACCGGCGTCATCGGCTACATCACCAACTGGACCGGCGTCCTGATGTTGTTCAAGCCCGTTCGCTTCCACGGCGTGGGCGTGCCGGGGCTGCGCACGCTGTTCCCCTATCTGCCCAAGCGCATTCAGGTGCTGCCGCTGCTGCAGTTCGACGGCCGGATGGGCTGGCAGGGCATCGTGCCCTCGCGGGCCGACAAGATGGCGTCCATCGCCGTGGACAAGGGCCTGGCCAAGCTCGGCAGCGTCGCCGACTTCTATCGCGAACTCGAACCCGACGCGCTGGCCGAACATCTCACCGCCATCGCCGATGAACAGATCCGCGACATCGTCGAGGACATAGCGACCCGCGAGCATCCGCAGCTGTGGTACAACCTGCCCGCTCAGGTCCGGGAGATGGTGCACGAGCGGGTCCGCCAGCAACTACCCGACATCCTTCGGGAACTCACCGACGAACTCGGCAACAACATCGAGCAACTGCTCGACGTCAAGTCGATGGTGATCCGGTACTTCCAGTCCCGCCCGCACCTGCTCAACATGGTCTTCCAGGTGCTCGGCGCCAAGGAGCTGCGGTTCATGCAGAACTTCGGCTTCTACTTCGGCGCGCCGATGGGCGCGGTGCTGGTCGCGATTCTGCACCTGACGCACTGGCCGGCGCTGTTCGTGCTGCCGGTCGGCGGCGTGGTCATCGGCTGGGTGGTCAATTGGATCGGTATCAACCTGATCTTCGTACCGGCCTACCCGAAGTGGTGGTGCCCGTGGCGGCAGGGGTTGTTGATCAAGCGGCAGCCGGAGATCACCCAGGGGTACGCCGAACTGGTGGCGAGTCAGGTGATCACCGTCGCCAATGTCGGTGACGAGCTGCTCAACGGCCCACGCTCCGACCGCACCTTGCAGGTGCTGGAGGACACGCTGCGCCCGGCCACCGATCGGGCGCTGGGCCCGGCGCGCGGCGCGCTGAAATTCATGATCGGCAACCGCGACTACCAGGCCCTGCAAGACCACTTCGCCGACGCGGGCAAGAATCTCGCGCCCGCGGCGTTCGCGGATCCGGCGTTCAACGCGCAGCAGAGCAAGAATGTCAGCCAGTACATCGCCAGACAGATGGCGGCGCTTCCGCCACCGGATTTCATCGATATGTTGCGCTCCGCCATCAAACAGGACGAGTGGCTTTTGTTCGTGCACGGCGGTGTGCTCGGGCTGTTCGCCGGTTACGCTCATCTTCTGATCTTCGGAACGGAGATAGCGACGCGATGGGTGTGACCGAACCGGATTCCGGCGAAAGCGCCGAGCACACTACCGAACTCGTGCGGCGGCCGGCCGCGGAGCTGGCCGTACGCGACGAATCCGCCACCGCGCGAGGGCAATCCCCGGTGCGCGCCGCGACAGGCGTGGTGCGGGTGGCGTTCTCGGCGGTGACAGAGGCGGCCGCCTGGGGCGTGGGCACCGCGGTCGGGGTCGCCGATACCGTGGTGCGCGGCAGCATGGCCGGGCGGCAGCCGCGCGAGGTGCTGACCGAAGCCGGTGAGCAGGTGCGGGATTCGGTGCGGCGGGCGCTCGGCATTCCCGCGCCCGGCGATCGCTCCGGCAGCGGCTCCGCGCCGAGCCTGCGCGAGCGCGGCGCCGAGTTGCTGCGGATGTCGGCGAGCGTGCACGACGAGGAGGGCGACCATCCGGCCTTCGCGCGCATGCTGACCGAACTCGCCCCCGACGAGGCGCGCATCCTGCGCTTCCTCTACCTCGACGGCCCACAGCCCGCCCTCGACATTCGCACCGGCCGCCCGCTGAATCCGGGTGCGCAGCGGATCGAGCCGGGGCTCAACATGATCGGAGAGGACGCCGCGCTTCGCTTCGCCGACCGGATCGGCTCCTACCTCACCAACCTGCGGCGGCTCGGCCTGGTCGAATCGACCCGCGACCCGCTCGACAACCCGGCCCGCTACCAGCTGCTGGAGTCCCAGCCCGAGGTGCGCCGCCTGCTCAAGCGCACCGGATTCGGCACCAAGGTCTTCTACCGCAGCATCGCGCTCACCGGTTTCGGCACCGAGTTCGTCCGCACCTGCCTGCCGGTTCCACGCCTGGACCAGGCGCTGTAGCCCCGTCCCGCGGTTATCCGACCTCGTCGGCCAGTTCCAGCCAGCGTTCCTCGGTGGTCTCCTTCTCGGCCCGCACCTGTTTGAGTTCGGTGCCGAGGCTCACCAGCTTGTCGGGGTCGGTGGCGGACTCGGCCAGCGCGGCGTGCAGTTTCCGCTCCCGTTCGGTGAGCTTCTCCAGAGCACGTTCGAGGCGGCCGAATTCCTTGCGGGCCGCGCGGTAGGCCGCCGAATCCGTCGCGGGCGCAGCGGTATTCGCCGGTCCGCCCGCCGCCGGTTTGCGGGTGGTGTCGCGCAGCGCCGCCCGCTTGCGCAGGTATTCCTCGATGCCGCCGGGCAGGTTGGTGAGTTTGCCGTCCCCGAACAGCGCCCAGGTGGAGTCGCAGATGCGCTCGATCAGGTAGCGGTCGTGGCTGATCACCACCAGGGTGCCGGGCCAGCCGTCGAGCAGGTCCTCGAGCTGCTGCAGGGTATCGATGTCGAGGTCGTTGGTGGGCTCGTCGAGCAGCAGCATGTTCGGCTCGCTCATCAGGATGCGGGTCAGCTGCAGGCGGCGGCGCTCACCGCCGGAGAGGTCGCCGACGGGCGTGCGCTGCTTGGCGGGGGTGAAGCCGAGCCGCTCGGCGAGTTGGCTCGCGGTGATCTCGCGGTCACCCAGCATGGTTCGCTCGGCGACATCGGAAACCGCTTCCAGCACACGCATACTCGTGGGCAGGTCGTCGAGTTCCTGCCGGAGCCAGCCGATTCGGACGGTCTGACCCTGAACGCGCTTGCCGGAGACCAGGTCCGAGTCTCCGGCCAGCGCGCGCAGCAGTGTGGTCTTGCCCGAGCCGTTGACACCGACCAGGCCGACCCGCTCACCGGGCGCCAGCCGCCAGGTGAGATCGCGCACCAGCTCGCGGCCCCCGGCCAAAGGCTCACCGGGGCAGGCTGGGGTGGTCAGGGTGACGTCCTCCAGCTCGACCACCACGCGGCCCAGCCGCTTGCGCGCGAAGGAGGCCAGCTGCACGGTGTCGCGCGGCGGCGGCACGTCGGAGATCAGCGCCTCGGCGGCCTCCACCCGGTAGCGCGGTTTCGAGGTGCGGGCCTGCGGGCCGCGGCGCAGCCAGGCCAGTTCCTTGCGGGCCAGGTTGCGGCGGCGGTCCTCGGCGGCGTCGGCCTGGCGGGCGCGTTCGGCGCGGGCGAAGATCCAGTCGTTGTAGCCGCCCTCGTAGCTTTCCACCTTGCCGCCCACCACTTCCCAGGTGCGCTCGGCGACGGTGTCGAGGAACCAGCGATCGTGGGTGACCACGACCAGCGCGCTGCGGCGCGACAGCAGATGCTCGGCCAGCCACTGCACGCCCTCGACATCGAGATGGTTGGTGGGCTCGTCCAGCACCAGCAGATCCAGTTCACGGACCAGGGCCGCCGCGAGCGCCACACGGCGGCGCTCGCCACCGGACAGGTTCGCCACGGGCGTATCCATCCCCAGCCCGGCGATGCCGATGCCCTCCAGCACACTGCGGATGCGCGGGTTCGCGGCCCACTCGTGCTCGGCGACGCCGTCGGTGCGGGCATCCGCGGCCAGCCCGGCCAGCACCACCTCGCCGACCGCGGCGCCCGCGGGCAGCACGCCGCGCTGGGTCACCACCGCCATGCGCAGTCCGCCGCGCCGGCTCACCCGGCCGCCGTCCGGTTCCTCGATCCCGGTCAGCACCTCCAACAGCGTGGTCTTGCCGCCGCCGTTGAGCCCCACGACCCCGATGCGCTCGCCCTCCTGCACGCCGAGGGAGACGTTGTCCAGCAGCGGCTTGACGCCGAAGCTCTTGCGGACTTGCTCGAGATTGATCAGGTTGGCCATGAATCCTTCTGCGTGCCGCCGTGCGAAGCCGATATTTGCCCAAGCAAGCGTACCGATCGCCCGGGACGCGCCCCACGCGGCTGACGCCGGGGCGACGACCGACCCCTAGTGGTGGGGGTCGTCCGCTATCACGCGGGCGCCGGGGACCGGGCCGTTGGCGGTGCGGACGCTGCGACTGACGCCCGCGCCCGACAGTTCCGCGGCGACCGACACCGCGGCGTCCTCGCTTTCGCAGAGGAAGGCGCAGGTGGGGCCGGATCCGGAGACGATCCCGGCCAGCGCGCCGGCGGTGACCCCGGCGCGCAGGGTGCGGCGCAGCTCGGGTTTCAGCGACAGTGCGGCCGCTTGCAGGTCGTTGCCCAGCAGCGGCGCCAGCACTTCGGGGTCGCCGGAGGCCAGCGCCTGCATCAGCCGCTGCGGTTCGCCCAGCCGCGGCGGCTCGCCCAGTTCTCGTAGCCGGTCCAGTTCCCGGTACACGGCCGGGGTGGACAGGCCGCCCTTGGCCAGGGCCAGCACCCAGTGAAAACTGTTGCGGGACAACACCGGTAGCAGTTCCTCACCCCGGCCCCGGCCCAGCGCCGTGCCGCCGTACAGGGCGAAGGGCACGTCGCTGCCGAGTTCGGCCCCGACGGCGGCGAGTTCGTCGCGCGACAGGCCCAGGTCCCACAGCTCGTTCAGGCCGACCAGCGCGGCCGCCGCGTCGGCGCTGCCGCCGGCCATGCCGCCCGCCACGGGGATGCCCTTGCGGATGGAGATCTCCACCAGCGGCGCCCGCCCGGCCTGGTGCGCGAGCCGTACCGCGGCCTTCGACACCAGATTCGTCCGATCGGTCGGCACGTCCGCGGCGCCCTCGCCGCTCACCCGTACGGTGAGCGAGGCCGCGGGCGCGATCTCCACATCGTCGCTCAGCGACAGGGCCTGGAATACCGTGGTCAACTCGTGGTATCCGTCGGCACGCAGATCACCGACCCCGAGGTGCAGATTCACCTTCGAGGGCGCCCGCACGACCACGGGGCTGGGCACAACAGCAAGCACGAGCCCCAAGCGTAATGCGCGGCACGGACAAGTGCCGCCGCTGCGGCGGGCGACACGATCGGATCGGCCGGATCACTTGCGTCGGGTACCCGTGGGGGGTATGTTCATGGAGGCGAGGGGATACCCCCGCACCGTATCGGATGAGAACGAAGGAGTCGATCATGGCGACCAGCACCTACACCGTCACCGGAATGACCTGCGGCCACTGCGTGGCGTCGGTGCGGCAGGAGATCGGCAAGATCGACGGGGTCACCAGCGTCGACGTCGACCTGGCGAGCGGCCGCGTGCAGGTGGAGTCCGCCGCGCCGATCGCCGCCGCCGATGTCACCGCCGCCGTCGACGAGGCGGGATATCAGGTGGCGAGCTGATGAACGACAGACTGCGGTTCGCCGCCTTCGGCGGTGGGCTGGTCGTGTTGTTCGGGGCCGCGCTCGGCATCGGCGCCCTGGTGGGCGATCCGGCCGGGCCGGCCCCCGGGCACGGCGATTCCCATTCCACCCAGGCGAGCGAGACCATGAGCAACGGATTGCAGAGCAGCCAGGAGGGTTACACCCTCACCGAGATCGCCGCCCCCGGCACGCCGAACGAGCCCGGCGCCCTGCGGTTCCGGATCCTCGGCACGAACGGCGCGCCGGTCACCGCCTACGCGCCGCTGCACGAGAAGGATCTGCACCTGATCGTCGTCCGGTCCGACGCCCGGCAGTTCCGGCACGTGCATCCGGCGCTGGCCGCCGACGGCACCTGGTCCATCGACTGGAAATGGGCCGAACCCGGCACGTACCGGGTGTTCACCGACTTCTCCCCCGCCGGCGGGGGAGACCTCACGCTGAGCCGCACCGTCACCGTGGCGGGCCCGGCCGCGGATCAGCCGCTGCCGCCGCCCGCGCGCACCGCCGACGTGGACGGCTACCGGGTCACCCTCGGCGGCGATCTGACCACCGCGGGCAGCGCACTACACTTCACGGTGACCCGGGACGGCAAGCCGGTCACCGACCTGCAGCCTTATCTGGGCGCCTACGGACACCTGGTCGCGCTGCGCGCCACCGACCTGTCCTACCTGCACGTGCACCCGCAAGGTGAGGTGGGTCGCACGCCCGCCGGGCCGGACGTGGCGTTCCACGCACAGGCCCCCAGCGCCGGGGCGTACCGCCTGTACCTGGATTTCCAGCACAACGGCGCGGTGCACACCGCCGAATTCACCACCGCGGCAACGACAGCCGCACCGGACAGCAACGCCGGACACCACGAAGGAGGTCACCCATGAGCGCCCCCGCCACCGAGCGGTCGATCGAACTGGATATCGGCGGCATGACGTGCGCCTCCTGCGCGGCGCGAATCGAGAAGAAGCTCAACCGGATCGACGGCGTCACCGCGTCGGTGAACTATGCCACCGAGAAGGCGAAGGTGAGCTACCCGGCCTCGGTCACCACCGACGACCTGATCGCCAAGGTGGTCGACACCGGATACACCGCCGCCGTGCACAGCCCCGAACCGGCGCGAACCGAAGCGCCCGAGGCGGATTCGGCGCCGGCGGCCACCGCGCCGCTGCGGCACCGGCTCCTGGTCAGCCTGGCGCTGGCGATTCCGGTCACCGCGATGGCCATGGTTCCGGCGCTGCAATTCGACAACTGGCAGTGGCTCTCGCTGACCCTGGCCGCACCCGTCGTGGTGTGGGGCGGCTGGCAGTTCCATCGCGCGGCCTGGGTCAACGCCAAGCACGGCGCCGCCACCATGGACACGCTGATCTCGCTGGGTTCCATCGCCGCCTTCGGGTGGTCGGTCTACGCGCTGTTCCTCGGCGACGCGGGCATGCCGGGGATGAAACATCCCTTCAGCCTGAGCATTTCGCGTGGCGATTCGGCCTCGGCGCTGTACTTCGAGGTGGCGGCGGTACTGATCACGGCCATTCTGGCGGGCCGGTACTTCGAGACGCGGTCCAAGGAGAAGGCCGGGTCGGCGCTGCGGGCGTTGCTCGAGCTGGGCGCCAAGGACGTCTCGGTGCTGCGCGACGGCGTCGAAACCCTCGTTCCCGTAGGGGATCTGCGCGTCGGCGAGGAATTCCTGGTCCGGCCCGGTGCGAAGATCGCCACCGACGGCGTTGTGGTGCAAGGTAGTTCGGCGCTCGACCTGAGCATGCTGACCGGCGAGTCGGTGCCGGTCGAGGTGGGGCCCGGCGATCAGGTCGTCGGCGCCACCGTGAACGCCGGCGGCATGCTCACCGTGCGGGCCACCCGCGTCGGCGCCGACACGCAGCTGGCGCAGATGGCGCGGCTGGTGGAGGACGCGCAGACCGGCAAGGCGCAGGTGCAGCGGCTGGCGGACCGGGTGGCCGGGGTGTTCGTGCCGATCGTGATTGCGATCGCGGTGGTCACGCTGGGCTTCTGGCTCGGCGCGGGAGCCGCGGTGAGCACCGCCTTCGGCGCGGCGGTCGCGGTGCTGATCATCGCCTGCCCGTGCGCGCTGGGCCTGGCCACACCGACCGCGCTGCTGGTCGGCACCGGGCGCGGCGCCCAGCTGGGCATCCTGATCAAGGGCCCGCAGGTGCTGGAGTCGACCCGGCGCATCGACACCGTCGTGCTGGACAAGACCGGCACCGTCACCACCGGCAGAATGACGCTGGCCGAAGCGATTCCGGCCGACGGCACCGAGCCCGACGAGTTGCTGGCCGTGGCCGCGGCCGTGGAGCACGGCTCCGAGCATCCGGTCGCGCGGGCGGTCGTCACCGGCGCCAAGGAGCGCGGGCTGTCGATCGACCCGGTCGAGCAGTTCGTCAGCCACGGCGGCAAGGGCGTACAGGGACTGGTCGGCGGGCGCGCGGTGATCATCGGGCGCGCCGAGTTGCTCGAGGACTGGTCGGTCACCATGCCCGACCGGCTGGCCGAGGCGAAGGCCGCGGCCGAACGGGCCGGGCACACCGCCGTCGCGGTGGCGTGGGACGGCGTCGCCCACGGCGTGCTGGTAATCGCCGATGCGATCAAATCCACCAGCGCCGAGGCGATTTCGGACCTGCGGTCGCTCGGCCTCACCCCGGTCCTGCTGACCGGTGACAATGCCGCCGCCGCCCGCACCGTCGCCGATCAGGTCGGTATCGACGAGGTCATCGCGGAGGTGCTGCCCAGCGACAAGCTGGCGGTGGTGGAACGGTTGCAGCGGGAGGGCAGGGTGGTCGCCATGGTCGGCGACGGCGTCAACGACGCGGCCGCGCTCGCCCGAGCCGATCTGGGCCTGGCCATGGGCACCGGCACCGATGTCGCCATCGAGGCCGGGGACATCACGCTGGTGCGCGGTGATCTGCGGACCGTGGCGACCGCCATCCGGCTGTCCCGGGCCACCCTGCGGACCATCAAGGGAAATCTGTTCTGGGCGTTCGGCTACAACGTGGCGGCCATACCGCTGGCCGCGGCGGGGCTGCTGAACCCGATGCTCGCCGGGGCCGCCATGGCACTGTCCAGCGTCTTCGTGGTCAGCAACAGCCTGCGGCTGCGCTCGTTCCACTGAGCGGGTCGCCGCCGAGCGGGCCGTCCGGGATTCGGGCGGCCCGTTCGCCCGTGTCCGGACATACCTGCCGCGCATGGCAGACTCGCAGCGACCACGCTCGCGCCGCGCCGAGAGGATACCCGTGACAGCCCCCAACGGACCCGAACAACTGCTCACCATCGCCGAGTACCTGGCCGCCGCGGAAATCGCGGCCGAGCCGGTCGCGCCCGGTACGGACGGTGCCCCGGTGGTGTCGGTCGGAGTTCCGGAGGGTTGGCAGCAGATGCCCGCGGAGAGCTTCGCGGGTACCTACGGCGTCTGGGCGCAGGCGCCCGAAGACGGCTGGGCCGACAACGCGGTGGTGCTGATGGTGCGGCTGTCCGGCCCCGTCGACGCCGACACCCTGCTCGCCTGCGGCTTCACCGATGCCCGCCGCCTGCCGGAGTGGGCGGAGCGGGACACGCACCTGGGCCGTTTCGGCGGCTACCCCTCGGCCGCCATCACCGGCACGTATGCCATTGCCCCACTGACCCTCTGGGCCTACAACCGCTACACCCTCATCGACAGCGACACCACGCCCTACCTGGTCCAACTGACCGTCACCACCCGCGCCGAGCACGACGGGACCGACGCCGCCGCCGTAGTCGCGGGCCTCACCTTCACCTCCGCGGGCTGACCGAACGCCCTCAGGACTGCTCGGCGAGGCGGACGAAGGCTGCGGTGTCGAGGGTTTCGCCGCGCGCGGTGGGGTCGATACCGGCGGCGATCAGGCGCTGTTCGGCGGCGGCCGGGGACCCTGCCCAGTTCGCCAGGGCCGCGCGTAAGGTCTTGCGGCGCTGGGCGAATGCGGCGTCGACCACGGTGAACACGCGCTTGCGGAAGGCGACGTCCTGCGGCCACGGCGGCGCGGCGTGGCGCTCGATGCGCACCAGCCCCGATTCGACCTGCGGCACCGGCCAGAAGACTTGGCGTCCAACCGCTCCCGCACGCCGGACGGTTCCGAAGAAGCCCGCCTTGACGCTCGGCACCCCGTAGATGCGCGAGCCCGGCTCGGCCGACAGCCGATCCGCCACCTCGGCCTGCACCATCACCAGAGCCGTTGCGATGCCGGGCAATTCGGCCAGCAGATGGATCAGCACGGGCACGGCCACGTTGTACGGCAGGTTCGCCACCAGCGCGGTCGGAGCGACGGGAAGATCCGGTCCGGTGATCCGCAGCGCGTCGGCCTCGACCACACTCAGCCGCTCGGCCAGCGACCCGGCGCGATCGGCCACCGTATCCGGAAGCTGTTGCGCCAGTACGGGATCGATCTCCACCGCCACCACGCGATCCACCACGTCCAGCAGCGCCAGCGTCAGCGAGCCGAGCCCCGGCCCGACCTCGAGCACCACGTCCTCGCGCCCCACCCCCGCCGCCCCGACGATCCGCCGCACCGTATTCGCGTCGTGCACGAAGTTCTGCCCGAGCTGCTTGGTCGGACGCACCCCCAGCCGCTCCGCCAGCTCCCGCACCTCGGCGGGCCCGAGCAGATCGGCCTGACCACGGGCGACAAAGGCGGGTTCGGACACGCCGGACAACCTACCAAGCCCCGCCCCGCCGGCACCGCACCAACCCGAGCGGAGACGCCACCCGGGGCGGCACATTGACGCAAACTAGTACTCGTTCTAGTTTTCTCGGGTACCGGAACAACGAACCGGCGTTTCACCCCTGTTCGAAAGGACGCACGCAATGCAGCGCAGATACGACGGACGACGGGTGCTGGTCACCGGAGCCGGATCGGGCATCGGCCGGGGCATCGCCCTGCGCCTCCTGTCCGAGGGCGCCGAGCTGGTGGCCGCCGATATCGCCGAAGCCGGCCTGAAGGAAACCGCCGAAGCCGCGACCGAGCACAGCTCCCGATTCGAAACCGTCCAGGTCGACGTATCGAACCCCGACTCGGTCCGCACCGCCGTAACCACCGCCGTGGACCACCTAGGCGGCCTGGACGTATTGGTCAACGCGGCCGGAATCATGCGCACCGCCCACACCCACGAAATGCCGTTCGAAGCCTGGAACCAGGTAATAGGAGTAAACCTGACCGGCACCTTCCTGATGGTCCAAGCCGCAATCCCCACCCTCCTACAAGGCGACCACCCCGTAGTAGTGAACTTCTCCTCCACCTCAGCCTTCGGCGCCCACCCCTACATGGCCGCCTACTCAGCTTCGAAGGGCGGAGTAAACGCCATGACCCACGCCATCGCCCTCGAATACGCCAAACAGGGCCTACGCGCGGTAAACATAGTCCCCGGCGGCATAACCACAGGAATCACCACAAACCTGGAAACACCCCCCGACGCCGACTGGAGCCTATTCGCCCGCCTAACCGGCTGGCTGAACAACGGCGCCCTAGGCCACCCCGAAGACGTAGCCGGCGCAGTAGCCATGGTCGCCTCAGAAGACGGCCGCTACATAACAGGCAGCGAAATCCGAGTAGACGGAGGAGCCCTCATGTAGGACACGCAATCCGCACATCCCCACCCCCCCACACCCCAACCGCAAAAAACAACCCATATAGCCCCGCACCCCCAAACTAAAAACGCACCGGACGCTTTAAGAGGGGGAGGGTGAAGCTGATGCAGGA
>NZ_JARWOP010000221.1 GCF_029868745.1 Nocardia wallacei | reverse complement strand
CCCCCCCCCCCCCCCCCCCCCCCCCGGCCGGCGGGCCCCCCCCCCCCCCCCCCCCCCCCCCCCCCCCCCCCCCCCCCCCCCCCCCCCCCCCCCCCCCCCACCCTCCCCCGCCGCCCCCCCCCGCCGGCCGCGCCCTGCCCCTCTCCCCCCGCCGCCCCTGCCCCCCCCCCCCCCCCCCCCCCCCCCCCCCCCCCCCCCCCCCCCCCCACGCCGGAATGACGAGACTCAACTCGCCGACACCCGGGATGACGAGATTCAGTTCGCGTGTGTGCCGAACAGCTTGGGCAGCGTGCCCTCGAAGGTCTCGCGCAACTCCGCCAGGGTCACCGTGAACTGGCCCTGGACCTCGACGGAATCGGAGCCCTGGTCGACCACGCCGATGCGGGCCCACGGCAGGCCGCGGGCGGTGCACATCTTGGTGAAGCGGGTCTCCTCGGTGCGCGGGACGGCCACCAGGACGCGGCCCGCCGATTCGGAGAAGAGCGTGACGAACGGGTCGGCGTCCTCGGGAAGCAGGATGCGGCAACCGGTTTCGCCGGCCAGCGCGGCCTCCACGACCGACTGCATCAGGCCGCCCTCGCTGAGATCGTGGGCGGCGCTGATCATTCCGTCACGAGAGCCGGCGGTGAGCACCTCGGCCAGCAACTGCTCGCGAGCCAGGTCTACCCGCGGCGGCACGCCGCCGAGGTGGTCGTGCTCGACCTGCGCCCAGATCGACCCGCCGAATTCGTCGCGGGTCTCGCCGAGCAGGATCAGCGTCTCGCCCGGCTCGGTGCCCAGCCCGGTCGGGATGCGGCGGTGCACATCGTCGATGACACCCAGCACGCCGACCACGGGCGTCGGCAGGATCGCCGTCTGCCCGGTCTGGTTGTAGAAGCTGACGTTGCCGCCGGTGACCGGAATGCCCAGCGCCACACAGCCGTCCGCGAGTCCGCGCACGGCCTGCTGGAACTGCCACATCACGCCCGGGTCCTCCGGCGAGCCGAAGTTCAGGCAGTTGGTGACGGCCTTCGGGGTGGCGCCGGTGGCGGCGACATTGCGGTAGGCCTCGGCCAGCGCCAGCTGCGCGCCGGTGTACGGGTCGAGCTTGGTGTAGCGGCCCGACGCGTCGGTGGCCAGCGCGATCCCACGGCCGGACGCCTCATCGATGCGGATCACACCGGCGTCGGCGTGCTCGGCCAGCACGGTGTTGCCGCGCACGTACCGGTCGTACTGCTCGACGATCCAGCGACGGCTGCACAGCTGCGGGCTGGCGAGCAGTTTCAGCGCGGTGGCGCGCAGTTCGTCGCCGGTTCCGGGACGCGCCAGCGCATCCGGGACATCGGCGATCAGCGCGTCCTGCTCGTCGGGACGCCGCACCGGGCGCTCGTAGACCGGGCCCTCGTGCGCGACGGTGCGCGGCGGCACGTCCACCACGGTCTCGCCGTGCCAGCTCACCGTCAGCCGGTCACCGTCGGTGACCTCGCCGATCACGGTGGCCAGCACGTCCCACTTCTTGCAGACATCCAGGAAGGCGTCGACGTTCTCCGGCGTCACCACCGCGCACATGCGCTCCTGCGACTCGCTCGAAAGGATCTCCGCCGGAGTCATATTGGCCGCGCGCAACGGCACCCGGTCCAGCTCGACGTGCATGCCACCGTCGCCCGCCGCGGCGAGTTCGGAAGTGGCGCAGGACAATCCGGCCCCGCCGAGATCCTGGACACCGACCACCAGCCCGGCGTGGTACAGCTCCAGACAGCATTCGATGAGCACCTTCTCCGCGAACGGATCGCCCACCTGCACGCTCGGCAACTTCTTGCGCCCCGTGCCCGACTCGTCGCCGGAGAAGGTGTCCGAGGCCAGCACGGAGACGCCGCCGATGCCGTCGAGCCCGGTGCGCGCGCCGAAGAGAATGATCTTGTTGCCCTGCCCGGAGGCGAACGCCAGGTGCAGATCCTCCACCCGCATCACCCCGGCGCACAGCGCGTTCACCAGCGGATTGCCCTGGTAGGACGGGTCGAAGACGGTCTCGCCGCCGACATTCGGCAGGCCCAGCGAATTGCCGTAGCCACCGACGCCGCGGACCACGCCGTCCACCACGCGCCGGGTGTCGGGATGCTCGGCCGCGCCGAAACGCAACTGGTCCATGACCGCGATCGGCCGCGCGCCCATCGCCATGATGTCGCGCACGATGCCGCCGACGCCGGTCGCCGCGCCCTGATACGGCTCGACGTAGGACGGGTGGTTGTGGCTCTCCACCTTGAACGTGACCGCCCAGCCGTCGCCGATGTCGACCACGCCGGCGTTCTCGCCGATGCCGGCCAGCATGGCCCGGCGCATCTCGTCGGTGGTGGTCTGCCCGAAGTAGCGCAGGTGCACCTTGGAGGACTTGTAGGAGCAGTGCTCGCTCCACATCACCGAGTACATCGCCAGCTCGGCATCGGTCGGGCGGCGGCCGAGAATCTCCCGGATGCGGGCGTATTCGTCGTCCTTCAGGCCCAGTTCCTTGTAGGGCTGGGGGGTATCCGGGGTGGCTGCGGCGGCGCTGACGGTGTCGACGGGGACAGTCACGGTGGGTACCAAGGTCCTTTCGGCCGGGCATACGACGGGCAACCGGCAGCGGCGCCGGGTGCGACGTGAGGCTCGAGCGGGCGGGGAGACGAGCCCAGTCTAGTGTGTGGCAAACCCCACCCGACCAGGCAGCCGACCGGTGCCGGGATACGCTGATCAAGTGACAGATCGATCCAGGGTCGCGGATCCGGACGAAGCGCCGGTAACTGCCTCCGAGGGGGCCCTCACAGCAGGTCTGACAACTCGTCAGCTACGTCTGCTACTGATCGCAATTGCCCTGTTCGCGTTGTCGGCGATTATTTCCTTCGTCTTCAAGCTATGGCATGGCTACATCGACCTGCAGGTGTACCGCAACGGCGCCCGGGTCTGGCTCGACGGCGGTGACCTCTACGGTCCGATGCCGAAGTCGGGCGGGATCGGTCTGCCGTTCACCTATCCCCCGCTGGCCGCGTTGCTGTTCACGCCGCTGGCCGTCATGCCGCTGGGCGCGGCCGAGGCCCTGGTACTGGTGATTTCGCTGGCGAGCCTGGGAATCACGCTGTGGCTGGCGCTGCTCCGATTACGTCCGAGCCTGGACCGTCCGACCAGGCTGGCGCTGGTGATCGGCGCCGTAGCCGTTCTCGGTCTCACCGAACCGGTGCGCCAGACCTTCAATTTCGGGCAGATCAATCTGATCCTGATGGCCGCGATCGCACTGGACACGTTGGTGCGCAAGCCGTTCTGGCCGCGCGGCATGCTGATCGGAATCGCGGTGTCGGTCAAGCTGATTCCCGGCGCGTACCTGCTCTACTTCTTGATCCGCCGAGACTGGCGCACCTCGATCACGCTGGTGCTCTCCGCGATCGGGGCGGTCGGCCTGGGATTCCTGCTGTTCCCGCAGGATTCGGCGGAGTACTGGTTCAACACGCTGTGGGACACCGACCGCATCGGCCCGGCCTCCTATGCCGGTAATCAGTCGCTGAAGGGCTTCGCCTTCCGGCTCGGGGTCTCCGACGACGCGGCGACGCTGATCTGGATCATCATGTCGCTCATCGCCGTCGGGCTCGCCGCACTGTGGATGAAGCGGCTGCTCGACGCCGGGGCCGAGATCTCCGCACTGCTGGTGAACGCCGCCGCGGTGCTGTTGATCTCGCCCATCTCGTGGTCGCACCACTGGGTGTGGGTGGCGCCGGCGCTGCTGACCGCGGTCGCCGCGCAGACCACGCGCGGCGCGAACGGCCTTCCGCCGCAACATCCTCGACGCGGCCGCGTCTACACCGGCGTCCTCGCCGCGATCACTGTCATGTTCTTCGTCGGCCCGCACTGGCTGCTGCCGCACCAGAACGATCAGGAGGCCCGCTGGTCGCTGTGGGAGCAGCTGATCGGCAGCAGCTACGTGCTGGTGACCTTCGCGATCCTGGCGATCGGCGCGCTGGCCTACCGGCCGCCCGGGGTGAGGAACGCCGCCAACGCCGCCGAGTAGGACCACACGTCCGCCGCGCCCATCAGTTCCCGAGCCGAGTGCATCGCCAGCTGCGGCGCCCCGACATCGACGGTCGGCATGCCGGTCCGGGCCGCGGTCATCGGTCCGATGGTCGATCCGCACGGCAGATCGGCGCGATGCACGTAGCGCTGCAACGGCACCCCGGCCTGCGCGCACGCCAGCGCGAACGCTCCGGTGCCGACGGCGTCGGTGGCATAGCGCAGATTCTGGTTCACCTTCAGCACCGGACCGCCGTTGACCTCGATGCGGTGGGCGGGCTCGTGCCGCTCCGGATAGTTGGGGTGCGTCGCGTGCGCCATGTCCCCGGAGGCGCAGATCGAACCCGCCAGCGCCGCAAGGTACTCCGAGCGGCCGCCGCCGCGGGCGAGGACGATCCGCTCCAGCACCGCGGGCAGCAGATCCGACTGCGCGCCGCGGTCGGACTGGCTGCCGACCTCCTCGTGATCGAACATCACCAGCACCGGCGTCGCGGCGCCCGGTTGGTCGGCGGCGGCCAGGAAGGCGTGCAGGCCCGCGTAGCAGGTGCCCTGATTGTCCAAGCGGGGCGCGCTGAGCAGGTCACTGTCCCGGCCGATCAGCCGGCTCGGCGACAGGTCGTGGGTCATCAGCTCCCAGCCCAGTACCGCGTCCGGGTCGATCCCGGCCTGCTCGGACACGTAGGCGAGGAACGAGCGCGGCTCGCCGCCGACCCCCCAGACGGCGTTGACGTGCCGCTGCGGGTCCAGACTGACGCCGCGGCGGTCCTCGGACAGATGGATGGCCAGCTGCGGCACCCGTAGCAGCGGTTCGTCGATGCGGACCAGCCGCTCGACCACCGTGTCGCCGTCGCGGATCGTGAGCCGCCCCGAGATTCCCAGCTCGCGGTCCAGCCAGGAGTTCAGCCAGGCCCCGCCGTAGGGTTCCAGCCCGACCAGCTGCCAGCCCGACCCGGCCAGGTCGGGATGCTGCTTGACCCGCAGATTCGGGCTATCGGTGTGCGCGCCGACCACTCGGAAGGGGTGCGCGGCCGCGTCGGCGGCGGACCCGGCCCACGCCAGCAGCGAACCGCCGCGCACCACGAAGTATCGCCCGTCCGCGCCGCCGCTCCACGGCCGTGGCTCGGGCAGTTCGGTGAAGCCGTGCGCGGTCAATTCCGTTGCGACGGTGCGGACGACATGGAAGGGGGAGGGCGAGGCGTCGACGAAGGCACACAGCCCGGACGCCGTCGCGGTGGTCGAGACCGTCATACCGGCGATCCTAGAGCCCGCCGGGCCAGGGCCGGTCGTCCTGTACCCCGGGGACTTGTGTCACCACCCCTCCGAGAGAACTCCGGACGGCACTCGACCGGCGAAATAAAATTTCGCGCGAGAATGATATTCGGACCCGAATGACGCAATTTTTCGGGCGTCGAAAACATAGGATGATTGACTATTAGTTCAGTCGGCAACGGGCACGTCGGTCACCATTTCCAGCAACCGCAGCAGTTCGGCATGGCTGCGCGCGCCGATCCGCTTGCGCAATTCCTCCTCGGCCCGGCTCTCCTCGCAGCGCACGGACTCGACCAGTTCCGTGCCGCGCTTGGTCAGGCCGATGAGGATGCGGCGGCGGTCGTCCTCGGCGGCGATACGGAAGATCAGACCGCGTTCGGCGAGCGCATCGGCATGGCGGGTGGCCGAGGAGGGTGGCAGTTGCGCGCGGGCGGCCAGCTCGCTCATCGTGACGCCCACCTGATCGGACAATTTCGACAGCATCGCCCATTGATCGGCCGAAAGTTGCCTGGCACACAATGCCGCATCGAGGTGACGTAACCAACTGCGTTCGGCGGCCCGCAGCGCTCCATGCAGCGTCGCAAATCCGCCTACAATGGTCGACATATTTTCCCGCCCATCATTTTCGCTCTGACGAGAAGAAGGGTACCGAATGTTCGCCTCGCGCGAGACCCCGGACGATGTTATCGAGGTTCTCGACATCGTCCCACTACAGGGGTCCGGTGGAATTATCGGCCCCTCGGTCGATGCCGCAATCTCCCTGGCCGTCGATGAAATCAACGGCGGCACAGGAATTCTCGGACGGGAAGTGCGGGTCACCACCATCGACGGCGGGCGCGCCCCGGCCGAGGTGGCGCGCGAGGTCTCGGCACTGCTGGCGACCGGGATGGTGCACGCGATCACGGGCTGGCATATTTCGGCCGTGCGCCGGACCGTGGCCCGGGCCGCCGACGGCCGGGTGCCGTACCTCTTCGCCACCATCCACGAGGGCCTGCCGGACGAGATGCCCGGGGTGCTCATGATCGGCGAGGATCCGCAAGGGCACATTCTGGCCGCGATGGCGTGGTTGCGCCGCGAATACGACGTCCGCCGCTGGGCCCTCATCGGCAACGACTACATCTGGCCCCGCGCGACCGCGGCGGCCGTGCACACCGCCCTGGCGAATCCGGCATCGCTCGTGCTGGAACACTTCGTGCCGCTGGGCACCGCCGACTTCGCGGAGTTCCTCGCCGACCCGCGCCTGGACCGGGCCGACGGGGTCATCATGCTGCTGGTGGGCTCCGACGCGGCGCGATTCAATCGTCAGTTCGCGCACACCGGCCGGGCCGCGCGGCAGGTCCGGGTCAGCCCGGCCGTCGACGAGACCGTACTGCTCGCGGCCGGCGCCGAGGCCAACGAGAACCTCTTCGTCTCCTCGTCGTTCTTCCCCGATTCCGAACGCGTGCACCGCTATCGGCGGCTGCACGGCCCGTTCGCGCCGCAGCTCACCTACTTCGGCAATACCGGTTACGAGGCGATGCACACGCTGCGCGCGGTCGCGGAGACCGTGGGCGGCTTCGATGTGCCGCGCATCCACACGGCGCTGACCGAGGGCGCGGTGCTCGAGACCCCGTCGGGCGAATGCCGGTTCCGGGGCAATCAGGCCGTGCAGTCGGCGCAGATCGCCCGGGCCGAGGGCGTGGATTTCCGGATACTGGGCCGCATCAGCTGATCTCGAACGGTGCGTAAACTCTCGATATGGGCAGGCTGGCGGAGGACTCCGACACCTTCGAGATCCTCAATGTCGTACCGCTACGCGGTTCGGGCGGGATAATCGGCCCGTCCTGCGAGGCCGCCGCCGGGCTCGCCGAGGCCGAGATCAACAGCGCCGGTGGGGTTCTCGGCCGCGAGGTGCGCATCACGACTGTCGACGGCGGCAACTCGCCGGGCGAGATCGCCCGCGAGGTCGCGGCGTTCCTCGCCACCGGCATGGTCGGGGCGGTCACCGGAATCCCCATGCCCGATGTCCGCGCCGGTGTCGTGCACGCCGTGGACGGCCGGGTGCCCGCGCTGTTCGGGATCGGCGACGACGGCCAATTCGGTTCTCGCCGTGGGGTATTCATGATCGGTGAGAATCCGGGTGCGCAGACCGTGGAGGCGCTGAACTGGCTGTACCGGGAATTCGGGGCGCATCGCTGGGCCGTCGTGGCCAGCGACTACATCTGGTCCCGGCGGATGATCCCGGCGCTGCACCGGATGCTCGACCGGCCGCACACGATCGTGGCCGATTTCGTCTTCCCGCAGGGGTGCGCGAGCTACGACGAGGCCCTGACCGATCCGCGCCTGGACCGAGCCGACGGAGTGATCGTGCTGCTGGTCGGCGGCGACGCGGCCCGCTTCAACCGCGCCTTCGCCGCCGGCGGCCGCGCGGACCGGCAGTTCCGGACGGGCCCGACCGCCGACGAGAACCTGCTGGCCGCGGGTGGCCCGGCGGCCAACGACAACTTCTATGTGCCCTCCAGCGTGATCCCCGATCCGCGCCTGCGGCCCGATCAGGAACGAATCGCACGCTACCGGCGGCTGCACGGCAGTTTCGCGCCCTCGTTCAGCCGCTTCGCCACCTGCATCTACCAATCCCTGCACACGTTGCGCGCGATGCTCGCCACGGTCGGATCCAGCGAGGTGGAACGCATTCACACCAGGGTCGACAGCGGCATGGTGTTCGAGCACGCCGCCGGGGAGTTCACGCTGCGCGGCGACCAGTTGCAGCAACCGGTCCGGATCTTCCGGGCCAACGGCACCGAATTCGAGGTGCTGCTACGGGTCTGAGCGGCTAGGCCGAGACCAGCGAGTCGATGACCGACAGGAAGATGCCCAGCCCGTCGTCGCTCGGGCCCGTCAGCGGTTCGGTGGCGTGCTCCGGGTGCGGCATCAGGCCGACGATGCGGCCGTCGGCGGAGGAGATGCCCGCGATATCGCGCTGCGAGCCGTTCGGGTTGTCACCGGCGTAGCGGAAGACCACGCGGCCCTCGCCCTCCAGTTCATCGAGCACCGGCTGGGCGGCCTGGTAGCGGCCCTCGGCGTTCTTGACCGGGACGAGGATCTGCGCGCCGGGCTCGTAGCGGGAGGTCCAGGCGGTGTCGGTGCGCTCCACCCGCAGCCACTCGTCGCGGCAGACGAAGTGCAGGCCCTCGTTGCGGGTCAGCGCGCCGGGCAGCAGACCGGCCTCGCACAGCACCTGGAAGCCGTTGCAGATGCCGAGCACCGGCAGACCGCGCCCTGCCGCCTCGACGACCGCGCCCATCACCGGCGCGAAACGCGCGATGGCGCCGGCGCGCAGGTAGTCGCCGTAGGAGAAGCCGCCGGGGACGACGACCGCGTCGACACCCTTGAGATCAGCGTCGGCATGCCAGAGGCTCACGGCCTCGGCGCCCGCCAGCCGCACGGCACGCGCGGCGTCGACATCGTCCAGGGTGCCCGGGAACGTGATGACCCCGATCCGCGCACTCATGGCAGCCGAACCACCTTCCAGTCCTCGATCACGGTGTTCGCCAGCAGCCCCTCGGCGATCTTCGCCAGCTCGGCGTCGCCCACGCTGTCGTCCACGTCGAGTTCGAATCGCTTGCCCTGCCGCACATCCGAGACACCGGGAAAACCCAGGCGTCCGAGCGCACCGACGATGGCCTGACCCTGCGGATCCAGGATCTCGGCCTTCGGCATCACCTCGACCACGACACGTGCCACGCGCTGCTCCTCACGCTGCTGGGGGATTACCTGAACAGCCTAATCGGGGCGGTGCGCGCCCGGCTCGCCGGGGCGCGCGGAGTTACGGTGAACACATGCGCATAGCCCACTTCGGTCACTCCTGCGTTCTGGTCGAGCTGAACGGCGCGAAGGTGCTCTTCGATCCGGGCACGTTCTCACACGGGTTCGAGGGCATCACCGGGCTCGACGCGATCGCGATCACCCACCAGCATCCCGATCACATCGACCCGAACCGGATCGAGACGCTGATCGAGCAGAACCCCGGCGCCCGGCTGCTCAGCGATCCACAGACCGCGCAATCGCGCGGCGAGCCCTGGGAGGCGGTGCCCGCCGGGCGGCAACTGGCCCTCGGGGATCTCCGGATCACCGGCGGCGGGGGACGGCACGCGGTGATCCACCCCGAGCTTCCGGTCATCGACAACACCGTTTTCCAGCTCGGCACCGCCGACGATCCGGCGCAGTTCGTGCATCCGGGCGATTCGCTGTGGGTGCCGCCGGTGCGGGTCGGCGTGCTGGCCACACCGGCGGTCGCGCCGTGGATGAAGATCAGCGAGGCCGTCGACTACCTGCGCGCGGTCGGTCCGCGGGTCGCCTTCCCCGTCCACTACGGGATCATCACGCCGGACGCGCAGGGCATCTACTTCGGGCGGCTGTCCGAAATGCGCCCGGCCGATACCGAATTCACGGTGATCCAGGCGGAGGATCACGCCGACTTCACCGTCTAGCGGACAGCCCCGCCCCTGTGCCATGCTGGCGAACGCACGGCAACTGGTCTACACCAGCGCCAGGAGGCGATATGCCCGACGATTCCACCGCACCCGACGACCTGTTCGCGCAACCCGCACTCGAGGCCGGGGCGCCCAAGAACACGTTTCCCGATAGCGAGATGTTCGCGGAAGCCGCCTATCAGATAGTCCACGACGAATTGCTGCTCGACGGCGTCGCCCGGATGAATCTGGCGACCTTCTGCACCACCTGGGTCGACGACCGGGCCCGGCGCCTGATGGACGAGTCGATCGACAAGAACATCGTGGACAAGGACGAGTATCCGCAGACCGCCGAGTTGGAAAGACGCTGCGTGCGAATGCTTGCCGACCTGTGGCACGCGCCCGACCCGGCCACCACGCGGGGCACGTCCACCACCGGCTCCAGCGAGGCCGCCATGCTCGGCGGGCTGGCGGCCAAGTTCCGCTGGCGCGCACGCGGCGGGAAGGGCATTCCGAATTTCGTGTGCGGGCCGGTGCAGGTGGTGTGGGAAAAGTTCGCGCGGTATTTCGACGTCGATATCCGGCAGGTACCGCTGCGCGGCGACCGGCTGACACTGCACCCGGACGACATCGCCGCCCATTGCGACGAGAACACCATCATGGTGGTGCCGACATTCGGGCAAACGTTCACCGGCCTCTTCGAGGACGTCGCGGGGATCAACCAGGCGCTCGACGATCTACAGGCGCGGACAGGCCTGGACATTCCGATCCATGTCGACGCCGCCAGCGGCGGATTCCTCGCTCCCTTCACCGCACCGGAACTGGTGTGGGACTTCCGATTACCGCGGGTGAAGTCGATCAACGCCTCCGGGCACAAGACCGGCCTGGCCCCGCTCGGCGCCGGGTGGGCGATCTGGCGCACGGCCGCGGACCTGCCGGAGGAACTGGTCTTCGACGTCGATTACCTGGGCGGCAACATGGCCACCTTCAACCTCAATTTCTCCCGTCCCGGCGGGCAGGTCGTCACGTCCTACTACGAATTCATCCGGCTCGGACGAGTCGGTTATACCCGCGTGCAATCGGCGACGCACTCGGTGGCGCGACACCTGGCGGCGGGCATCGAGAAAATGGGGCCGTTCGAGATGATTCACGACGGCGACCCGCTGCGGGGAATCGCGGCGGTGTCGTGGAAACTGCCGGGCGACCAGCCGTTCAACCTCTACGACCTCTCCGACCGACTGCGCACCCGCGGCTGGCTGGTCGCCGCCTACCCGCTCCCCGCCGACCGCGAGGACGAGACCATCATGCGCGCCCTGGTCCGCCACGGTTTCAGTCACGACATGGCCGACCTCCTCCTGACCGACATCCGACGAGCCCTCACTCAACTCACCACCCATCCGCCCACGGTCCCCCTCGGCCGCGCGGAAGCCGGCGGCTTCACCCACAGCGCCACCCCCCGAAGTGAGCACCGCGGCCCTCCGCTGGACCCTCCGCAGATAGCCGGGTCAACGGAGAGATTCGGTGGCCGCGGCGGCGACGAGGGCGGCGATGGTGGTGAGGGTCGGGGAGTGCAAGCGCCACTGCTGCCAGTAGAGAGGGACGTCGATGTGCAGGTCGGGGGCGACGGGAAGCAGGTGGCCGGATCTCCGGTCGCGGGTGGTTTGTACGTCGGGCAGCATGCCCCAGCCGAGGCCCAGGCGGACGGCCTCGGCGAAGCCGGTGGACGAGGGGATGTAGTGGCGGGGCGGGTCGAGGGGGCGGCGGGCGCGGCGGCGCATCAGCCTGTCCTGGAGGTCGTCCTTGCGGTCGAACAGGACGACCGGGGCAGCGGCGAAGGCGCGGGCGGTGGGACCGTCGGGGAACCAGGTGCGGGCGAACTCCGGGGTGGCCATCGGGCGGTAGCGCATCGCGCCGAGCCGCTCCGCCCGGCACCCTTGCACGGGCTGCGCGGTCGCGGTGATCGCCGCCATGACGGTGCCGTCGCGCAGCAGCCGGGTGGTGTGTTCCTCGTCCTCACGGTGGATTTCGAAGCAGACCCCGGCCGGCGCGCGGCCCAGCGCGGGCATCACCCAGGTCTCCAGTGAATCCGCGTTGATCGCCACAGGAATCCGGACCCGGCCGTCGCTGTCGACCGATTCGCTTGCGGTGGCGCCCAATTCACGAGCGGTGTCGCCGACGAGCAGTTCGATCTGGCGGGCGAGGCGCAACACGGCGAGACCGGATTCGGTGGGGCCCACCGGTTTCGAACGCTGGAGCAGGGTCCGGCCGACCGTGCCCTCCAGGGCCTTGATGCGCTGGCTCACCGCCGAGGGAGTCACCCGGAGCCGGCGGGCGGCGGCCTCCAGCGTGCCCTCGGCGACCGCGGCATCGAGGGCGCGGAGCTGGTCGAGTTGCAGATCCATATGAAGAAATTCTAATGATGAGTGAAAAACTTCAGCTTGTCTGATTACCGTAAATATCCCTAGCGTCGACGGGTGTGGGTGTCTCCGCCGTGCTACCGGGTCTGGGCTTCGGGCTGTCGCTGATCGTGGCGATCGGCGCGCAGAACGCGTTCGTCCTGCGCCAAGGCATCCGCGGCGGGCACATTCTCGCCGTCATCGCGGTCTGCACACTCTCCGACGTCGTCCTGATATCGGCGGGCATCGGCGGCGCGGGCGCCTTCCTGACCACGACACCCGTCCTCATGGAAGTGGTCCACTATGTCGGCGGTGCCTTCCTCCTCGGCTATGCCGCCATCGCGGTCCGACGGGCCCTGTCCCCCGGCTCCCTCCGCACCGCCCCCGACCCTCGAGTCCCGCCGAGCCCATCCGACGCCGCGGCATCGGTCGACACCGCGAGCATGGGCAACACGATCGGCACTGTGGATGTCGCCACCGCGCCCGCCGAACCCCGGGCAGCAGGTGCTTCCACCCTCTCCGCATCGGTCGTGCCGACGCACCCGCGCAACACCGATGACCGGTCGACCCTCGTCCGCGCCGTCCTCACCTGCCTGGCGCTGACTTGGCTCAATCCTCACGTCTACCTGGACACCGTGATCCTGATGGGCTCGTTCGGCAACACCTACGGCCGGGACCGCTGGGCATTCGCGGCGGGGGCGATGATCGCCAGTGTCCTGTGGTTCATCACCCTCGGGTACGGCAGCCGCCTACTCGCCCCGGTGTTCGCCCGCCCCGCCGCGTGGCGCGTGCTGGACTCCGTCATCGCGCTCATCATGCTCGCCCTCGGAGTAGGCCTGCTCGTCCGATGAGGTACGAAAAGCGCTGTCGCCCAGCGAGACTCAGGCGGCGCGCGCGGGGGCCTGCGGCTCCCAGCGGTAGGTGTCGGGGACAGCCTCGTGGAACAGCGCGAGATCTATCGCATCGAGCACTGCCTGGCGCGGGCCGGAGCGATCGAGCTGGGTGGCCGAGACGGCGAGCCGAAGGATGCCGCCGCGGCGGGCGGTGCGCGCGGCACTCATCACCAGGGCGTGGCACCACCACGGTTCGGCGCGGAAACCCTCGCCGATACCGTGCACCCAAGCCCGTTGCGTCACACCGCGTTCCAGGTCGTGCAGAGCGGTGAGCCCGAGGGCCAGCCGGAAACCCACGTCGGGCAGCGCGGCCAGCGCGCCCTCCGAGGAGTTCCAGCGCGGGGCCGCGAACAGCCGGGTCCGCAGGCCGACACCCTCGAGAACACGATCGGCGGCCGTCAACCGCAGTCGCGCTTCGTGTTTGGGCAGCGTCGCGAACTCGGCCCGCCGGCGTTTGGTGGCGGCCTGGTCGTAGCCGTGCAGGACGATCGCGTCGCCCGCCGCCCGGCGCGCGCGCAGCCACTCGTGCGTACGCGCGTCGTCGGCGAGCCGGTACTTGTTCTTCAGTCGCGGTGCGACCAGCAGTGACAGCGGGACCTCGCGCCGATCCATCTCGGCCGCGAAGGCCATGGCCGTTTCCCTGGTGGTGTCCCGAATGCCCGACACCGAGACCAGCAATTGTGCACGCATAGTGGCGCGTACCCCCTTTCGGTGCTGCCAACCACACCCACTCTGCGTGGGCCAGGTGTCCGCACCGTGCTGCGCGGGTGACGCGCCGACGAATTCGCGCTACCGAATCAGGCGTCCGCCAGGCCGACCGTGTCCAGCACCCAGGCGTATTCGAACGCCACTTCCTTCCACTTCTCGTAGCGCCCGCTGACGCCGCCGTGCCCGGCGCTCATCTCGGTCTTCAGCAGCAGGGGCGCGTCGCCGGTCTTGGTGGCACGCAGTTTCGCCACCCACTTGGCCGGTTCCACGTACAGCACCCGGGTGTCGTTGATGCTGGTGATCGCCAGGATCGCCGGATACTCCTTGGCCTCGACGTTCTCGTACGGCGAGTAGGACTTCATGTACTCGTAGACCTGCTTGTCCGCCAACGGATTTCCCCACTCGTCCCATTCGATGACGGTCAGCGGCAGCGAGGGATCCAGGATCGAGGTGAGCGGATCCACGAACGGCACGTTGGCGAGGATGCCGGTGAACAGTTCGGGCGCCAGGTTGGCGACCGCGCCCACCAGCAGGCCGCCCGCGCTGCCGCCGTCGGCGATCATCCGGTCGGGCGCGGTGACCCCGGTATCGACGAGATGCTTTGCGCAGGAGACGAAGTCGGTGAAGGTGTTGCGCTTGGTGAGCGTCTTGCCGTGCTCGTACCACAGCCGCCCCATCTCGCCGCCGCCGCGCACGTGCGCCACCGCGAACACCATGCCGCGGTCCAGCAGCGACAGCCGCGACACCGAGAACGCCGGGTCGATGCTGGCCTCGTAGGAGCCGTAACCGTAGAGCAGCAACGGCTTCGGGTCCGCACCGGCGAGGTCCTTGCGGCGCACCAGCGAGATCGGGATCCGGGTCCCGTCCGCGGCCACCGCCCAATCCCGGTGCTGCTCATAGTCTTTGGGGTCGTAGCCGCCCAGCACCGCCTGCTCCTTGCGCAGGGTCAGCTCGCCGGTGGCGGGCACGTAGTCGAAGACCTGCACCGGGGTGATGAACGAGGTCAGCCCGAGCCGCAGCGTCGGCTGCTCCCATTCCGGGTTGGAGCCGACACCGGCGGCGAACAGTTCCAGCCCGAAGTCCAGCTCACGCAGTTCGCCATAGCCCTCGGACGTCAACGGCCACACCGCGACCCGCGACAGCGCCTCGCGCCGGTACGACAGCACCAGATGGGCGGCGAAGCAGTCGATGTCCTCGAGTCGCACGTCGTCGCGGTGCGGGATGAGGATCGTCAGGTCGGCCGGATCGTCGACGGGGGCCTCGGCGAGCACGAAGTTCTCCGCCTTCACCCCGTCCACGATGTCGTTGTGCAGCACCAGGAACCGATCCTGCCCCCCGATCACCGCGTGCTCGGCGGAGTACTCGACCCCCTCGCGCCGGGGCAGCAGCACCCGGAATTCGCCTTCGGGATCATCGGATTCGAGCACCCAGCCCTCTGTGGTGATCTTCGAACCCACCCAGATCATCAGATACTTCTCGGAGCGGGTGGCGCCGATGCTCACCCAGTAGCGCTCGTCCGGTTCGTGGAAGACCTTGACGTCCGCGTCCGTCGAGGTGCCGAGGCGGTGCCGCCACACGGTGTCGGGCCGCCACGACTCGTCGACGGTCTGATAGAAAACGTGGGTGCCGTCCAGCGACCAGGTCGCGCCGGGCGCGGTGCCCGGGATCTCGTCGCCCAGCAGTTCGCCGGTGCCCAGGTCCTTGAACCGCAGCACGTATCGCTCGTCACCGACGGTGTCCATCGAGTAGGCCAGCAGCGTGCCGTCGTGGCTGACCGAGAAGGCGCCCAGCGCGAAGAACTCGTGGTCCGCGGCGAGCGCGTTGCTGTCCAGCAGGATCTGCTCGCCGGGTATCTCGGTGTCGGCCTCGAGCTGCGGCGGCGTCCAGTCGTCCGGATCGGCGACCGGGCAGCGGCAGTGCACCCCGTACTGCTTGCCCTCGAAGCTGCGCGAGTAGTACCAGAAATCGCCCATCCGGGCCGGGACGGAGAGGTCGGTCTCCTGCGTGCGCGCCTTGATCTCGTCGAAGATCTTGTCCCGCAACGGCCGCAGGTGTGCGGTCTGCGCTTCGGTGTAGGCGTTCTCGGCCTCCAGGTAGGAGATGACCTCCGGGTTCTCCTTGTCGCGCAGCCATTCGTAGTCGTCTACGAAGGTGTCGCCGTGGTGGACCCGTTCGGTCGGCACCCGTTCGGCGATCGGCGGCGTCGCGCCATCGAGCGGCGACGGTGTTCCGGCGGACGCTGCGTCGCCGGCGGTCGGGGTCGTTCCGGTGCCACTGTCGAGAGCCATGCGCTCCACCGTAGTGCGCGGCGCGGTGGACCCGTCGCCAACCCCGAACCGGCGGGTTAACCCAGCCCTGTCGAGCGCGGTAGCGGTCGACGCAGGTCACGCGGGTTGTCCCGGGCCGTACGCCGCGAATCCATCAAAAAGTACAGCGCGGCTTTGCGACGCGGGCATTGATCGGTGGGACAGCTGCTGTGGATGTGCAAGATGTTGTGAGCCTGCTCGACGGTGAGGTGCCGGGGCACCACCGCGCAACTGTCGAAGACGGGTGCCATGCGGTGCTCCATCCTTGTCGTGCCTGGGGTGTGGCGCGGCGCACATTTTCGACTACGCCGACTGGTCGACGCCGTATATCCGCCACAATCAGCGGGGTTTCCGATTCGGTTGCGAGGTAAACCACGAGAATGTCACCCCCGCGGGCCGGGGAAATCCGCTCCGGAAAATGCCGGACCACCATTCGCGCCGCCGCTTCGGGCGGACCGGCTACTGTCTACGTCGGCGTCGCCCGGACCGCTCCGGACGGCGTCATCCGCTGGATTCGGACCCGCACAGGAGCAGATGTGGAAGCGAAGAATCGCGAGATCGAGCCCGACGCCGTGTGGCACCGCAGCAGCGAGTCGGGCGGCGTCGAGGTGGCCTTCCTGGCCAGTGGGAACATCGCCCTGCGGGATGCGAAGAACCCCGACGGCCCGACCCTGATCTTCACCCCCGGCGAGTGGAAGGCCTTCGTCGCCGGGGCCAAGGACGGCGAATTCAACCGTCCGGGCTCGGTCCCGCAGTCCTGATTCGCGGCCGCCTCACGCCCCGATGGCGGAAGCGATGGTCGGCCACGAGGCGTGCAGCGTGTCCTGCCAGTACGACCACGAGTGCGTGCCCACCGGGCTGCGATCGATGCGGGCCGGAATCCCCAGCCCTTGCAGCCGCCGTTCGAACGCGGTCACGCACCCGTCGACACCGGCCTCGATCGGGCCGCCGAAGAAGAGGTTCTCGGGCAGCTGCGGTTTGATCTCGGCCTCGTGCGGTCCGGGGATTCCGGTACCGGTGGACAGGTAGATGGTGGTGCCGCGCAAGCGATCCGCCAGCAGCGCCGGATCGTGCGCACCCCATTCGGGGCTGCCCGGGGCGCCCCACATATTGCCGGGACTTCCGCCGCGATTGGCGATGGAGAACAGGATCGGGCCCTGTGCCAGCCCCAGGTCCGGGCAGGCGCTGTAACCGGCGATCGCGCGATACAGCCCCGGATTGCGCACCGCCAGGACGAAGGCCGCGATGCCGCCCATCGACAGCCCGCCGATGGCGTTCGTCCCGTCGCCGGAGAAGTTGGCGTCGATGATCGGGGGCAGTTCCCGGGTCAGGAAGGTCTCCCACCGGTAGCGGCCGAACCGCGGGTCGTCGTTCTGCCAGTCGGTGTAGTAGCTGGCCTGACCACCCATCGGCAGCACCACGTTGACGTTCTTGCCCGCGAAGAACGGCTCCGCGTCGGTGGCATTGGTCCAGGTACTCTGCCGCTCCCCCGGATCCAGACCGTCGAGCAGGTAATAGGACGGGCGCGCGCCGCCGCCCGCCGGATGCAGCACCTGTACCTGAATGACGCGGCCCATGGCGGCCGACTCGACGAACACCGCCGACCTGGTCGGACTCAGGTCATCGATGCCGACGACCCGCGCCGCGGACGCCCGTGGCGGCGGCCCGGCCCACGGCCCGAACGCACCGGCGACAATAGCGAGCACAACAGCAGCAACGGCCTTACGCCGCATTTCGCACCTCCATCAGCCCACCACAAGTGCCAACAAAAGTAACGCACGACCCGAAAAACCCGGTCGCAGCGGCTCGCTGGCGTTTCTCCAGCAAACCACAGAGTACGTCGCGCCGACCGCGGCGCGGCCGGATCACTCCGGAACCGAACGCTCCAACGCCCCGCGGATGGATCCCGCCAGATAGTCCAGATCGGCGCGGGCCGGACTCGTCGGGCGGCCGCGCAACCCGAATCCGTCACCGGGAGTGCGCGGTATGACGTGCAGGTGCACATGGAACACCTCCTGCCCCGCCGTCACTCCGTCGGCGAGAAAGAAGTTCACCCCGTCGCATCCCACCTCCGACGCGCGCAGCGCCGCCGCCAGCCGCTGACCCACCCGGAACAGCTTGCCGCCCATCTCCGGATCCAGCTCGGCGAGATCGCGCGCCGGAACCTTGGGGATCACGAGCAGATGCCCCGGGGTCATCGGCCGAATATCCATGAACGCCAACACATCGTCGTCCTCGTACACCGTGGACGCGGGGGCGCGGCCGGCGACGATATCGGCGAAGATCGTATACGGGTCCATGGGCGATCAGCCTACGTCTCCGCCGCCACCGGCGGGCGGGCTACAGAATGGGAGACGGTGTGTAGCGCGCCGCCTCCGGGTCCGCGTCGACCAGCTTCTGCACCTGCGCGACGACATCGGCCACCTGAGATTCGGCCGCGCCGATGAAAACCGACTTGTCCGACAGCGCCTCGTCGAGGGCGGAGCGGTCCAACGGCATCCGGTCGTCGGCGGCGAGCCGGTCCAGCAGATCGGGTTCGCGCCCCTGCTCACGCATCGCCAGCGCGACCGCGACGGCGTGTTCCTTGATGACCTCGTGCGCCGTCTCCCGCCCGACGCCCGCGCGCACGGCCGCCATCAGGATCCGCGTGGTGGCCAGGAAGGGCAGGTAGCGGTTCAGTTCGCGCTCGAGCACGGCCGGGTAGGCGCCGAATTCGGTGAGCACCGTCAGGAAGGTCTCGATCATGCCGTCGACGGCGAAGAAGGCGTCCGGCAGCGCGACGCGGCGCACGACCGAGCAGAACACGTCGCCCTCGTTCCACTGCGCGCCCGCGAGTTCCGCGGCCATCGACGCGTACCCGCGCAACACCACCTGCAGGCCGTTGACCCGCTCGCACGAGCGCGTGTTCATCTTGTGCGGCATCGCCGACGAGCCCACCTGGCCGGGCTGGAAGCCCTCGGTGACCAGTTCGTGCCCGGCCATCAGGCGCACGGTGTGCGCGAAAGACGAAGGGCCCGCGCCCAATTGGACCAGCGCGGAGAGCACATCGTGGTCCAGCGAGCGCGGATAGATCTGCCCGACGCTGGTGAGCACCGTCGCGAAACCCAGGTGCCGCGCCACCTTCTGCTCGAGTTGCGCGAGCTTTGCCGAATCGCCGCCGAGCAGGTCCAGCATGTCCTGCGCGGTGCCCATCGGGCCCTTGATGCCGCGCAGCGGGTACCGGTCGATCAGCTCGCGCAGCCGGGTCAGCCCGATCAGCAGCTCGTCGGCGGCACTGGCGAAACGCTTGCCCAGCGTGGTGGCCTGCGCGGCGACATTGTGCGAGCGCCCCGCCATCACCAGCGTCTGGTACTCGGCGGCCCGCTCGGCCAGCCGGGCCGCCACCGCGACACCGTGCCGGTACACGTGCTCGAGCGACAGCCGGATCTGCAACTGCTCCACGTTCTCGGTGAGATCGCGGCTGGTCATGCCCTTGTGGATGTGCTCGTGCCCGGCGAGCGCGTTGAACTCCTCGATGCGCGCCTTCACGTCGTGCCGGGTCACCCGCTCCCGCTCGGCGATCGACGCCAGATCGACCTGGCCGATCACGCGCTCGTAGTCGTCCACCACCCCGGGCGGCACGTCCACGCCGAGGTCGGTCTGCGCCCGCAGGACCTCCAGCCACAGCCGGCGCTCGAGCACGATCTTGTGCTCGGGCGACCACAGCTGGACCAGTTCGGGGCTGGCGTACCGGGTGGCGAGGACGTTCGGGACAAGACTCACGGCGCCAGTCTAATGTTCGGTGACCGGCGGGTTGCCGCCGCTGTGGTTCAGGCGGTCGTGTGCTGGGACAGCGGATGCGGCGGTGCGTGCGGCGGCGGATGGGGCGCGGCGGAATGCGGGGCGGCGAGGTGCTGCGAGGTCGGCGGCGCGATCACATCGATCAATTCGAGCAGGGCCGCGCGGGCCACCCGGCGCGGCTGCGGATCCAGTTCGGCCAGCGCCGCCACCACCGCGCCGTCGACCACCGCGACCAGCCGCCGCAACTGCTCGATCCGCACCACCCGATCGGACCGGCGCAGCACATCGGCCAGCAGCTCCTCGAGTTGAGCGCGTAGTCGTAGCTGCACGTCCCGTAACTCCGGGTGGCGGGCGGAGGCCACCGATCGTTCGTAGCGCGCGATGAGCTGGCCGCGCTCGAATTCGTTGTGCCCGTCCACACCCACCAGGAGATCCAGGATCAGATCGACGGTCGCGTCGGCGCCGCGACGGCGATGGGTCACTTCGCCGACTCGGCGGCGCATCGCGTCCAGTTCGGCGTTGCCGCTGAATTCGACCGCGCGCGCGATCAAATCCTCCAGCGACTCGAAGTAGTAGGTCGTCGACGCCAGCGGTAGGTCCGCGCGGGTGGCCACCGAACGGTGGCGCACCGCATCGAACCCGCCCTCGAGCAGCAACTCGGCGGCAGCCGCGACCAGTGCTTGGCGACGCCGTTCGCCTTTCGGTGTCGTCGCGGTGATCACCGTGTCATCGTGCCAGTCATCATCAGCTCATCCGTGCTAAATCGGTGCGATCTACGACAATTCAGGTTCGTGTGGGCAAATGCGCCCGCGGTGTTGAAAAAACAACCACCGCTTTTCTACCGCATCCGGGCGTCCAGGGTGGGCCGGAACGAAAAGTCTTAGCGCGTCGATGCTGTTCAGACGGGCGATCTGTTCACGTGTCCAGGTATCGCCGGAGGCGGACCAGCGCCTCTTCGATGTCGGCGGTAGCGCCCGCGAAGGAGAAACGAACCGTGTGGTTTCCGTTGGCGGTGTCGAAATCGACGCCCGGCGCGAGCGCTACTCCGGTGTGCGCCAGCAGATCCGCGCACCAGCGCGTGGAATCGTCGGTCAGATGGGCGATATCGGCGTAGGCGTAGAACGCGCCGTCGGCCGGGGCGAGTTCGGTGATGCCCAGTTCGGGCAGGCCCGCCAGCAGCAGCGCGCGATTGTCGGCGTACCGGCGGACGTGACCGTCCAGTTCGGCCGCGGCCTCCGGCCCGAACGCGTGCACCGCCGCGTACTGCGAGATCGCCGGCGGGCAGACGGTCATGTTGGACGCCAGCCGCTGCAGCGCCGGGCGCAGGCCCGCCGACACCAGCATCCAGCCCAGGCGCCAGCCCGTCATCGAGAAGTACTTGGACACCGAGCCGACGACCACGGCCTCCCGCGAGGTCTCCCATGCCGAGGTGGTCGGTTCGGTATTCGCGTAGACGATGCCGTGATAGATCTCGTCGGAGATCAGCAGCGTGCCGTGCGCATCGCACCAGCGGGCCAGGGCGGCCAGTTCCTCCGGGTCGATCATGGTGCCCGTCGGGTTGGCCGGACTCGCCACGATCAGCCCCGCCGGCGGCTCCGGCAACGCCTCGAGCATCGCGACGGTCGGCTGGAAACGAGTCTGCGGACCGCAGTCCAGTTCGATCACCCGGCACCCCAGGGCGGCGAGCGTGTTCCGGTAGGCCGGATAGCCGGGGCGGGCGACCACCACGGTGTCGCCGATGTCGAAGGCCGCCAGGAAGATCAGCGTGAACGCGCCCGACGAACCCGTCGTGACCACGACGTCGTCCGGATCGACCGAGACACCGTAGGTGCGGCTGTGATACCCGGCGATCGCCTCGCGCAGCGGGAGCACGCCGAAGGTCTCGGTGTAGCCCAGCAGTTCTTGGTCCAGCGCGGCCTTCGTCGCCCGCAGCACGGGCGCGGGCGCGGGGGTCGACGGCTGCCCGGCGGCCAGCACCAGCACGTCGCCGTGGGTGCGGGCGCGCTCGGCGGCCGCCTTCCAGACATCCATGACGTAGAAGGGCGGAACGGTCGACCGGCGGGATTCACTGCGCACCAGACGACGGTAGAGCACGGCGGATTCGCGATGTTCCTGAGACGAACCTGAACTCCCGCCTTGCGGACTGCGACTCGGATGATCGCCCTGTTATCGTCGGCAGAATGCCTGACCAGGCACGCCGCGCAAAGGTTTTACCAGGGGGTGGGTCGGTTCTCCGCCCGGACTGGCGATCGACGCTGCGACGAGAACGAGCGGCGCGGCGGCGGCGGATCCGCACGGCGGCAGCGCAGGTGCGCACGTCGGCCGGACGGGCGCGCGTGTCGGCCCGACGGGGCTGGACGGCGCTCGCGGGGTTCGATTGGCGCGGCTTCCTGCGACGCGACTGGAAGGCCTACGCGAACGAATCGTGGACCCGGCTGCGGGCCTGGCTGCTGCGGCATCGGGTCCTGGTGGCCGGAGTGGTCGTGGTGGCGTTGTTCGCCGCGGCCGATGCCACCGGGCCGCGGCCGGTGATCGCCGAACCGGGGCCGGGCCGCGAACAGCGGATCGCGGTCGCGTACCCGCTGCAGGTGCGGGCGGCCCCGGAGTCGAGCAAGCGGTACCTGAACGCCATCAACAACGGCGAGCACATCCGGGAGTCGCAGGTGGTGGCCGCGGCCGCGCGCGCCACCCTGGAGCGTGCGAAAGCCGAAGCGGCAGCGGCCGTTTCGGGTCAACCCGCGCCCTGGCTGGGCGGCACGGTCACGCCCGTACCCGGTGGGATCCTGCCCGGAATCGGCGGCTTCGTGCTTCCCGCGCGCGGCGCGTTCACCTCCGGGTTCGGGCAGCGCTGGGGCACCTTCCACGCCGGGATCGATATCGCGGCCCCGATCGGCTCGCCGATCTACGCCATCACCGACGGCACCGTGATCGACGCCGGTCCGGCTCAGGGCTTCGGCCTGTGGGTCCGCATCCGGCACGACGACGGCACCATCTCGGTCTACGGCCACATGTACGACTTCTTCGTCTCGGTGGGCGAACGTGTCCGGACCGGTCAGCAAATCGCCCGAGTCGGCAACCGCGGCGACTCCACCGGCCCGCACCTGCACTTCGAGATCCTGGTCAACGGCCAACACGTCGACCCCCAACCCTGGCTCGCCCTACACGGCCTCCAACTGGGCTGAGAAGGGTCTCGCCTCGCCCTGGCGCGCCATGGACGGTGCAACCCAGCGGCGGGGGACGGGCGTCTACACCCGGGCGGTGGGAATGGAGATGCGGTCTTCGACGGCGGCGAGGGCGATGTCGGTGCGGTAGTGGCTGCCGGGCAACTTGATTGCCGCGATCCGGGCGTAGGCGCGTTCGCGCGCCTCGGCGAGGTCGGCGCCGGAGGCCACCACGTTGAGTACCCGGCCGCCGCCGGAGAGCAGGGCGCCGTCGGCCCGCAGCGACGTACCGGCATGCAGCACTTCGGTATTCGGCTCCGCGCCCTCGGTGCCGGTGATCACGTCGCCGGTGCGGGGACGGCCCGGGTAGTTCTCGGCCGCCAGCACCACGGTGACCGCGGCGCCGTCCTGCCAGCGCGGCGCGTCCGCCTCGGCGAGGGTGCCGGTGGCCGTGGCGTGCAGCAGCGCGCCCAGCGGGCTGTCCAGCAGGGCCAGCACCGCCTGTGTCTCGGGATCGCCGAAGCGGCAGTTGAATTCGACCACGGCGGGACCGTCCTGGCCGATCGCGAGCCCCGCGTACAGCAGCCCGGAGAACGGCACGCCGCGCCGGACCATCTCCGCCGCAACGGGTTTCACGACACCGTCGACGATCTCGGTGATCGTCTCCGGCGGCAGCCACGGCAGCGGGGTGTAGGCGCCCATGCCGCCGGTGTTGGGTCCGGTGTCGCCGTTGCCGACGCGCTTGTGGTCCTGCGCGGGTAGTAGCGGCACCACCGTCTCGCCGTCGACCAGACAGAACAGCGAGACCTCCGGGCCGTCGAGGAACGACTCCAGCAGCACCGGGTGCCCCTGCTCGAGCAGTTCGGCGCCGTGGTCGCGAGCGGCGAGCCGGTCGGTCGTCACCACCACTCCCTTGCCGGCGGCGAGCCCGTCGTCCTTGACCACCCAGGTCGGCCCGAAACGATCCAGCGCGGCATCGAGTTCGCCCGGATGGTCGACCACCTCGCTGTGCGCGGTGCGCACACCCGCCGCGGCCATCACATCCTTGGCGAACGCCTTCGAGCCCTCGATCCGCGCCGCGGCCGCCGACGGGCCGAAGCAGGCGATCCCCGCCGCCCGCACCGCATCCGCGATCCCCAGCACCAGCGGCACCTCCGGCCCGATCACCACCAGATCGGCGGCAACCTCGGTCGCCAGCGCCACCACTGCCTCGGCGCTACAGGGATCGACCGCACGCAACTGCGCCAGCTGCGCCATCCCCGGATTACCGGGTGCGGCGACAACGCCGCTCACCCCCGGATCCCGCCGCAGGGCCAGCACGAGGGCATGTTCACGGGCTCCGGAACCGATGACGAGTACTCGCACCCGAAACAGCTTAGGTCAAGCCTCCACACCCCCTGCCGGGTATCACCCCCGCAATCACACCCCCAATACACTCGCCCTCATGGCTTCTGTCTTCAGCAGGATCATCGACGGCGAACTCCCCGGAAGATTCGTCTGGGAAGACGACGAGTTCGTCGCATTCCTCACCATCGCCCCGGTCACCCAGGGCCACACCCTGATCGTCCCCCGCAAGGAAATCGACCAGTGGCAAGACCTCGACCCAGCCACCTTCGCGAAGATCAACGAGATAGCCCAGAAGATCGGCCGGGCGGTCCGGTCAGCCTGGGACGCCCCCCGCGCGGGCCTGCTCATCGCCGGACTCGAGGTCCCCCACCTGCACGTCCACGTGTTCCCCGCCTTCGACCTGGCCGACTTCAACATCTCTCAGGCCGACCCGTCCCCGAGCCCGGAATCCCTGGACGAGGCCCAGACCAAGATCAAGCAGGCGCTGCGCGACCTCGGCTACGGCGCCAACGTGCCCGACTGACTCACCGCGGCAACCGCACGGTGAACGTGGTCCCCGCCCCGACGGCACTGGTGACCCCCACCGTGCCGCCGTGCGCGGCGACCAGCGCCTGCACGATCGACAGCCCCAGCCCGGTCCCGCCGCTGTCCCGGCTGCGAGACGCATCGGTGCGGTAGAAGCGTTCGAACAGCCGCTCGACCTGCTCGTCCGGCAGGCCCTGCCCGGTATCGGCGACCTCGAGCACCACCTCGTCGGCCCCGGGCGTCAGCCGCACCGTCACGGCCGCGTCCGGCGGAGTGTGCACGAGCGCGTTGTCGACCAGATTCGACAGCACCTGCCGCAACCGCGCCTCGTCGCCGTGCACCTCCAGAGTCCCTGTACCGGAACGTATTTCGAGGTCTATCTCGCGAGCGGGACCCTCCGGCCGGCGAACGGCGTCGACCGCGCGGGCACTGTGCACGGCGTCGCTCGCCAGCGCCAGCAGGTCCACCGGGCGGCGTTCCAGCGGCCGCTGCGCATCGAGCCGCGCGAGCATCAGCAGATCCTCCACCAGCAGCCGCATCCGGTTCGATTCACTCTCGATGCGATCCATGAACAGCGCCGGATCTGGCAGTGCCCCTTGACGATACAGCTCGGCGAAGCCCTTGATGGTGGTGAGCGGGGTGCGCAATTCGTGGCTGGCGTCGGCGACGAACTGCCGCATCTTCGCCTCGGACCGCCGCGCCGACTCCTCCGAGGCCTCGGTGGCGGCGAAGGCCTGCTGAATCTGGGTCAGCATCCCGTTCAGCGACTGCGACAGCCGATCGACCTCGGTGTTGGTGTGCCGCACCGGAACTCGCCGATGCAGGTCGCCGCCCGCGATGGCCGCCGCGGTCGCCTCGACCGCGAGCAGCGGCCGCAGGCTGCGCCGGATGACGAGTTGCGCCACCACCGCCAACGCGGCCAGCACGATCGCACCCACCAGCACTTGGAGACCGATCAATCGGTCGACGATGTTCTCGGTTCCGTTGAGCGGCAACGCCACCACGCTGGTCCCGTCGGCATTGGCGACCCGCGCGGCGCGCCAGTGCGCGCCCGGGTCGCCGACCGAACCCACCGTGCGCGGATGCCGCCCCAGGTCGTCCGGAATCTCCGGCGCGGACCCGGCGTCATCGATCCAGATCCGGAGGTTCCCGGCCGAATCCTGCACGCGCACATAGAACGGTTCCAGCGTCCGGACCGGTCGCACGGACGGCCGGTTCGGCGGCTGCGGCGCACCCGGTCGCGCGAAACCCTCTACCGCGTCGGCGATCTCACGGTCGACGCGATCGATGAGGATGCGCTGCATCACCGAGGTCACCGCGAGACCGGAGCCCAGCAAACCCAGCCCCGCCAGCAACACCAGGGCCAGCACGAGCGTCACGCGCAGCGGCACCGCCGCCAGCCGCCGCGACAGCGCGCCCGTCACGGCACGACCGCGACGTCACCGGCCTGCCGCGCGCTCATTTCACCGACGACCTGCTGCGACTGGGCGCGCGCATCACATAGCCGACCCCGCGCAGCGTGTGAATCAGCCGGTCCGGCCCGGTATCGACCTTCTTGCGCAGGTAGGAGACGTAGGTTTCGACGACGCCGACCTCACCGCCGAAGTCGTAGCGCCACACGTGATCGAGGATGCGCGGCTTGCTGAGCACGGTCCCGGCGTTGACCATGAAATATCGCAGCAGCGTGAATTCGGTCGGCGACAGCGCCACCGGTTCGCCGGCCTTCCACACCTCGTGGGTGTCGTCGTCGAGTTCGATGTCCTCGAATCGCAGCCGCGAGGATTTGCGCTCCTCGACCGTATGCCCCGAGCGACGCAGGATGACCCGCAGCCGCGCCACCACTTCCTCCAGGCTGAACGGCTTGGTCACATAGTCGTCCGCGCCCAGCGTGAGCCCGGTGATCTTGTCCTCCACCTCGTCACGAGCGGTGAGGAACAGCACGGGCGCATCGATCCCGTCGGCCCGCAGCCGCCGCAGCAGCCCGAACCCGTCCATGCCCGGCATCATGACATCCACGATCAGGGCATCCGGCCGGAACACCCGCGCCCGGTCCAGCCCCTCGGCGCCATTGCCCGCGGCAGCGACCTCGAACCCCTGATACCGCAGACTCACGGTGAGCAACTCGACGATCATGGGTTCGTCGTCCACCACGAGCACACGCGCCTCGGGCGTCCGTTCGGCAGGCTGACCATTCATAACGCCCATGGTCCTCCCCACCCCGCCACGCACGCTGTGCCTTCGCTGGGAGTTTCCTGGGAGCCGGACCGGCCAGGCTCCGCCCATTTCGCGAAGATCGTTGGAACCGACCAGCGTTGACGCCCGTCCTAACCCTGTGAAAGGCGAAGGCGGGGAGGCATCCGCCGACAGGAGGAGGAATCCATATGAGTCTGCGGAAGCTGATCGCGACCGTCGCGCTACCGCTGGCGATCGGCGTGGCCCTGGCCGGGCCGGCCAATTCGGCACCGACGCCGGAGGAGGATGCCGTGCTGGTGGCCGCACCCCCGAAGCCCGCACCCCCGAAGGCGCCGCGCCCGGCGCCCGGCCGCCCGAAGGCGCCACGCACCGCGCCCCGATCCCCGAATTCACCGCCCGCGAAGCCCGCACCCTCGCAACAACCGACCGTGGCGCCCACACCCTCGCAACCACCGCGCGCGACATCGACACCCCCGAGACCGCCGAACTCGCAGTACCACGCGAGGGTCGAATGCCCACTGTTCGAGCAGGGCAAGCCGAAGGGTGTCGTCACCGGATCCGGATCCGGGCACACCAAGCCCGCAGCGATCGACGCCGCCGAGCGGGACGCCCAGCGGAATGTCCCCGACTATCACTACAAGGGCGCCTGCCGGGAGATCTAGCGCCGCTGACCGACCTGTTCTCACAGGTCAGACCCTATTTGAGCCCCCTGTCAGGATTGAACTCTCGTAGCGGTCCTGATCAGGGGGCTTTATGCTGCTCTACCTGCGAAAACACATCAAATGTAACTCACTCGGCGTCAATCGCTGCGATGCCAAGTTGTGTCCACTTCGGGGCCATCCTCAACAGGGTGTGCCGATACCCTCTTACCCGCACTCACGATGCGCCGCTGCGGCGCTCCAGGGCGGTCGTGATCAGCTCTCGAGCTACGTCACCGTGAACTGCCTGCGCTGCCAGCAGAGCGAAGGACCTCTCATACAGCGCGATCTCGGACGGCCGGGTGATCGTCAGCTCAGCCGCTACGGTTTCGACCAAGACCACCTTGCGGTCATGAACCACGAAGTTCGTTGACGGAGCGTGGTACTCGGCCGTACACGGCAGGATCGCAACGACCAGGCGGGGCAGCGTCATCACGGCCAAGAGATGACGTAACTGTCCGACCATGACGGCATCGCTGCCCACCGACGTATAGAGCGCCTGTTCCTCGATCACGTAATGAATGCGGTGGTCGCCGTGATGCAGCACGTCTTGCCGCTCTATTCGGGCGTCCACCGCCGCCGTCACGTCATCCGGTGCGCGGTAGAACGCAGCTGTGCGGCGAAAGATCGCCTCGGCGTAGTCGCGGGTCTGCACCAGTCCGGGAATGACGCGCGGGTGGTAGCCGCGTATCGACCGGGTGCCGGACTCCAGAGTGATCGCCTGGCGCTGGCGGTGGGCATGTCCGGAGACGACGACGCGCCGCCACTCCATGTAAGCGGCGGCAAGATTGCGAAGCGTCGCTATCAGGTCCGGTACGGCGTAGTCGGCATGGCACCAGCGGCACCACTCGTGGATATCTGTCTCGGTCGGTGTCTGCCTGCCGTGTTCGATCTTGGAAACCTTGGACCCCTGCCAGCCCGCGGCCGTAGCCAACGCGCCCCCCGGGAGGACGGCGGCGCGGGGGTTGAACCCCCCCCCTGGCACCCGTGGCAAGAGCCTGCTGCACCGCGGCTCGCTGCCGCTCGAGGAGCGGTACTACGGCAACGCCCGCAGTTTCAGCGACGCCCAGTTGCGGGCGGTGCTGCGCGATTTCCGCCCGGAG
>NZ_JARWOP010000220.1 GCF_029868745.1 Nocardia wallacei | reverse complement strand
CCCGGCCCCCCGCGGCCCGCCCCCCCCCGCCGCAACCCTAACCAACCCCCCCCCAAGGGGTCCGGCCCCGGCCCCCCGACCCCCCTGCTGGCGGGCGCCGAGCGCACTACCGCTCCGGCAGGACGTGCGTGCCGGACTTGTCCGTGGACAGAGCCAGCGAGCTGATGTACTGGATCTCGCCCTCGGGCCCCGGGACCGCCGAGGCGATCATGTCGGGACGCTCGAACTCCAGGCCGGTGACCGCGCAGGGCAGGGTCTCCCCGGAGGGGTTGCCGTGCTCGTCGAACATCGGCAGTTCGATGCCGTCGTCGGTGCGGCGCAGGTAGTACTTGCCCTTCGTGGCGAGGGCGGTGAGCGGTGTGGCGACGAACGCGATCACCACCGCCACGATCGGCGAATACGGCTTCAGCGTCGCGCCGAATACCCCGAAGAAGGTCGCGATCGACAGCACCGCCGACAATCCGAAGCCGACCAGGCCGACCGGGTTGAAGTCGTAGAGCATGCCGCGGCGGAACTCCGGCTGCTTCGGCGAGATCTTCAGCAGATACTTGTTGACCGCGATATCCGTTGCCACGGTGACGATCCAGGCGATACCGCAGTTGGCGTAGAAGCCGAGGATGTCGTTGAGGAACTCGAACATGTTGGCTTCCATCAGGACCAGCGCGATCACCAGATTCAGGCCGAGGAACACCAGCCGGCCCGGATAGGTCTTGGTGACGCGCGTGAACGAATTGGTCCACGCCAGCGAGCCCGAATACGCGTTGGTCACATTGATTTTGATCTGACTGATGACCACCAGCACCACCGCCAGCGTCATCGCCAGCCAGGACGGCACCATATCGCGATAGATCTCCAGGAACTGGTGCACCGGCTGATTCGCGATGTCCTGCGCGCCGGGCAGGCTCGCGATCAGATACACCGCCAGGAACAGACCCACCACCTGCTTGATCGCACCGAAGATCACCCAGCCGGGTCCGGCCAGCAGCATCCAGCTCCACCATTTACGGGAGTTCTCCGGCGTTTTCGGCGGCATGAAGCGCAGATAGTCGATCTGCTCGGCGATCTGGGCGATCAGCGACAGGCACACGCCCGCGGCCAGCAGCGCGCCGGTGAGGCTCACCCCGCTGCCGTCCTTGCCGCCGTAGGCGAAGAACGTGCCGATCGAATCCGGGTGCCGCACCACCAGGAACAGGAACGGCAGCACCATCAGCAGCAACCACAGCGGCGTCGTCCACACCTGCAATTTGGCCAGCGTGTTCATGCCGTAGATGACCAGCGGGAAGATGATCAGCGTCGATACCAGATAGCCGAGCCACAGCGGAATGTGCAGGCCCAATTCCAGGCCCTGCGCCATGATCGAGCCCTCGGTGGCGAAGAAGATGAAGGTGAACGACGCGAACACCAGATTGGTGACGACCGACCCGTAGTAACCGAAACCGCTGCCGCGGGTGATCAGATCCAGGTCGATGTTGTAGCGCGCGGCGTAATAGGCCAGCGGAAACCCGGTGAGCATGATGACGACGGCGAAGATGCCGATGCCCAGCAGCGCGTTGCCGGTGCCGTTGGCGATGCCCACGTTGGCGCCGATGGAGAAGTCGGCCAGGTAGGCGATGCCGCCGAGCGCCGAGACGCCGACCACCGCCGGACTCCATTTGCGATAGCTGCGCGGCGCGAACCGCAGCGTGTAATCCTCCAGCGTTTCCTTCGTCGCCGCGACCGAATTCGCCGGGCGCTTGTCTACGTCGACCACAGATACTCCTCAATCCGGCCCAAAAACGAGCAGGCTCGGAAAGTGAGGGTCCTGGGTGAATGTAGAGTCGGCTTTGCCGGGCCGTTACAGACCCGTTACGTCACATCATGGGATGAGAACGGCGCTACTGGCTAGCAATCCTCGGCCAGGGCCTTGACGTACCCCGCCGACTGGTACAGGTAGTTGTACGCCCACCGCCCGATCGATACCCGCGGTCGCGCGTCGACCATGAGAATCTCTCCGTCCCAGCACTTTCCGAGGACATAGCGCGCACGGGACACGTGCGGCGTGAAGGTCACCACGATCACGCGTTGCCAGCCGCCTGCTCGCGCCCGCGCGGCCAGCTCCCGCCCCTCACCGCGGGTGGTTCGCGGCTCCGGATCGAAGCACTCCACCCGGAAGCTGTATCCGCCGTGGCAGATCCGGTTCATGCGCGGGCTGTGCTCGTAGGGGTCGGAGAACACCACCACGGGCGCGTAGCCGTCCCGCGCCAGCCGCAGTCCGAGTTCCTCGCGGCCGTCGTGGGCGCCGCCCAGCACCATGATCGCGTCGGCCCGCGCGGGACGGTCCACCTGCGGGCGCACATAGACCGGCCACAGCGCCGCCACCGCGGCGACGACCACCGCGACCCCGGCCACGAGACCCCACCGCCTGCGCACCCAGCCGATGCTATCGACCCGCGGGCCGACCCTCACGACCTGGCGGTTTCCGCATGTACATCAGTTGTTGTGCGGAGACTCGCCTCGATGACGCGGTGCGGCCACCGCCGGCGCTTACCAATCGATCATGCGTCTCACGGTTTTCGGGACTGGATATCTGGGAGCCACCCATGCCGCGTGCATGGCAGAGCTCGGACACGAAGTGGTGGGGGTCGACATCGACCCCGGCAAGGTCGCGAAGCTGTCCGACGGGGTGGTGCCGTTCTACGAGCCCGGACTCGAGGATGTGCTGCGGCGCAACCTGGACGCCGGGCGGCTGCGGTTCACCACCTCCTACGAGGAGGCGGCCGCGCACGCCGACGCGCACTTCCTGGGCGTGGGCACGCCGCAGAAGAAGGGCGAATACGCCGCCGACCTCAAATACGTGCACGCCGTGGTGGATTCGCTGGCGCCGCTGCTGCAGCGCCCGGCGGTGATCATCGGGAAGTCCACCGTGCCGGTCGGCACCGCGGTCGAACTCGGTCGCCGCGCGCGGGCCGCGGCGAGCGTGGACGTCGAGGTGGCGTGGAATCCGGAATTCCTGCGCGAGGGCTTCGCTGTACAGGACACCGTGCGGCCGGACCGGTTGGTGCTGGGCGTCGACCGGGAACGCGAGAATGCCGGCTGGGTCGAAGAACTCGTGCGTGAGATCTATGCCGACCTGATCACCGCGCAGGTCCCGTTCCTGCTGACCGACCTGGCCACCGCCGAACTGGTGAAGGTCTCCGCCAACGCCTTCCTGGCCACGAAGATCTCGTTCATCAACGCCGTCTCCGAGGTCTGCGAGGCCACCGGCGCGGACGTGACCGTGCTGGCCGACGCCCTCGGCTACGACGCCCGCATCGGCCGCCGGTTCCTCAACGCGGGCCTCGGCTTCGGCGGCGGCTGCTTGCCCAAGGACATTCGCGCCTTCATGGCCCGCGCCGGTGAGCTGGGCGCGGATCACGCGCTGGCGTTCCTGCGCGAGGTCGACAACATCAACATGCGTCGCCGCGCCAAGGTGGTGGACATGGCCGCCAAGGCGTGTGGCGGGTCGTTGCTCGGCGCCAACGTGGCGGTGCTCGGCGCGGCCTTCAAACCCGAATCCGACGATGTGCGCGATTCGCCGGCGCTCAATGTCGCCGGGATGATCCAGCTGCACGGCGCCGTGGTCACGGTGTACGACCCGAAGGCCCTGGAGAATTCGCGCAAGGTTTTTCCGACGCTGAACTACGCCACCTCCGTCACCGAGGCGTGCGACCGTGCCGACGTGGTGCTGGTGCTCACCGAATGGTCCGAGTTCACGGCGCTGCGGCCGCGGGATCTGGATGCCGTGGTGCGTACCCGGTCCATCATCGACGGCCGGAACTGTCTCGAACGCGCCACCTGGCGAGACGCCGGATGGGTATACGCGGGGCTCGGCACCTCGTAGTGTGTCGAGCAGGTAAAGTGACCACACCCCGCGGCGTGCACGACGGATCCGGAGGAGGCGGTTCGCGTATCGCGTCGGGGCCCGTGAACGCCGCAATATACTGAGTCTGAATCGGCGCCGGCCATCCGTGTTTCGAAGAGCAGAGGCGGCGGCTTCACGCACATCGTGGAGTGGAACGAGATGGGCAGCAGATGAGTTCGGTACTGGGAGTCTCGGTGGGGGCCGACGCCGTTCGCGTCGCACGCCTGCACGCCGGGAACACCGCCGAGCATCTCGACCCGGACCGTTTCGACCTGCACACCGCGCTGGTGGGCGAGCGGCGCGTGGAGGATGTCGCCGCCGAAGCGGTCGCCGGCGCGCTCGCCGGTGGACCGGAGTCCGCCACGGCGGTGGCCTATCGCTCCGAACAGCATGCGCGCTCGGTCCGGGGCGCACTGGCCCGCCGCCAGCTCACCAACTACGAACTGGTGCCGGAAGTCGTGGCGGCCGTGGAGTTCCTGCGGGCCACCGGCGAGCTGTCCGGCCTGCGCACCATCGCCCTGTACGACCTGGGCAGCTCGGGGCTGTCGGTGAGCGTCGTCGACGTCGCCGAAGGCCAGGTCCACTACAGCGAACGCACCAGCGACATCAGCGGCGACTACCTGGACTCGCTGATTCGCGAGCAGCAGATCGCCTCCGGGCGCATCGCCCACCCGCCGGACCCCGACGGCCTGGCCGAACTGGACACGCTGTGCCGCAGGGCGAAAGAGCAGCTGTCGGTGACGACCGCCATCGCGTTGCCGTCCGAGCACGGCCTGGTGCTGCTGTCGCAGGAGAACTTCGAGGCGCTGATCATGCTGGCCGTCGAGTCGTCGGCGCGGATGACCCGCGATGTGATCATGCGCTCCGAGCAGGCGGTGCAGGCGGTCGTCGTCATCGGCGGCTGTGCCCGGATCCCGCTGGTGCCACGGGTACTGGAGCGCTGGCTGGGGATGCCGGTGCGGGTGCCCCAACAGCCGGAGACGGTGGTGGCGCGCGGTGCGGCGCTGCTGGCGCGGCCGTCGCATCCGATCGCCCGATCCGCGATCATCGACCCCGAGACCGAGCAGTTGACCCCGGTATGGCTGGCCGAGAACGCGCCCGCACGCCGTCGGCGGCGCACCGCGGACCGCGATCCGGCGCACGGCCCGATGCGGGACCTGGCATTCGGGCGGCGGCGTGAGCTGAGCGTCGCCGGGGTCGCGGTGGGCGCGCTGGTGGTGGTGGCCGCCGTGGGCCTGGGCCTCGGCTGGGGTCCGCAAGTGCTGCAAGGCGATTCGCACAGCAATTCGGCGCCCAGCTCGGCCCCGACCACCGCACCGAACTCCGCGGCGCGCGAACCCTCGAACACGCCGTCGCCGACCGATACCACCAACGCCTCGGTCGCCGCGCCGCCGCCACCGCAGCGATCGGCGCCCACGACGGAGGCGGAAGCGCCCCCGCCCGGCCCGAACACCATCGTCGTCCCGGGCCTACCGCCGATCGTCGTCCCCACGCTCCCGCCCCTGCTCCCACAGTTCCCGCCCCCCGGCGCGCCGCCCCAGCGCCGCTGAGCCGAAACCCGTTGCCTCAGTAGCCGTCCGGCCCGCCCTGGCGTGGCCACCGGCGCCCGTAATCGTCCTCGTCGTTTCCGGTCCTGCGGGGCTCGCCCGGGTGATCGTCGTCGGTGCGCGGCGTGAACCAGTCGTGCTCGGCAGCGCCCGATTCAGCATGCCGCGGTGCATAACCGGGCTCGGCGGCATAACCGGATTCGGAGGGGGAGGAGTAGCCGGAATCCGGCGGGGAGTAGTCGGGTTCGGCCGGGGAGTAGCCCGGTTCAGACAGGGGGTAGCCAGGTTCTGTGGCGGAGTAGCCCGGGTTAGACGGGGTGTAGTCGGGTTCGGAGGGGGAGTAGCCGGGGTCTGAGGGGGAGTAGCCAGGCTCGGAGGCGGAGTAGCCCGGTGCAGAGGGAGAGTAGCCCGGTGCAGACGGAGAGTAGCCCGGT
>NZ_JARWOP010000219.1 GCF_029868745.1 Nocardia wallacei | reverse complement strand
TTGTTGAGGTCGTCCGCCTGCCCCCCCCCCAACTACAGGGGGGGCTGGCCCGGGGGGGGGGCGGCGGCCCCCCCCCCCACCAACGCCTCGCGGGGCCGGGGGGGCCCCCCGGCCCGCACGGTGGGCGGCTATCGCGAGTACGCCCCCGAGGACATCCGGCGGATCTTCCACGTGGAGGGGCTGCGGTCGCTGGGACTGTCGCTGAACCAGATCCGCAGCGCCCTCGACGATCCCGGATTCACCGTCGCCACGCTGGTCGGCGACCTTATCCGCCGGTCCGAGGAGCGACTGGACCGGGAACGCGAACTGCTCGACCGGCTCCGTGCGGTCGATGCGGCCGAGCCCGCCGACTGGCAGGACGTCCTGCGCCTCGTCGCGCTGCTGCACGGCCTGGGGTCCCGCGATGCCGCGCGGCGGCAGCAGACCGTGCTGGCGCCGGCCGAGGACGCCGCGGTACCCGCCGAACTGCTGGCCGAAGCGATCCTCGCCGAATCGGACGCGAATGTGGCCGGGGCGCTGCGCTGGGCCCTCGCGCGGACCGGCGACGACGGTGTGGCGACCGTGGCCGCCGGGATGAGTTCCCCGGACGCCGACGTCCGGCGGCGCGCGATCCTGGCGCTCGCCGAACTCTCCGGCGACCGAGCCACCGCGGCGCTCACCGACGCCCTCGCGGACGACGACGCGACGATTCGCCGCCACGCCGCCCTCGCGCTCGGCGCACGCGGCGACACCCGGGCCGTACCGGCACTCGTCGCCACGATCGTCGCGGGTCCCAACGACGTCGAGGCGGCCGAATTGCTGGGCATGCTGGCGGCGGAACCCGTATGGGCACAACGCATCATGTCCGCATTGACCGCCGAGCTCACCGCGGAGACCGCCGACTCGGCCGCCCGGATCCGCCTCACGCAGGCCCTCGCCGAGATGCCCGGAACCATCGCGGGGGACACCCTCCGGCAACTGACCCACGACGCCGACCGCGCCGTATCCCTGATCGCCAGGGCCATCGTGAGCATGCCGGAACAGTCCTGAGATTCCGCGGCCGCCGTGTTCTGTAGACCGCCGGGTTCGGCGCGGGCCGGACGGGTATGTGGCGGTTATGCCTACTTCTCTGCGGCGGGCCGTGAGCACGCGTCTGCTGTATTTCTTCATCCTGGGCGATGTGCTCGGGGCGGGCGTGTACGTGCTGATCGGATCGGTGGCAGCGGCGTCGGGAGGCGCGGTATGGCTGCCGCTGGCGATCGCGCTGGGGCTCGCGACACTCACCGCGGGGTCGTATGCCGAACTCGCGACGAAATATCCGCGGGCGGGTGGTTCGGCGCACTACGCGACCCTGGCGTTCGGGCCCGCGGCGGGATCGCTGGTCGGGTTCTGCATGCTCGCGGCCGGGGTGGTGTCGGTGGGCGCGCTGGCGCGGGCGTTCGCGGGGGAGTATCTGCAGGCGCTCGTGTCGGCGCCGACGGCCGCGGTGATCGTGGTGTTCCTGGTCGCGCTGGCGCTGCTCAATATCCGCGGTATCAAGGAGTCGCTGCGCGCCAACGTCGCGGCGAGCCTGATCGAACTCGGCGGGCTGCTGCTCATCATCGGGCTGGGGGCGTGGCTGCTCGTGCGGGGTGACGCCGATCCGGGCAGGCTCACCGAGGTCGGGACCGCCGAGCGCGGCGCCGTCCCGGCGGTGCTGGCCGGAACCGTGCTCGCCTTCTACTCTTTCGTCGGTTTCGAGACCTCGGTGAATCTCGCCGAGGAGGTTCGCGATCCCCGGCGCTCCTATCCCACCGCTCTGTTCGGCGCGCTGCTCACCGCGGGCGCGGTGTACGTGCTGGTGGGAGTGGTCGCCAGCGCCGCCGTGCCCACGGACGAACTCGCGCGGTCCAGCGGTCCCCTGCTCGAGGTGGTGCGGCGCGCCGGTGGCGTGCCCGAACGGCTGTTCAGCGTGATCGCGCTGGTCGCGGTGGCCAACGGGGCGCTGCTGACCGGCATCATGGCCTCGCGGCTCGCCTATGGCATGGCCCGCGACGCGCTGTTGCCGGCGGTCCTGACCCGCCTGCTGCCCCGCCGCCGCACACCGTGGGTGGCGGTGGTCGCGACGTCGGGCGTCTCGCTCGTCCTCGCGCTCACCGGCGAAGTCGCCGCGCTGGCCGAGACTCTCGTGTTACTGCTGCTCGTCGTGTTCGCGGCGGTGAACTGCTCTGTGCTGTCACAGCGGCGGCACCCGGTCGATACCGATCATTTCCGCGTCCCTACCGTCGTCCCGTGGCTGGGACTCGCCTCCTGCCTGTACCTGTTCACGCGGATCGACGCCGCGGTCTGGGCGCGCGGGCTGATCCTGGTCGGCCTGGGCGTCCTGCTCGCTCTCGTGAACGCGGTGCGGGCCGCGCGGGGCGATTCCCGGCGCCGCTGATCTGCCGCCGAAGGCATTCGAGCGGGACGGTAGCCGGACGGGCATGTCACCGGTAGCGTGGCTACGGGACCACGCGCGGGGTGAGTGTGCTTGGCCGACAGGACTGTTCGAGGGAAGGCGGCGGTATGGACCCGCGGTTCCATTTGGATGACACCATCGACATGAACACGCCCAGCATCGCGCGGATGTACGACTACGTCCTCGGCGGCGGCGCGAACTTCGAGACCGACCGGCAGGCCGCGGACGCGATCCCGGAGGGAATGCCCGGCAGCCGGGAGTGGGCGCGGGCCAACCGGTTGTTCGTCGGCCGGGCCGTCACCGCCCTGTGCGAGCTGGGTTTCGACCAGTTCCTCGATCTCGGCTCCGGCGCGCCCACGGTCGGCAGCCCGCACGAGATCGCGTTGCGGCACAACCCCGCCGCCCGGATCGCCTATGTCGAACGCGAGCCGGTGGCCGTGGAATACGCCAACAAGATGCTCGCCGATCAACCGCAGGTCTCGATGACCTGGGCCGACCTGCGCGATATCGACAGCGTCCTGGCCGCGCCGGGCGTCGCGGGCCTGCTCGACTTCCGCCGACCCGTCGCGGTGCTCGCCATGGCCGTGCTCGACCTGCTCGAGGATGTCAGCCCCGTCGAGCTGACCGCCGCGTACCGCGATTCCTGCAGTGGCGGTAGCGCCCTGGGCCTTTCGCACGCCGTCGGGCTGACCCTGACCCTCGAACAGCAGGAACAGGTGCTGTCGGTCATGCGGCGCACCAACACTCCCGGCGCGGGCTTCGGCACCGTCGAGGATGTCGCCGCGTTGCTGGACGGCTACACCGTGCTCGAGCCGGGCATCGTCCCGGTAGGCGCCTGGCGACCGCTGGACCCGATCGACGAGGCGGTGGCGCGGCGCGCGAACTACGTCGGCGCCGTAGGCATCAAGGCGTAACCGCCTCCCCGGCGATTTAACAGGCCCGACCAGGCCTGATTTGGGAAAACTCACAGTGTGGGTGAGGGCTGTCTCAGGTGTGGTGACAGACCCCGCAACACTCGCTGGGAAGGCCCCTTGACGATAGCTACGCTGTGCGAGTTCATCCGACTCGAGGACGAGGTCCGTGAAAACCCTTCTGGCAGTTCTAG
>NZ_JARWOP010000218.1 GCF_029868745.1 Nocardia wallacei | reverse complement strand
ACGGGTAAGGCTTCAGGGCGGTTCGCAGTGAGGTCGGCGTAGACGTCGCGTCCGTCGATGACGAGACACTCTCCGCCGGAGGTGCTCTTTCGGGCGCAGACGACCAAGAGCAGGGCGGGTGGGTCGATGACGCCGGATCGGGCGGTGTGTGGTGGCAGCGCGCCGGAGCCGAAGCCTTCGAAGCCGATGCGGCGGCCGAGGCCGGACCGGTTTTCGAGAGCGGTCACCCCGTCGTCGGCGCTGTCGCGGTGCGGGCGCCCCCCCCCCCCCCCCCCCCCCCCCGCGCGGGGGGGGGGGCGGGGGGCGGCGGGGTCGTTGCCGGGTCAGTCCAGGCAGCCGTGGGTCTGGAGGTCGGCGTATACGTCGTCGGAGACGGTGAGGGCCGTGCCGGGCCGCACGCCGGCCAGTACGCTCACGCCTACGTTGTTCTCGAGTGAGCACCCCAGGAGATCGGTGGTGACGGTGATGGTCTCGTCCGCGTGGGCTACTCCGGAACCCAGTACGGCCGCGCCGGTCAGTGCGAGGGCGGCGGCGCCGGTCTTGACGAATCGCATGGAATATCCTCCTCAATTCGTGATCGGACGCGGCGGATGTCGGTCGTTTGTCCAGGTAAAGCGGGTTTTCGGCCGACGTTCGCCGCGATTGCGCGCCCAAGAGTAGAGGGTGCCGTGCGGGGCTTCCGCAGCGGCCCGGCGCTGATCGCTCAGCGCAGGTCGCGGGCGAGGCGGGTCGCTCCGACCGCCATGTAGCTGCCGGTGAGGGCGACCAGGGGTACCGCCGCCGAGCGGGCGACGTCGCCGCGGGCGAGGTGCCCCGCGCCGTGGGTGGTGTCCATGATGTCCACCATGAGGGCGATGCGCTGCCAGCGTCGCCGCTCCGCCGCAGGCGCGGTCAGGTAGCCGAGGCCCAGTGCCACCGCTCGGGCACCGAAAATCCTTGTGAGGTAGACGGATTCGGGGGAGAGTCGGATGCCGAGTGCGCGGCCGAGCTGCCGGGGCGCCAGCAGGGACGCCGCACCCAGCACGATCCGGCCGGCCGCCAGTCCCCGCAGCGCCGCGGCCAGGGTGCGATCGGCGCGCGATTCCTGAGTCGATGTCATGGTTCGAGCATGCTCGCCGCGGCGCGCCGAGGCGATTACCCGTGAGGTAAGACCGGACATATTTCAATCAATGATTGAAACAATGATTGAACATGTGCTTGACTGGCGGGCATGAGCGAGAAGGTCTCGGCGGTGGGCACCCGCGAGCGGCTGCTGGCCGCGGCGGAGCGGCTCCTGCTGACCGAGCGTTACGACGACGTCTCCGTGCGCGCCATCTGCGCTGCGGCACAGGCGAATCCGGCCGCGGTGCACTACCACTTCGGGTCGAAGGAGACGCTGGTGACGGCGCTGCTGGAGGACCGGCTGGGACCCCTGTGGTCGGATCGGATGTCGGCGCTGGCCGCGGCGGGCGCACCGGTTCCGGACCTGGTGGAGGCGGTGCTCGCGCCGTTCCTCGAGCTGTCCGCCGATCCGGTGGGCCGCCTGCACCTGAGGTTGCTGGCCCAGTTCGTGCTCGGGCGGCACGGCGGCGAGTGGCGGCAGCCGTGGTTCCGGATCGACGCGTGGGCCGGTCTGCTGCCCGGCCTGCCCGCCGCGGACGGCGGCCGCCGCTGGATGCTGGCGTTCGAAATGATCATCATGCGGTTCGGTGGCGCGCACGAACGCCCGCCGTCACCGCGATCGGTGGCCGCACTGCGCGATTTCGTGATCGCCGGGCTGACCGCACCCGCGGGCGGCGACCGATGACCGACATCTTCACCCCCGCCCGGCTCGGCCCGATCACGGTGCGCAACAGGGTGATCAAGGCGGCCACCTTCGAGGCCCGCACTCCCGACGCGCTGGTCACCGACGACCTGATCGAATTCCACCGGGAGGTCGCGGCGGGCGGCGTCGGCATGACCACCGTCGCCTACTGCGCGGTCGCGCCGGGCGGCCGCACCGATCGCCATCAGCTGTGGATGCGACCGGAAGCCGTTGCGGGACTGCGGAAGCTGACCGATCGGGTGCACGCCGAGGGCGCGGCGGTGAGCGCCCAGATCGGGCACGCCGGGCCGGTCGCCAACGCCGCCTCCAACCGCGCGCCCGCACTCGCGCCGAGCCGGCTGTTCAGCCCGCTCGGCATGCGCCCCATGCACGTTCCCGATGAGACCGAGATCCGGGAGCTGATCGCCGCGCACGCCGAGGCGGCCCGGCTGGCCGAGCAGGCCGGATTCGACGCGGTGGAAATCCATTTCGGCCACAACTATCTGGTGAGCTCGTTCCTGAGCCCGCTGCTGAACCGGCGCCGCGACCGTTACGGCGGGTCGACGGCCGCCCGCGCCCGGCTGGCCCGCCAAATCGCCTGTGCGGTAAGGGAAGCCGTCGGCGACCGACTGGCGGTGACGGCGAAACTGAACATGGCCGACGGTGTTCACGGCGGGCTCACCGTCCCCGAGTCGCTCCAGGTCGCGAGCTGGCTGGAGGCCGACGGCGCGCTGGACGCGCTGGAACTCACGGCCGGCAGTTCGCTGCTGAACCCGATGCTGCTGTTCCACGGCGACGCGCCGCGGCGGGAGTTCGCACGGGCCCTGCCCACTCCGGCGCGCTGGGGTATGCGAGCGGTCGGGCGGGTATTCCTGAAGGAGTACCCGTACCGCGATACCTACCTGCTGGATTGGGCCCGCCAGTTCCGCCGCGAGCTGTCGATGCCGCTGATCCTGCTGGGCGGCATCACGGATCTGGACGGCATGAAGACCGCGCGGACGGAGGGCTTCGACTTCGTGGCGATGGGCCGGGCACTGCTGCGCGAACCGAATCTGTTGCACCGCATCCGATCCGACGCGACCACCCGCTCGGCCTGCATCCACTGCAACCGGTGCATGCCGACGATCTACGACCGCACCCGCTGCGTCTACCGGCCGGATCGCACGGTACCGCTGCCGTCACTGTCCGGGGACAGCGTCGAGGGAGAGCACACATGACGGGACGATTGTCCGGACGCGTCGCGCTGATCAGCGGTGCGGCCTCGGGGATGGGCGCCGCGCACGCCCGCGCCTTCGTCGACGAGGGCGCTCGCGTGGTGCTCGGCGACATCGCGGCGGAGGCGGGCAAGCAGCTCGCCGACGAACTCGGCGAGCGCGCGGTGTTCGTGCCGCTGGACGTCACTCGTTCGGGCGACTGGGACGTCGCGGTGGCCGCCGCGGTGGCCGGGTTCGGCAAGCTCGACGTGCTGGTCAACAATGCCGGGTTGCTCGACGGCGGGGCGCTGGGCGACTTCACCGAGGAGCGGTGGCAGCGCATTCTGGCGGTCAACCTCACCGGGCCGTTCCTCGGCCTGACCGCGGCCCGCGACGCACTGGTCGCGGCCGCTCCGGCGGCGGTGGTGAACATCTCCTCGGCCGCGGGTATGCAGGGGGTGGCGGGCATGCACGGCTACACGGCGTCGAAGTTCGGGCTGCGCGGGCTGACCAAGTCGGCCGCGCTGGAACTCGCGCCCTTCGGCGTCCGGGTCAACTCGGTGCACCCGGGCGGCATCGCCACGCCGATGATCGGAGCCCAGCCGGGCACGGTCGCCATCGACCGCACGGCGAACACCTTGACTAGACTGGGCGCGCCCGAGGAGATTTCCTCCCTGGTGGTGTACCTGGCAAGCACGGAGTCCAGCTACTGCACGGGCGCGGAGTTCGTCGCCGACGGCGGCATGACCGCCGGATCCACCCTGGGCTGATGGCGCGCCGGTGCGGGCCAGGCTGGTTGACGCGAATCTGGTGCAGGCAAGGCGGCCTGGGGCGAATGCCGCTGTGGTCCAGGTGGGCTGGCGCGAACGCCGGGCCGGGCCAGGCCCGGCTGATGCTGGCGCCGAGACCGGTTAGGCCGGGTCGTTCTCGGGCTGCGCCGGCGCGGGGTGCCGCGCGTGTCCCGGTGGCTCGTCCGCACCCGGCGGTTCCGGGAGGGCCAGGGTGAGGACGGCTAGCCCGAAGGCCACCACCGCGATCGCCGACAGCATGGTGATGCTGCCGTTCAAGGTGTGCGCGCGGAAGAACACGGTGCTCAGCACGGCCAGGCCGACCGCGTTGCCGATCTGCTCGATGGTCGGCAGCGCGCCGGAGGCCTCGGCCATGCGCTCGACGTCCAGCCGGGCCAGCATGATCGGCTGCAGTAGGGCGGCGAAGGCCCCGACACCGAAACCGGAGACGAATACCGGGATCACCGCCAGCGCCAGGCTCACCGCGCCGTCGGTCACCCACAGATAACCCGCGGCGATGGCCACGCAGCCGCCGAACACGGCGATGCCCGCCGCGAGCACCCGCACCCCCCACCGCTTCACGAACAGCGGCGAAAGCAGCGCTCCCGCACCGGCGCCCAGCGCGAACGGCGTCATCGCGACACCGGTGCGCAGCGGTGTCCAGTGCAGCACGTCCTGCAACATGATGGAGGCGGCGAACACGAACGCGGTGAACAACCCGAAGAAGATCGTCACCAGCACCGAGCCCACCCGAAAACCGCGGTCCGCGAACAGGTCCAGCCGCACCAGCGGGCCGTCACCGCGCCGCGATCGCCGCCGCTGCTGCGCGATGAACAAGGCCGCGACCACGAGCGCGACGGCGATCATCGCGAAATGCCCGGGGCGCCAGCCGTTCTGCTGCACGTCGGCCAGCGCCGACAGCAGCAGGAGCAGGCTGAGGGTCGACACTATCGCGCCGGTCAGGTCCAGGCCCTCGCGCTCGGGCGCCGGGCCGAGGTGCAGGAACCGGTGGGCCAGTACGAATGCCAGCACCCCGAGCGGCAGGTTCATCAGGAAGATCGCGTGCCATCCCGAACCGCCGATGTTCATCGTGATGAGCACGCCGCCGACGATCGGGCCGAGCATGCCCGCGAATCCGGCCGTCGCGCCGTAGAGCGCGAAGACCTGCTGATGGCGTTCGCGGGGGAAGCTGGCGGTCAGGATGGCGATGGTCTGCGCCGCCATGCCCGCGCCGGTGATGCCCTGGGCGACCCGGGCGACGATCAATCCCGTAGCGCTGGTGGACATTCCGCACCACAGCGAGGCGGCGGTGAATCCGACCACCGACACCAGGAACAGCCTGCGGCGGCCCACCAGCGCGCCGATGCGGGCCGCGGTGAGCAGCGTGCACGCGAAGGCCAGCGAGTATCCCGCCACCACCAGCAACTGCGCCGACTGCGAGGCCCGCAGATCGCGGCTGATGTCCGGCAGTGCGGTATTCACGATGGTCACGTCGATCATCTGCATGAACACCGAGATCAGGCAGCCGGCGAAGGCGAGCCAGGCGGCCAACTCGCCGCTGGGCCTGGTGGTGGTATCGGCCTCGGTCACGACCATGCCTCCGATTCCGGACAGTCGAACAAGTCATTTCCCGAGTGGGACTGTGGCAGAGGCGAATCTGCCTGTCGCCCTTTACACGCGAAGATTCCCGGATCACACAGCAGGCGCGGGCGGCGGTTGTGAGCCGGACCAACGCGTTGTGACACCTACCGACTCGGCGGGGCGGGTGTGTCGTCGCGGGTGAGCGCCGATTCGAACATCGGCCAGGAGTTGTGCAGGTCGTCCTGCCAGTAGCCCCACGAGTGGGTGCCGTTGTCGCGGAAGTCGAAGGTGGCGGGAACCTTCAACTGCCGCAGGCGTTCCTGCAGCTGGTGGGTGCAGACGTTGGTGACCACTTCCAGGGGCGCGCCGAAGAACAGCTGGTACATCAGTTGCATCGCGTCGCCGTGGGCGCCGGGAAGATTGTCGCGGGGACCGGGCAGGCCGTTGCCGGTGGAGACGTAGATGGAGGTGCCGCGTAATCGGTCCGCGTTCAGGTACGGGTCGTTGGCGGCCCACGCGGGGTCGCTGGGCGGACCCCACATATTGGCGGCATTGCCGCGCTGGCCGGTGACGACCGCCTGCACCATGGCCTGTCCCTGCGGGTCGCTGGTGCGCACACAGCCGCTGTAGGAACCGATCGCGCGATACAGCTCCGGAGCGCCGATGGCGAGCTGGAACACCGAGGTACCGGCCATGGAGATGCCCGCGATGGCATTGGCGCCGCTGCCGCGGAACGCGGCGTCGATGATCGGCGGCAGTTCCTGGGTGAGGAAGGTGGACCAGCGCTGGCGGCCCAGCACCGGGTCGGCGGCGCGCCAGTCGGTGAAGTAGCTGCCCGCGCCGCCGAACGGGATCACGACATTGACCTGCTTGTCGCGGAAGAACTGGACCAAGTCGGTGGTCTCCAGCCAGTTGCCGTCCGAACCGCCGTTGGCGCCGTTGAGCAGATAGAACGTCGGCGCCGGGCGGTCGGGATCGGCGGCCCGCAGCACGGTCAGCCGGGTCACGGTGTTCATCGCGGCGGAATGCACGCCGACATCGAGCACGCGCTCGGAGATGTGCCGGATATCGGCGATGCGCGTGCCGTCCTCGGCGGTCAGCGGTGCGCCCGCGGCGGGCTCGGCCGCGGCGATGCCGCCGACGGCGAATCCATTGACACTCAAGGCCGTAACGAGCACGGTGGCCGCCGTGAGCAGGCCCCGCGACAGCCGCTCGGACATCATCGCACTCCGATCTGGACGCCGTGACACGCCGCCGCTGCGCGAACGGCAGGGTGCCCCCCGAACCCATGTCGAGTCAACAGCATGCCGACCGGGTTGACCAGGGGCCGCGACCGATATTGTGGCGCTTCCCAGACCCTTCGCTGTGCGAATTGCCCCGATTCCCAAAGGGTGCCGCACGCGCGGCACTGATCAGAGGACGAAGACGCGTTCCGAGGGCGGTAGCCGGTCGAGGGCGGCTGAGATCCTCGCGCACAGCCGCGTGGGGCGGTCGATGTCGGTGGCGGACTTGCCGCTGGTGAGGATCGCCCCGGCGAGCGCGCGTTCGGGATCGGCCCAGCCGTATTGCGTGGTGAGCCCGCTGCGGCCGAAGTGCGAGCGGGTGTGGGCGCCGAATTTCGATCTGCGCCCGCCCAATTCGAACCCGGCGCGGCTCACCCGCCCGGCCACGCCCGGCAGCCACGCGGCCGGACGCACCGCCTGCCGCAGGGTGTCGGGCTCGATGATCCGGACCCCGTCGAGTTCGCCGCCGCGCGTGAGGATCTCGTAGAACCTCGACAGTTCCGCGGCGGTGGTGACGAGATTGCCCGAGGGCAGCTCGGCGGTGAGGAAGGCGCGATTGTCGGCCTCGGACACCGGTCCGCTCAGCCCGCCGCCGAGTGCCTTGTGCGCCAGGAACTTCCACACCTTCGACGGTGGCGGCCCGGTCCGCACGCTGGGGACGACCAGATCGACGTCGTCGGGCCCGACTCCGAAGTTGGTCCAGCGGAAATCCAGCGGATCGAGCACCCGCTCGGCCAGGTGCTCGCGCATCGAGCGGCCGGTGGCGCGACGCACCAGCAGCCGCTGGATCAGTCCGCCGGTCATCGCGTGGTAGACGCGGAAGCGGCCCGGGCGCCAGCTGGGCACCAGATCGGCCAGCGCCCGCGCGGCCAGGTCCTCGTCAAGCACCAGTTCCGCGCCGCGGTAGGGCGGAGTGATGAACGGCACCCCGGCCGAATGCGACAGCACGTGGCCGATGGTGATGGAGGACTTGCCGTTGGCGGCGAACTCGGGAATGTATCGGCAGACCGGGTCGTCGAGTGCGAAGACGCCCTGTTCGAGCAGCATGAACATCAGCGTCGCGGAGACGCCCTTGGCGGTGGAGAAGCCGCAGAACGGCATGTCCGGCGTCACCGGGACGCGCTCCGCGTCCGGCTCGTCCTGGGGCGCGTTGCCGCGGGAATGGCCGATCGCCCGGTTGAGCACGATCTTGCCGTTGCGACGCAGGCACACCTGGATCGCGGGCGTGGTCCCGAGCCGGTACCAGTCCACGACTTCGGCCCAGAGGGATTCGACGGCGGCGCGGGTGACCCCGGCGTCGGCGGGATCGTCCTCGGGCCCGGTCGTCGTCACCGAGTCCACGTCGGCGGGAACGGTCACCATCGCGTTGGTCATTGCAGCCAGCATAGCCACGGGCCGCGCGGCGGGTCCGCGGGTCGGCGCCCGCCGTGGTGCCCGCGGCCGGAATCCGTTGGCGGGCAATAGGATCTCGCTGAGCGGAACCGGTGGACGCGGCGCCCGGCCCGGTTAGCGTCGCGGCATGAGCAGTGTGCCCGGAGCGCGCCGGACGTTGAAGACCGTGACGGGGGTGAGCGGGTCGCCGGAGGTGTACGCCGCCGCCATCGATCCGGGGCGATCGACGCTCGCGGACGCGGTCGAGGTGGCGCGGCTGGCCGAGGCCCACAAGATCGACGCGCTGTTCGCGGCGGACCTGCTCAGCTTCGGCGCGCAGGGCGCGATCGGCGCGCAGGAACCGCTGATCGTGCTGTCCGTGCTCAGCGCGGTGACCTCGCACGTCGGGCTCATCGCGACCGTGACCACGACCTTCCACCACCCGTTCAACCTGGCCAGGCTGTTCGGGACACTCGATCACGTCAGCAACGGGCGCGCGGCCTGGAACGCGGTCACCTCGTCGGTGGGGGAGGAGAACTACGGCGCCGGGGACCTGCCGAGCCCGGAGGAGCGTTATGCGCGCGCCGCGGAGTCGATCGCGGTCGTCAACGCCCTGTTCGACAGCTGGCGGCCCGGTGCGCTGAGCCCGGACGGCCACGGTGGGGCGGTGCTCGACGCGGGGCGGGTGCGGCCGATCGATCACGCGGGGCGCTACTTCACCGTGCGCGGTCCGCTGAATATTCCGGCGCTGCCGCAGCGGCGGCCGGTGCAGTTCCAGGCCGGGCAGTCCGAGGCCGGGATCGAACTCGGCGCCCGGTTCGCCGAGGTGGTGTTCACCTCGCTGCCCACGCTGGAGGACGCGGTGACCTATGCGAAACGCATCCGGGCCCGCGCCACGGAACTGGGCCGGGCGGACGGTCTGCCGCTGATCATGAGTTCGCTGCACGCGACCTACGGCGCGACCGAGGCCGAGGTGCGCCGCGCGGTGCGCGAACAACGGGAGGCCACCGATTTCGAGGCGGGGCGCGCGCGGCTGGCCGATATGCTCGGCGGCGGCGTCGACCTCGCCGAGCTACCGCTGGACCGGCCGATTCCCGAGCATGTGCTGCCGGATGTCCGCACGATCAACCGCCGCCGCGGCCGCGTCGAGATCTTCAGCCGCTTCGCCCGGCAGGGAAAGACGTTGCGGGAGTTGATCCTCGCCGCGAAGGACACCGGACACTGGGCGGTGGCGGGAACGCCGGAGCAGATCGCCGACGCGGTGCAGGAGCGCTACACCGCCGGTGTCCTCGACGTCCTCACTCTCGGCGGCCTGGACCAGCCGCGCTCGCGCGAATTCGTCCTCGACGGCCTGCTCCCGGAACTCCGCCGCCGCCGCATCGTCGGCGCCGACTACGTGGGTGACACCTTCCGCGACAACCTGGAACTCCCGCCACTCCCGTCCCACGATTTGCCCTGAGGTACACCCGACTGAACTGGAGGGTACAACGGGGCGGATATGCTGCTGGAATGGCAGCGGGACAGGCGGCGGGTGCGGCGTCGCGCGGGCGGATCGACAAGCGGCAGGCGATTCTGGCCGCCGCATTTCAGGTCTTCGCGCGCAAGGGGTTCGAGCAGGCCTGTGTGCAGGACATCGCGGCGGCGGCCGGAGTAGCGAAGCCGACGGTGTACAACCACCTCACCGACAAGCACAGCCTGCTGCGCGAGTCGATCACCGTGGTCGCGGACGAGGTGGGGGCGGAGTGCGTCGCCGTGCTCGATCGCCTGCGCAGTCCCGGCGCCGATATCGGCGCGCTGCTCGAGGACGTCGCGTACCGGCTGGTGCGCATCTGCAACGACGATCGGTCGCGAGCCCTGCGCCGGCTCGCCTACGGACAGGCCGCCGTCCACCCGGAACTGGTCGAACTCGCCCGGGAGCGCACCGGCCTGCGCACGGTCGACGCTCTGTCCGACCGCCTGGCCCGCCTGACCCTCTCCGGTCACGTGCGCACCGAGGATCCGGCGACCGCCGCCGAACAGTTCCTCGCGCTGCTGACCGCCCCGGTGGAGAACCGCTCCCGAATGGGCACCCACACCGTCCGTATCGCCGAACTCCGCGCCATCGCCACCGCCGCGGTCCGCACCTTCCTCGCCGCCTACGGCCCCCGATAGGGGGTTATGCAACTACGGCCAACAGGGTCGTTGCGGAGATGGTGAGTTCGTGGTCGCCTTCAAACTGGATGCGCTGCCGAGCCTGGTCGACGGTGAGGCCGCGGCTGCCCAGCCGCCAGACCGTGTCCGCGTCCATTCGCACGACCGCTGCCGGAGCCTCGGAGATCGCCGCGGTCAGGTCCCATGCGGTGCCGTCGCTGATGACGGCCCATCGCCCGCCGGCCGTGCCGGTGACCTCGATCAGCACCGCGGTGCCGGGCGGCCGGGGACGGTCGCGCAGGGCGGCGGGCAGGGCGTGCAGGAACGCGACCACCACCGGCCGCAGCAGGTCCGCGTCGTCGGCGCCGGGGCGGCATACCGCGTCGCGGATCTGCTGCTGATGGACCCAGAACTCGGTGTAATCGCGGGCGATGTCGAGCCAGGCCGGGCTGGTGTCACCGCCCGCCCACGACACGTTCAGGTCCGCGGGGCCCGCGAGATCGGTTGCCGCCCAGACCTCGTCGAGCTGCGGACCCAGATGGGCCAGCAGGTCGGTCATCGTCCGCGGGCTGCACTGCCGCAGCGCCGCGACGAACTGGTCGTTGGTGCGAGCGAGGTAGGCGGGCAGCGTCTCGCCGTCGGCGAAGACGGCGCCGGCATGCCCGTCGCGGCTGCCGGACAGGCGGCGCAGGTAGTCGTTGAGGATATGCGCGGTGATATCCCGCACCGCCCAGCCCGGGCACACAGTCGGCTTCGCCCAGTCGGCCGGTTCGAGCGATTCGAGCAGGCTGATCAGTTCGCGCCGTTCCCGCGGGAACAGCGGCCGCGTGTCGAGGGGGATCATGCCTGCCAGTGAACCGCCGACGGGCGGTGCGGGGCGAGTGGTTTTCGACCGGTGTCAGGACTCGAGGGCGGGCTCGAAGACCGACCAGGAGTCGTGCAGGTCGTTCTGCCAGTAACCCCACGAGTGGGTGCCGACCGGGCGCAGATTGAAGGTGGCGGCGATCCCGAGCCCGCCGAGGCGGTCGCGCAGGGTCAGCGCGCAGCGGTTGGTGATGGCCTCCAGGACGCCGCCGCTGACCAGCTGGCCGATGAGTTTGCCGGAGCTGCCGTGGATTCCGGGGCCGTCGAGGGTGTCGAGCGGTCCGGGAAAGCCCGTTCCGGTGGACACGTAGATCGCGGTGCCGCGCAGGCGTTCGGCGTGCAGGAACGGATCGTTGGCCGCCCAGGTGGGATCGTTCGGCGGACCCCACAGGTTGGCGGGATTGCCGCGCCAGCGCAGCACGACCGCGTCGACGAACGCCTGCCCCTGCAGATCACTGGTCTGCACGCAGCCGCTGTAGGAGCCGACCGCGCGATACAGACCCGGTGCGGCGAGCGCGAGCTGGAACACCGAGGTGCCGGCCATCGAGATGCCCGCGACGGCGTTGGCGCCGGAACCGCGGAAGGCCGAGTCGATGATCGGCGGCAGCTCGCCGGTGAGGAAGGTGGTCCACCGCTGCCGCCCGAGCACCGGGTCGTCGGAGCGCCAATCGGCGAAGTAGCTGCCGTTGCCGCCCATCGGCACCACCAGCGTGACCTGCTTGTCGCGGAAGAATTCGGTGATGTCGGTCTGCTCGGTCCAGCTGCTGGAGTCCGCGCCGCCGCTGGCCCCGTTGAGTAGGTACAGCACCGGCGCCGGGCGCGAAACATCCGGCGCCGGACGGACTTTCACCGTCAGATCGGTGGTCATGGCCGCCGAGTGCACGCGCAGGTCCAGCATGCCGTCGGCGCTCTCGGTGGCCGCGACGAGGCGCGAGCCGTCGGGCGCCGGGAGTGCGGCGGCCGTGAGCGCCGGGATGTCGAGCGGGTCCGGCTCGTCCGCGGCGGCGGGCGTCAGCGGCGCCAGACCGGCGACGATCAGCGGCGCGAGCAGCAGCCTGAGGCCCGCCCGAGTCCGTCCGGTGGACCGTCTGCCACGACTTCTCACCGCGCCTCCCATTACTTCCGTGCGAGCGTGTTCGATGCCACCGTAGAACCGGATATTCGACCCCTACAAGCGGTTACGCGCCGAATTGGGACGACCGGTCGGGCGGCTCGCCCGATCCTGGGGAAGCTCACAAGATTCCGAACGGACGGTGGTGATACCCGCCCACCTGCCGTTAACTCGTCACCACGTTACCGGCGGGTTACACGGCCGGTGCGTCGAGTTCTCTTGCGCCACAAGAATCGAGGTATCCGTGGTCAATTTCGGTTTCTTCGACGATTGGCATCCGGAGCCGGGCAGGCTCACCAGCTGGACGGCATCGCCCAGGTCACGGGCTTCAGTGCGGCGGGCGCCGGTGCACCGGACCGGGCCGTCGTATCAGCAGGAAGCGTATCTGCAAGCCGCGCACCGCAATTCCGGTGCGGGGTTCCGCGTATCCCGGTTGTGCATGATCGCATTCGATATCCCCGGCGCGCCGGTCCAGGCGGCGATGACGCGGACGGTGAATGCCTTTCTGCGGCGGCACGATACATTCTCCAGCTGGTTCGCCCTCGATTCCGACGGGCGTTTCGTGCGCCATGTGGCCGACGCCGACGATATCGAATTCGAGGCCACCGATCACGGCGAATTCACCGACAGCGCGGCCATTCGCGCGCACGTGCAGGCCGATACGCCGGGGCCCGAGGACTGGGACTGCTTCAGTTTCGGCATCATCGAACGCGACCAGTCGTTCACCGTCTACGCGGCCGTGGACCACCTGCACACCGACGGGGTGGCGCAGGCGCTGTCGTGCGTGGATCTGCTCACGCTGTACGGGCGCGAACTGTCCGGCGGCCAGGTTCCGATCGCCGAGGTCGACGGGCATATCGCCCACTGTGCCCGGGAACGAGAGCGCAACGGCCGGTTGACCGCGGATTCGCCGCAGGTGCGCCGCTGGGTGGAGTTGTTGCAGCGCAACGACGGTGACGTGCCGTCGTTTCCGCTGGAACTCGGCGGTGGCGGCGGATACAGCACCGGCGCGGTGGTGACCGTGCCGCTGATGAGCGAGACCGACGCGCTCCGATTCGAGCAGGCGTGTGTGGATCACGGTGGCCGGTTCCACGGCGGGCTGTTCGTGGCGCTGGCGATCGCCCAGCTCGAATTGACCGGCAAGGACTGGTATTTCGGGTTCAGTCCGGCCAATACCCGCGGTACGCCGGGGGAGGCCGGTTCGATCGGCTGGTATACCAACCTGATTCCGGTCACCCTGGCCATCCGGCCCGACGACACCTTCACCACGCTGGTCGGCCCGGCGCAGGAGTCCGCCGAGCGCGCGAAGGATCTGCTCGACGTGTCACTGCACCGGGTGCTGGAGTTGGTCACGCCCGACCTCGGTATCCGCACCCGGCCGGGCTGGGCGGCCCCCATGCTGTCCTACGTCGATGTCCGCAAGATCGCGGGCGCGGAGATGTTCGACCAGATCAACGGCGGTCTCTTCGGCAACAATTCCTCCGCCGGCGAGGTGTACACGTGGGTGAACCGCTTCCACGATCAGACCAAGCTCAGCGTGCTGTTCCCGGACACGCCGCAGGCCCACGAGTCGATCGACCGGTACGTGAAGACGGTGACCTCGGTCATCACCGCGGTCGCCGCCGAGGGGGACTACGGCATCCGCGCCGATCCGCGCTCATGAGACGGCGGCATGGCGGCGGACCGCCGCGTCCGCCGGGGAGCGTCCGGGCCGGAACCCGTTCGGGCCACCGCGTCCGGGCACGGGTGGTGCCGGGTGTCAGCTGGAGGAGCCGTTGACGGCGACGTCCGGGAACGCGCACGCCGAGACCGCCGATCGATCCGGCGCTCTCGGCATCGGCCCTTCGGAAGCCCTGCCGCCGTTGGCGTTTCGCCCGATCCTCGCGATCGCAGGCGTGGCCGCGGCGGTGCTGTTCGCGCGCGCCGACCGGTACGACTACTTCGGCGATGAGCTGTACTTCCTGGCGGCAGGACGGCGCTTGGCCTTCGGGTACGTCGACCAGGGACCCCTTATACCGCTGCTGGCGCGGTGCGCCGACGCCCTCGTGCCGGATTCGCTTGTCGTGCTGCGGTTCCCGGCAATCCTGGCGACGGTCGTCGCGATCGTCGTGGCCGCCGCGACGGCGCGGGAGTTCGGCGGTGGCCGCGCGGCGCAGGTGACGGCCGCGCTCGGCTACGCGACCTGTCCGTTCCTGGTGACGCAGGCGGCGACCCTGTCGACCTTCGCGCTGGACACCACCCTCACCGCGACGCTGGTGTGGCTGCTGGTGCGCTGGAACCGGATTCGCGATGATCGGCTGCTGCTCGCCGCCGCGGTGGTGGCCGCGGTCGACATACAGGTCAAGCTGCTGTTGCCGGCGCTGCTGCTCGGACTCGGTCTGGGGATCGCGCTGTGCGGGCCGCGCGAGTTGCTGCGCCGCCGCGCGCTGTGGCTGGGCGCGCTCCTGGTCGCCGGGTCGACGCTGCCGGGAGTGCTCTGGCAGGCGCGGCACGGCTGGCCGCAGGTCGCGATGGGCGCGGTGATCCGGGCCGAGCAGCAGGCCGCGACCGGCGGCGTCCCCGGACTGCCGCTGCAACTGGTCCTGCTCGTCGGGTTGCTCGGCGGGATCCTCGCCGCGGCGGGACTGTGGGCGTGGGGCCGGGCGGCGACGATCTCTCGTGCGTTGTACAGCCACCGGTTCGTCGCCGTGGCCGTACTGTGCCAGCTGCTGTTCCTGGTGGCCACCGGCACCCGGCCCTACTATCTGGCGGGTCTGTTTCCGGTGCTGTTCGCGGCCGGTGCGGTATGGCTTTTCGACCGCGAGATCCGCTGGGTGCCCGCGGCGGCTATGGTGTCGGCCGTACTCTCGGCCGCGATCGTCGGCACGGTGCTCATCCTCCTGCCGCGACCGGCCGGAGAGCTGCGGCAGCCGACCGATACGCAGAGCCAGCTGTCGGCCCGCCTGCGACTGTTCGGCACCAGCGGCTGGGACCGCTTGGCCGCCACTGTGCGCGACGCCTATCGCGAACTGCCGCCGGACGAGCGAGCGCGCACCGTGATCGTCACGCACACCTATTGGCAGGCAAGCGCTCTCGACCACACGGACCTGCCCGCGGTGTACAGCCCCGACCGCGGCTTCGCCTACTTCGGGACGCCGCCCGAAACCGCCACGACCGTCCTGTATGTCGCCCCGGCGGCCGCCGAAACCACTCTGCGCCGGACGTTCTCCGGCGTCCGCCCGGTGGCTCGCCTGGACGACCGGCTCGGGTTCCCCGGCATCGACCGCAAGCTCACCGTCTGGCGCTGCGACCGGCCCGCCCGGTCCTGGGCCGAGACCTGGCCGGTTCTGACCACCAACGTGCTCGACGCGGGCATCTGACGCGCACAAGGAGATTCGATGTCGCTCACGGCCGACACCACGGGCATCACCTGGTTCCGGGGTGAATGGTCGCTCCCGGAACTGACCGAATACAAAGGGAGCCGGACGATTTCGGTCGTCGTCCCGGCGCTGAACGAGCAGGAGACGGTCGGCGGCGTGCTCGCCACGATTCGCGGTCTGGTGGGTACGCTGGTCGACGAGCTCATCGTGGTCGACTCCGGTTCCACCGATGCCACCATCGACCGCGCCCGCGCGGCCGGCGCCACCGCCGTCTACACCCGCGAGCAGGCTCTGCCCTCGCTGCCGCCGCGCCCCGGCAAGGGCGAGGTGCTGTGGCGGTCGCTGGCCGTCGCGACCGGTGACATCATCGTCTTCATCGACTCCGACCTGCGCGACCCCGACCCGCGTTTCGTCCCCGCGCTGGTGGCCCCCTTGCTGCTCGACGACGGGCTGCGGTTGGTGAAGGGCTGCTACCGCAGGCCGCTGGGGCACGACCCGTCCGGCGACGCCGACGGCGGGGGCCGGGTCACGCAGCTGGTAGCCCGGCCGCTGCTGACCGCGCTCGCCCCCGACCTCGCCGACCTCGTGCAACCGCTCGGCGGCGAATACGCCGCGACCCGCGAACTGCTGACCGCCGTGCCGTTCGCGCCCGGGTACGGCGTCGAGATCGGCCTGCTGCTCGACACCTGGCGCCGCCACGGCGCGTCCGCCATCGGGCAGGTGGACCTCGGCACCCGGGTGCACCGCAACCGCCCCACCCACGAACTCGCCGTGATGAGCCGCCAGATCGTGGCGACCATGCTGGACCGGCTCGGCATCGGCGACTCCGGCACGGGACTGACCCAGTACCGGCCCGACGGCGCGGGGTGGCGGCGGCACACCACCACGGTGTCGCTCGAGGACCGCCCCGCCATGGCGGACCTGCTCGCCTACGACTGCTCCCTGCTCAACCCGTGACCGTCCCGCCGCGCGATCACCGTCAACGAAGGACTCACCGTGACCGGACACCACGCGCGCGTCGCACCGATGCGGCGCACGCTGCTCGCGGCGCTGCTGCTGGCCGTCGCGCAGCTCGCCGATCCTACTGTGGCACAAGCACAACCGCCGGTGACGATGTCGGCCGACGGCTCCCGCCTCGACCGCATCCAGGCGCACCCCGGCCGCTACCTCGACCTGTACGTGTACTCGGCCGCGATGAACGTCGTCGTCCGCTCCCGCGTGCTGCGCGCCCCGGACGAGCAGACGCCCGCGCCGACGCTGTACCTGCTCAACGGCGCCAACGGCGGAGTGGACGGCAGCTGGTACGACGAGACCGACGTCGCCGAGTTCTTCGGTGACAAACAGGTCAACGTCGTCATCCCGATCGGCGGCGCGGGCAGCTACTTCGCCGACTGGCGATCCGACGACCCGATTCTCGGCCGCCAGCGCTGGGCGACGTTCCTCACCGCGGAGCTGCCGCCGATCGTGGACGCGGCCCTGAACGGCAACGGCGCCAACGCGATCGCCGGACTGTCGATGGCGGGCACCTCGGTGTTCCAGCTCGCGCTGAGCGCGCCGGGCCTGTACCGGGCGATCGGGTCCTACAGCGGCTGCATCCAGACCAGCAACCCCGGCGGGCAGGCCATGGTGGCCGCCGTGGTGGCGCGCCAGCGCGGCAATGTCGCCAACCTGTGGGGCCCGCCGTCGGATCCGGCGTGGGCCGCCCACGACCCCTACGTGCACGCCGACCGGTTGCGCGGGACAGCGATCTACGTGGCCACGGGCACCGGCGTCCCCGGCGCTCTGGACACCCCCGAGGGCACCCGCGGCGACCTGCTGCAGCTCACCTGGCAGCTGATGTTCGGCGCGCCGCTCGAGGCGATCGCGAACGTGTGCACCTACCAGTTGCGGGACCGGTTGCGGGAGTTGGACATTCCGGCCACCTTCGACTTCCGTCCGACCGGCACGCATTCGTGGGGTTACTGGCAGCAGGACCTGCACAACTCCTGGCCGATGTTCGAGGCCGCACTGGCCCGCCGGGTGCGTTAGGTGTCATCGCGGTCCCGGCACCGGATTGTGGACCGTCATCATCGACGCCGCAGCACATTTCGGGCATCGCCGCGGTGTCGTAGCCTGGCCGACCGACAGTAGGGACGCGTCGGATCGGAGGAGCGCGATGGTCGGCGACGCCTTCGGTGTCAGCTCACGGTACTGGGAACCGCCGTCGGAACGGACCGCCGAGCTGCTGCGGGCGGCGGTGGAGATGGTGCTGGACCATCCCGAGCTGATGTACGAGGCGATGGACGACGCCTCGCTGGCCGCCGCCAGTCCGGCCATCGCCGCCGAACCGGCGCTCGCCGAGGCGGTCCGCGCCTGCGTGCGCGCGAATCTCACGCACTGGTGCCTGGCGAATCTCGCCTCCCCGGGAATGCCCGTAGCGCCGAATCTCGCCGCGGAGAACATCGAGATCGCCCGCTCGGTGGTGCGGCACGGTTTCGACGAAATGCTGGTCACGAATTTCCATGCCGGGCAGAACGCGGCCATCCGGAAATGGACGCAGCTGGCGTTCTTCGTGAGCCCGGATCCGTACGAGGTGCGGGAATTGCTCGACGTTGTCATGGGTTCGATATTCGCTTTCATCGACGACACCCTGGCCGGTGTGTTCGAGCTGATCCAGCGCGAGCGCCGGGAACTGGCCGACGTCGACCACACCGAGCGGATGGAGACGCTGAACCTGGTGCTCGGCGGGGCGCCGATCAGCGCGGGCCGGGCCGGGGCACGGCTGCGGTACGAACTGGACCGGCCGCATCTGGCGGCCATCGTGTGGAGCGACACCTATCCGGCCGCCCCCGAGCCGCTCGAACAGGTGGTGAACGCGCTCGCGCAGGCCGCGGGATCGGTGCGGCCGCTCACCCTGGTGCCCAGCCCGTCCACGCTGTGGGTGTGGCTGCCGACGGCGGAGGTGCCGCCGCTGGCCGAGGTGCGGCCCGCGATGACCGCTCCCGGGGTGCGCATGGCGGTCGGCTCGGTCGGCACGGGGATGGCGGGATTCCGGCGCGCCCACCTGGATGCCGTTGCGGCCCAACGACTCATGCGCCGCCTGCCCTCGGGCGCGCGGCTGGCGACCTACGACGAGGTCGAGGTGGTCGCGCTGGCGACCGGCGGCGACGAGGAGCGCGCCCGCGAGTTCGTCGCCCGCACGCTGGGCAATCTGATGTCCGCCGATCCCGAACTGCGCGAGACGGTGCGCGTCTATCTGCACGAGGGCTCGAACACCACCCGGACCGCGCGGGCGCTGTTCACCCACCGCAACACGATCGTGCACCGGCTCGACCGCGTCCGCGCCCTGCTGCCGTACCCGCTCGAACAGCGTCCGCTGCACATCGCGATGGCACTGGAGATCGTCCGTGTCCTGGGGCCCGCGGACGGGCACTGACCCGCCGCGCGGCCGTCCCGCCGCGGCGCACCGGCAACAATGCACAACGTTCCGGCGCAGCGATGTGCACTTCGACCTGTTCCCGCCGCGCGGTTCGGGCTAGAGTTTCTCCCTGGCGAATTACGCCGTGCAATTGTGTGCCCTCGCAGCGTCGAACGGGGAATGTCATGACCATCCATCGATGGCCGGTTGGGGAAGTGCTACAGCGAAATTCGGCGGGTAATAGTGAATTCTCCCAATCGGGGGTCCGGTTGTGACTGTAACCGACGGTATCGCGAATCCGGGAATTTCCGCCGAGGGGCACGGCGTCCCGAATTATCCGGCGCTGTCCCGCAAGGTCGTGGACGGCCTGGACCTGTCCGCGGTCGCGGACGGGGCGCGCTCGGACCCGGGTGTGCGCGGTGATCTGCTCACGGTGGTCCGCTGCTGTATGGAAGCCATCGTGACGGCGGCCGCCGCGGACGAGCGGGTGCCCGATCGCACGGCGACCCGGCTGGAGACGATCGCGGCTCGCTGGGCGGATCGGGATCTACCGGTCGAGACGATCCAGCACGCGGTGCACGCCGCCGCCGAGGCCGTGACCGAATCGGTGGTCGGCGCCCGTGCCCGGCCCGACGGGGCGGCCCGCCTGTACGGCGCGGGCGTGGTGCTGATCGAGGCGCTGCGGACCTTGTCGACCGCGGTCGCGCGCGGCTATGCCCACGAGGTACGGGCGATGACCGGCGAGCGGCGGGTCGCCTCCCAGACGCTGGTGTCGGCGCTGCTGACCGGCCGCGTCGATTCGATCATGGTGCGCCGCAACGAGGTCGAGCTGGCCGAGACCTACCTGGTGGTGGCCGTGGCGCTGGGTGCGCACCCCGACGAGCACGATCCGCGTCTGGACGGCGGCGTGGTGGCGCGCCGCAAACTGCGCCGGGTGCAGGCCGAGCTGGCCCGGGAACCCGGACCGCGCGTGCTGGCGCTGCTGAGCGTCGACGGGGGCACGGCGCTGGTCCCGGCGTCCGCCGACGCCGAGGCGGCCGACGAGCGGCTCGCCGCATTGATCGACCGGCTGGCGCGCGCCGCGGAGGCGCCGGTGACGGCGGCGTTCGTGTCGTCGCCGAACGATCGGATCCCGCGGGCCGCCGATCGCGCGCACCAACTCCTGGACCTGGCACTGCGGTTGGATCGCGGGCCGGGCCTGTACCGCTTCCGGGATCTGGCGTGCGAATACCAACTGGTGCAACCGGGTCCGGCCAACCGCCACCTGCGGTCGCTGCTCGACCCGCTGCAGGACGAACCCGAACTGGTCGACACCGTCGACGCCTTCTTCGCGTCCCAGTGCAAACGCGAGTCCGCGGCCCGGCGGCTGGGCATCTCGGTGAGCGCCGTGCGCCGTCGCCTCGACCGGATCGCGACGCTCACGGGCCTGAATCCGGACGCCCCGACCGACCTGTGGTATCTGCGGGCGAGTTTCGTCGCGCGCATGTTCGAGCCGGGGCAGGTCGGCAGCGTGCTGTGAACTGTCGGGGGCCGCTCGCGGGGACACTGGTAGTCACCACAAAGGCGGTCTCTGCGCGGATGCGGGCTGTTAGCGTCGGTGCCAGGAGGTGGCCATGACCGCAGAGCGGCGGTGCGATGTCGACGTGCTGATCGTCGGTTCCGGATTCGGTGGCAGCGTGACGGCGCTGCGGCTGGTGGAGAAGGGTTACCGGGTCGCGGTGGTCGAGGCCGGCCGCCGATTCTCCGATGCCGACTTCGCCGCCACGAATTGGGATCTGCGCCGCTATCTGTGGGCGCCGCGGCTGGGTTGCTATGGGATTCAACGCATTCACCGGCTGCGGGACTGTTTCATCCTCGCGGGCGCGGGCGTCGGCGGCGGGTCGCTCAACTACGCCAACACCCTGTACAAGCCCGGCCCGGCCTTCTTCGGCGATCAGCAGTGGGCCGAAATCACCGACTGGGACGCGGAATTGAGCCCGCATTACGACCAGGCCCGCGCGATGCTCGGCGTGGTCCCCAACCCACACACCACGCCCGCCGACGAGATCATCGAATCGGTGGCGCGCGACATGGGCGTCGGCGACACGTTCGTCCCCACTCCGGTCGGCGTCTACTTCGGTGAGGCCGGAAAGACCGTGCCGGACCCGTATTTCGGCGGCGTCGGCCCCGAGCGCACCGGCTGCGTCGAGTGCGGCGAGTGCATGACCGGCTGCCGGCACGGCGCGAAGAACACCCTCGTGAAGAACTATCTCGGGCTCGCCGAACGCGCCGGCGCCGAGATACACCCGATGACCACCGTGACCGCGCTGCGGCCGCAGCCGGACGGCAGCTGGCGGGTAGACACCCGTCGTACCGGCGCGTGGGTCCGTCGTCGGCCGCGGACGTTCTCGGCCCGCCAGGTGGTGCTCGCGGCGGGCACCTGGGGGACCCAGCAGTTGCTGTTCCGGATGCGCGATTCCGGTGTGCTGCCGCATCTTTCGTCCCGGCTCGGGGTACTCACCCGCACCAACTCGGAGGCCATTCTCGGAGCGGGCCGCACCGAGGTGAATCCCGAGCTGGACCTCACCGCCGGGGTCGCCATCACCTCGTCGTTCCATCCCACCGCCGACACCCACATCGAGCCGGTCCGCTACGGCAAGGGTTCCAACGCGATGGGATTGTTGCAGACCTACCTCGTCGACGGCGGGCGCCGGACACCGCGCTGGGCAAGGGTTTTCGGCACCGCCCTGGCGCATCCGGTGCTGACGGTGCGGTTGCTGCGGACTCGCCGCTGGAGCGAGCGCACCCTGATCCTGCTGGTGATGCAGAGCCTGGACAATTCGATCACCACCTACACCAAGCGCGGGCTGTTCGGCCGCCGCTTCACCAGCAAGCAGGGCTACGGCGAGCCCAATCCGACGTGGATCCCGCCCGGCCACGAGGTGACCCGGCGGGTCTCCGAGAAGCTCGGCGCCACGCCCGGCAGCACCTGGCCGGATGTCTTCGGCGTCCCGATGACGGCGCATTTCATCGGCGGCTGTGTGATCGGCGCCGATGCCGAACACGGCGTCCTCGACCCGTACCACCGGGTCTGGGGTTATCCCACGCTGAGCGTCGTCGACGGCTCGGCGATCTCGGCGAACCTCGGGGTGAACCCCTCGCTGACCATCGCGGCACAGGCCGAACGCGCCGCGTCGCTGTGGCCGAACAACGGTGCGGAGGACACGCGGCCGCCGATGGGCGGGCCCTACCGCCGCATCCCCGCGGTGCTGCCGCGGCAGCCGGTGGTGCCCCCCGGCGCACCCGCGGCCCTGCGCCTGCCGCTGTACGTGGTCCGCGATTCCGCGCCGGACTCGGCCGGACCGCGGGCTACCGGCTGAGTTCGGCGAGCGCGTCGAGGATCAGGCGCCGCGCCTGGCGGCCGTGCACCGCCGAGCGCTTCAGCTCCTCGAACATCCGCGCGTACAGGCCGCATTCGGCGGGCTGGGTGACCTGGATGTTCGCCGTCGGCGTCTCCACCGCGACCAGATCGTCGTCGAAGATCCAGAATCCGGTGGAGGCGACTGCCGCGCGCTCGGTCATGAGCGGGATGATGCCGAGGGAGATGTTGGGCAGGGCCATCAGCTCCAGTAACCGGCCCAGCTGGCCGGCCTGCACCTCCGCGGTGCCGAACCATGTCCGCAGCGCCTGCTCCTCGAGCAGTACGACGAATCGCTTGCCGCCGCGCTGCAGGATCCGCTGTCGTTGCATCCGGACCGCCACCGCGTCCTCGACGTCGTTCGGGGTGCCGAGGAACCGCACCCAGAACGACAGCATCGCCGCGGAGTACTCGGCCGTCTGGAACAGGCCGGGCACGACGTTGTGCTCGTAGACGCGAAACACCTTGGTGCGCTCGTATCTTTCGAGCGTGTGCGCGCCGAGCACGCGCTTCATGCCCGCGCGGCTCTGCCGCCGGAACTCCACGTACGCCTCGTCGACGGTACGCAGGGTGGCGACCAGGTCCGGGATCTGCTCCTCGGCGGCGCACGCGCGGCACCACAGCCGGATGTCGCGGTCGGTGGGTGACTGCACGCCGTTCTCGATCTTCGACACCCGCGCGAAATGCCAGTCGTTGGCGGCGCCGAGTTCGCGGACGGTCAGTCCGGCGGCGTGCCGGAGTTCGCGCAGTCGTCTGCCCAGCGCGCGGCGGGCCTCCTGCGCGCCGCTAGCGGGGCCGGTAGTCACGGTGCGGTACAGCCAGCCGCCACACCGTCTCGAAAGCGGTGCGGCACAAGCGGATATCGTCCGGCGCGGTCGAGGTGGTCTTGCCGGCCGCGTGGCCGTCACCGGTGTAGTGCAGGAAGATCACCAAGCGCTCGTCGAGCAGGTAGAAGTCGTTGCCGGGAATCGCGACGGCGGACACCAGCCGACGGGGGACCCAGCGAATGTCCTCGCCCGCGTCCACCATCGGCTGGGCGATGCTGTGGGACCACCGCTGATAGTCGCTGAGCGGTTCGGAGACGATGCGTGCGCGCCGCACCGTCCGCCCGGCGGCCGCGTGGCCGCGGAGCGTGCCGCACCAGTCCGCCAGCCAACCGAGGTCGTCGGGCTCGCCGTGCGCCCACTTGGCCATGTGTGGCAGTTCCACCGCGGTGCCGTAGGCGTCGCGGGTCTCGAGGTGGGCGGCATCCGACTCGAATTCGGTTAGTAGCCGGTCGAATTCGTCATCGCTGATCGAGGTCACTATCTCCCTGCCCGAAGAACGGAACTAGCCTGTCCGGGATCTCGACGCACGTCTCACCCTCGGGAATGCCCATCCGGGCGAGGGTTTCGGGGTCGGTGACGACCCAGCCCTGCACCACCCAGGACTCGCGGTCGGTGCGGTAGAGCGTCGGCGAGCCCGAAGGGTTCGAGCCCGGATCCTTGGCAACAAACGTCAGACGCATGGCGAGCCCCTACCTACTTGTTGCGAGATGTTGCGAATGTCCACTCATCTTCTCGTCCGGGATGGGACCCGTCAACCTGTCCGGCATCCGGGCGCGCGGCACGCCAGTTGTCCTGTCGCGGCTACATTCTCGGGCCTCGACGCCGCGGTTTCGCAAGCCTGCGAGGCATTTGTCGCAACATTTCGCAACAAGCTTCCCTCCGAAGACATGTCACCCATAACGTTGGTGGCAGCCCATCGCCAGGAAGACGCCGCGAACGGCATCGGCCGGCCGATATCGACACCACGACCGATGCCGAATTGCTTCCTGGCGGTGGGCTCTCCGATGGCCGGACCGATCGAGGGTGGACGATGGTGGTGTTCGACTGGTGGCGCGAAGACGCCGAAAAGCAACAGCCGGAAGACGAGTCGGAGCACGCCGACCGCGTGCGGGCCCGGCGGCGACGCGAGCAGATCCTGGCGGAGGACGCCCGGGCGGCCGATGCGGGCCTGTGGCCCAACGGCTGGCCGCACGAGACTCCCGACCACCCGCTGAGTGTCCACGAGGCGCAGAAGATCATGCAGCGGCATCGCGGCTGCAGCACCGACGAGTGCCGCCGCAAGGCGGCGGCCTGGCAGGCGCTGGTCGAGGCCGGGAAGATCAAACCCGACTCCAGCCGGGTGGTGTAGACACGCTCCCCGGCGCACGGCCGAGATCGATCGGTGTCGGGTGCGAGGCGGTGTGGCTATTGACAGCCCCCGATGGCGGGATGCTATACCTTAGGGGAGGCTTACCTCGTTAGTTGAGGCTAACCTCGCCGACCCCGCCCCCGCGCTATCGAGGCCCGCCGTGTACGTCTGCATCTGCAACGCCGTCTCCGAGAAAGACGTGCACCGCTGTGTCGCCGCGGGCGCCTGCTCGACGCGGCAGGTGAAGAAGGCGTGTGGCTGGCAGCCAGGCTGCGGTTCGTGCACCGCGCGGCTGGCCGAGGTGATCGACCGAGCCCGCGTCGAGGCCCCGGTGACCGCGGTGGCGGAGGCGCCGGCCGCCTGACCCGACACTCAGGTCTGCCTAACCGGGTCGCCGATTGTGAGCTGTGACACGATCACACGCTATGGAAGGCGACAAGGAAATCATCGGGCTGCTCAACGAGCAGTTGACGGCCGAACTCACGGCGATCAACCAGTACTTCCTGCACGCCAAGATGCAGGAGAACTGGGGTTTCACCAAACTCGCCAAGCACACCCGCTACGAATCCATCGATGAGATGAAGCACGCGGAGGTGCTGACCGACCGCATCCTCTTCCTGGAGGGGCTGCCGAACTACCAGAAACTCAACCCGCTGCGCATCGGGCAGACCGTCCCCGAACAGCTGCGCGCGGACCTGCAGATCGAAATGGAGGCGGTCGAGCGCCTGCGCCGCGGCATCGACCTGATGCGCTCCCGCGGCGACGTCACCTCCGCCCGCGTCTTCGAGGCCATCCTGGAAGACGAGGAGCACCACGTCGACTATCTGGAAACCGAACTCGACCTGCTCGAAAAGCTCGGCGAACAGCTGTACCTGCAGCGCTACACCGACACTCCCGAGGGAGACTGACCGCCGCGGGCGAGGTCCCCGACCTCGCCCACTCGGTCACACGGTCGCGGCGGGCAGTGAGCGGGCGAGCTGGGTGCCCGCGTCCTGGGTGCGTTGGAGGATCTGCTGGGTGCCGCTGGCCGCGCGATCGATCTGGTTCAGGAAATAGGTGTCGCGGTGCACGCCGCCGACCGGGACGTCGGCGCCGCGATTGAGCGTGGCGACCGTATTCGCCAGGGCGGTATGGCCTTCGGCCGAGGACGTGGCGGCGACGCGGACGGCGTCGGCGACTCGGCGGTCGTTCGCGGCGGTGGTGGCGACCGTGTCGTCCAGGGACCGGCGGCCCGTGTCGTAGTTGGGAATTCCGCTGCGCTCCTGCGGCGCTCGCAGTGTCGAAGTCGAAGCGACCGGCGCCGCTACGTATTTCGACGCCGGACCGGCCCCGCCGAGCACCGACGACGCGCGGCCGAAGAGGTCCGGCAGCTGGTTGTACAGGTTGTCCACCTGCGGCGCCACCGCACTCGGCTTGTGCAGTGCGGGCAGTTCCTCGGCATTCGTACGCGGCGGACCGTGGTTCAGGATCGAGCGCGCCCATCCGCTGCCGGCGCCGGCCAGCACGGCCTGCGGGATACCGGGCCCCACGGTGTTCTTCAGCTTGGCGAACGTGTTGACCGGTATCCAGCCCGCGCGCGCATCCCGCGCCACCTTCTCCAGCAGCTTCGCGCCCACCTTGCCGCCCAGCCGGCCACCGAGCCCGCCCATCAGGGCGCTGAAGGCGGTGCTGGTGAAGGTGTCCTGCGAATTCTCGCCGTGTACCTTCGCGTTCAGATACCCGCCGATCGCGCCGCCGACCGCGCCGCCGATCATCCCGCCCAGCGGTCCCGGGACCAGGATCGCGCCCGCCACCGGCAGGCCGACTGTCAGGACGACGTCTGCGAAATCCATTGCCGTACCCCACACTCCACAGGCATGCCCCCTATTTTCCCTCTTCCCGCAGCTGGGGATACTGCCGATCGACCGGTGCGACGGCGTGCTTGTCTGATCGTCGTGTGGTCGAAGGCGGTCCGGATCGGTGTCGAGGTGTGCGCGGGGGTGGCGACGCTGGTCGGCGCGGTGGGGGTGGCGCTGCACTTCAGCCCGTCGTGGTCGCGCCTGGTCGTGCTCGCGGCGTCGGGCGCGCCGTATCTGATGTTTGCCGCCCTGGTCGGGGTGGTGGGGTTCGCGGCGGTGCGGAATCGGGTCGGCGCGGCCGTGGCGGTCGTTGTCGTCGTTGCGGCGCTGTGGACGCTCGCTCCGCTGTTCGTCGGGCGCTCGAGCGCGGATGACGGTCCGGGTGTCACGGTCATGCAGGCCAATCTGCTGTTCGACGGCGCCGACCCCCGGGCACTGGTCGACGAGGTGCGGTCACGTGACGTCACCGTGCTGACGGTCGAGGAACTCACCCCGGCGGCGGTCGAGGCGCTGGGCGGGGCGGGACTCGACCGGCTGCTGCCGCACCGATTCGTCGCGCCGGGCCGCAACGCCGCCGGTACCGGGATCTGGAGCGCCTACCCGCTGTCGGACACCGTCGAATACGACGGGTTCGTCCTGAATCAGCTCTCGGCGACGGCGACGATCCCGGACGTGGGTCCGGTCACGGTGTACGCGTTTCATCCGGTGCCGCCGGTATTCGGCACGCAGGTCTGGGGCGACGAATTGGCACGGCTGCGAGACATTCTCGACCGCGCGCCGGACCGTCCCGCGCTCGTCGGCGCCGACTTCAACGCGACCTACGACCACTCGCAGTTCCGGGCGTTCCTCACCGGCCGCTTCGCCGACGCCGCCGAAGAGGCGGGCGCGGGACTGCTCGTCACCTACCCCACCGACAAGCGCTGGCCGCCGCTGATCGGGATCGACCACATCCTCGTCGCCGGTGGACGGGCGGTCGCGGCGGACACGGTGTCGTTGCCCGGCGCGGACCATCGGGCCCTGGTGGCGCGCATCCGATGGTGAGGGCCGTCGTTCACCACCATCGGAGGATGGGCTGTAACTGGCGTTCGAGTTCGGGCGCCAGGGACCGCGAATAGGTGGCGGTGAGGTGGTGCTCGTCGTGATAAAGCAGGACGTTGCCGACCACGACCGGGCAGCTCTCGGGTTCGCAGACGGCATTGCTGAGGTCGATGGGGAAGACGTTCGGGTACGCGGCGGCCGGGACGGCGGCGGGGTTGACCGGGTCGAGGGCGTCGGTGCGGGGCATCCCGCAGCCGATGCGGTCGCCGCCCTGCGCCAGGCAGTCGATGGCGCGGTAGCGAATTCCGTTGCGGCGCAACCACGGTGTGTCGCGCACGGCGACGACGTTGAGGCCGCGCTCCGCGAGCTGGGTCCACACGTCCAGGTAGTCGGCGGGGGTCTCGTCGCCGGTGGTGTCGCGGGGCCGGGTGCCGGTGGTGAACACCCAGTCGGGACGTTCGGCGCCGAGCCGGTCGATCACCTCCCGCGACCAGTCCCGGCAGTCCGGGATGCGCTCGCCCTTGTACATGGTGTCTGCGGAAACAGTCAGCGGGCAGCCCATTTTCAGGTACACGACGATGCGGAACGCGTGCTGCTGTCCCAGCTCGTGTAGCGCCGGTATCCAGTGCTCGGCATGCGAGCTACCCACGACGGCCAGCGTCCGGTGGGCGTCCGGATCACCGTAGGTACAGGTCACGACGTCGCGAGTATCGAAGTCGGCGATGCATCCGTCGCGCGCCGGATAGGCCCGATCCCCGGGCGCCTCGGCGATCGACGGCCGCATCGGGGCGTCGAGGGCCCCGGCGCCCGCGGCCAGCTGTTCGGCGCCGGGATACCGGGCCGGATCGAGCGCACCGACCGGACGCGGCGGATTGGCGCCGACGACCACGATCCAGACCGTGGCGAGCAGCGCGACCGTCACCCCCGCCGCGGAAACCGCCGCCCCGGCCCGGCGGCGATAGATCGCCGGGGTCAGGGGAGCGCCGGCGCGCAGCCGTAGCGGCTGCTCGACGAACCGGAATGTCGCCCACGCCGCCGCCAGCGACAGCGCGATCACTACCAGCCCGTCCCCGATTCCGGCCGTGGGCCGCCCGCGTTCGGCGAGATAGAAGATGAGAATCGGCCAGTGCCACAGGTACAGCGCGTACGCGATGTCGCCGAGCCGGATCATCGGCTGCCAGGTCAGGACCCGGTTGGGCAGGGGGCGGTCCGCCGGTTCCGCGGTGTTTCCGGCGACGATCAGCGCCGCGGCGGCACTCACGGGCAGCAGCGCGGCCGGTCCCGGGAACAGGCCCGCGCCGTCGAGCAACCAGCCGCAGGCGACGACCGCGCCGATGCCGAACACCGCGAGTACGGTCCGGGCCCAGCGCGGCGGGGCCAACCTCGGCGCGACGACGGCGAGCGCGGCCCCGGCGAGCAGTTCCCATGCCCGCGCGACACTGTCGTAATAGCTCCAGCCCTGGTGCGCGCCGGTGCCGTGGGCGGCATACGCGAACGACAGCGCTGCCATTACGGTGACGGCCGTGACCGTGACCCGCGGCAGCGTGCCCGGTTTCGCGACCTTCGCCGCCACGGCGACCAGCACGATCGCGGCCAGATAGAACTGGCCCTGTACCGACATCGACCACAGATGCTGTAGCGGGCTGACCGACGGATCGGCGGCCGCGTAGTTCGACCACGACAGCGCGAGCTGCCAGTTCTGGTAGTAGAACAGCGAGGCCAGCGTCTGACTCGACAGCTCGTTCCACTGCGTGTAGGGCCGCAGCAGCAATGCCGCCGCGACCACCGCCGCCAGCACCGTCACCAAGGCGGGCAGCAGCCGCCGCGCGGTGCGGCGCAGTGTCGCGGCGACGCCCACCGATCCGGCCGTCGCGCGGCGCAGCAACAGTCCGGTGAAGAAGTATCCCGACAGCACCAGGAAGACATCGACGCCACCGGACACCCGGCCGAACCAGATGTGAAATATGACCACCAGAGCGATGGCGACACCACGGAGCCCGTCCAGGTCGTGCCGGTACGTCGCGACTCCCGAGCGTCCCGCCGCCCGGGTTTGCTGGCCGCGTGCGCCGATCGCCATCCGGTCCGGCCGCGCCGTCACCGCAGACGCCGCGCGCCGGGCGCCCGCCGTGTGTCGCTCAGCGTGTCACGGCGGCCCGGTGCGGGATGAACAGCGATCGGAAGGGGCACGACATTTCTCTTACCACGGTGCTCGAACAAGGGTCCAATCCGGCACGGACCGTAGCTGTGAGTTCGCCGACGTTCCGCGCTCGGGTATGGACGGAGTGCTGCACTCCCGCAACAGGGTAACTGCTCATTCGCTACAAACGTGTTACGACCCTGCGTCCTACCACCGTTCACCGCCCGGCAGCGAGGATGGCCCTGCCCTTCGTTCCCGCTTACCGCCCGGCCGTCCGAAAGAAGGCCCGCTGGCGCGATCGGGTGGTCGGGTGCTTCGATCGGGGCATGACCGACAGCACCGTGGAAGCACGCATCGTGTCCGCCGATCGCGAGATCGCCGCCCCCGCCGACCGGATCTTCGAACTCATCGCCGATCCGGCCCGGCAGCCGAGCTGGGACGGCAACGACAATCTGTCGGAAGCCGCTGCGGGACAACGCCCGCACGCCGTCGGCGACGTCTTCGTGACGGCGCTGACCAAGCCGGGCGCGGTCCGGGAGAACCACGTGGTCGAATTCGAGGAGGGCCGCCGGATCGCCTGGCGGCCCGCGGAACCCGGTCAGCAGCCGCCCGGGCACCTGTGGCGCTGGGAGGTCGAGCCCCTCGACGCGGCGCGCACCCGCGTCACCCACACCTACGACTGGACGCGGCTGGCCGACGAGAAGCGTCTCGTCCGCGCCCGCGCCACCACGGCCGACCGCCTGCGCGCGTCCCTGGACAGGCTCGCGGAACTCGCCGAGAACGGCTGACCGCTACTCGGCGGCGCGGTACGTGCGCGCCACGAGAGCCGAGCGCAGATACCACAGCCCGGCCGGCTGGGTGGGATCGAATCCGGTCAGCTGGGCGACTCGCTTCAGCCGGTAGTCGACCGTGTTGGTGTGCACGTGCAGCGCCCGCGCGGTCTGCTGCCGGTTCAAATTGGTGCCGATGTGCTTGCGCAGGGTGCCGAGCAGTTCGGGGTGGTCGTCCAGCACGTCCAGTAGCGCGCCGAGGTATTCGCGCCCCGGCCCGGGCCGGGTGAGCTGATACTCCAGCGCGAGGTTGTCGAAGCGGTAGAGCGCCGGCTGGCAGTGCAGGCGCTGCACCATGTCGAGCAGTTCGTGGGCGCGCCGCGCGGCCGCGGGGATGTCGGCCGCGCTCGCGTCGATCACCGCGGCGGTCACGGGAACCTGCGCGTTGCGCGACAGCACCGCCACGAACTCGTCGAGATCCCCGTCGGCGATAGTGGTCGACGGGATCAGCACCGTGCCGCCGTCGACGCTCAGCAGCGACAGCGCGGTGTCGCCGCAGCGGTCGGCCAGCGCCGCCTGCACCCGCCGCAGCTTGCGCCGCGCCACCACCTGACCGTTCAGCGCGGGATTGCGTTCGTCCGGGTGCGCCGGAACCGCCAGCGCGACAACGTGATACGCCGCGGCGATCTCGATGCCGGATTCCCGCGCCATCACCGAGGTCGGGTGCCCGGCCAGTAGCGCCGAGGTGAGCGTGTGCACCGCGGTGTGGTGTTCGCCGACCACGCCGCGCAATTCCTTGACATAGGCGCGGGACACGGTGGCGTTGATGGTGTCGAGGACGTCCAGCAGGCGTCGCGACGCGCCCTTGAGGCTGTCGAAGTCGTCGGGTGTGGCGCGGTCCAGGATGAGGTCGAAGCCGAGCCGGAAGCCCTCGTGCAGCGCGTGCTGGATGGTGTCGATCGGGATGCCCTCGCGGGCCCAGTTGGCGGCGGCCTGTTCGAGCCGGACCGTCTTGTCGGGGATGTCGGTGCCGTCGAGCATGCTGATCGCCAGCTCCAGGCAGGCGCGGGTGACGGCGGTGATATCGCCGCGCAGCGCGTCGCCGGGCAGCGTCCCGCACGGCGCGACATTGTCCACGAAGTGGCCTACCATCTTCCGAGCCAGCGCCCGCACGTCCTTGAGTGGCGAGGTGACCGGTTGCCCCGAGACGGTCAGGTCGTGGTGCTCGGTGCCGGTAGCCGTCATCGTGGATCCCTTCCGTCGCCGCGCGTCTCGCGTAGCACCTCACGGTAACGCTCCGGTCACAACGGAAAACCCAACTGGCCCAGGTTCTGTGAACGCGCGGGGAGCCGTGCGCCGGAGACTGTGAACGGTCACAAGGCCGCGTGTCCGGCGACGGGTGACGATCCCGGCGATTCCGCGTTCGCGGGCGGTCGCGCGCGTACGGTGTCGTACCGTCGAAGGCAAGGTGTCGCCGGGGAGGAAGGAGTGGTATGAGCGCGGAGCCACACGATGCGGGTCGGTACGGCAGACCCCGTCCCGGTGTGCGCCGGGCCGCCGATGCCGCCCACGATGCCACGGTGCGTGCGGGTTTCGAGTCGGCGCTGTCGGTCGTGCGGGCGGCGGAGGCCGCGGGCGTGACGACGCTGGACTGGTTCGAGTACGCGGCGGTGCACTGCCGCCACAGCGGGGTAGCACTCGATGCCGTGCACCGCGCGGTCGCGGGCGGTATCGCGGACGGCTTGGACGACAACGATGTGCTCGGCGGCGGGCCGGAGCGGGCCGACGCCTCGCTCGCCACGCTGCAGGAACTGCTGACCACCACCGTCGACCGGATCTACCGGGGCTGAGCGGCGGTCGTCGCCGGGCGCCGCGCGAGGTGTTTTGATCGCGGTGCGCGCAACCCGTGAGCGCACCGGGGGTGGTGGGCGAGGGTGAAGCATGACTTCCACCGCTGTGCCTTCCGTGACCGACGCCGAGCTGGACGCGGTCTTCACACCGATCTACGAGCGGATCGCCGTCGGCGCCGTCGATCGCGAGGTCGACCGGCAACTGCCCTACGACGAGGTGGCTCAGTTGCGCGCCGCGCGGTTCGGCGCGCTGCGCGTGCCCGCCGAGTTCGGCGGCTACGGCGCGAGCGTGCGGCAGCTGTTCCGACAGCTGATCGAGCTGGCGGCCGCCGAATCCAATATCCCGCAGGCGTTGCGGGTGCACTTCTCGTTCGTGGAGGATCAACTGCTGGCCGAGCCGGGCCCGGTGCGCGAACGGTGGCTGCGCGCCACCGGGGAGGGAGTACTCGTCGGCAACGCCATCACCGAACCCGGCGTCGGGGCCGTCGACCGCTACCAGACCCGGCTCACGCGCGACGGAGATCGGCTGCTGCTCAACGGCATCAAGTACTACAGCACCGGATCGCTGTACGCCGATCACATCCTCACCGCGGCCGACCGCGACGGCGAGCGGGTCGGCGTGCTGGTCGGAGCGAAGGCCGACGGGGTGCGCCAGCACGACGACTGGGATGGCTTCGGCCAGCGGCTGACCGCCAGCGGCACAACGGAATTCACCGATGTCGTGGTGTCGGAGGAGGATGTCCTCGGGCCCGGCTACGGAGTCGCGGGGCCCACCTACGCGACGGCGTATCTCCAGTTGGTGCAGCTGGCGGTGCTCGCGGGCATCGCCCAGCGCGCCGAACGCGATGCCCGCGAATGGGTCTCGCAGCGCACCCGCACCTACACCCATGCGTCGGCCGACCTGCCCCGGCACGATCCGCTGGTACAGCAGGTGATCGGCCGCCTGTCCGCGGCCGCGTTCGCCGCCCGTGCGAGCGTGCTGGCGGTCGCCGACGTGCTCGACGAGGTGCTGGCCGGTGGCGCGGGCGACGAAAAGGGTTTGGTGGCAGCGGAACTGGCCGCCGCACAGGCGCAGCTGACGGTCATCGACACGGTCCTGGCGGCGACCAGCCAGCTGTTCGAGGTGGGCGGGGCGTCGGTGACCTCCGAGCGGCTGCGGCTGGATCGGCACTGGCGCAACGCCCGTACCATCTCCGTGCACAACCCGGCCATCTTCAAGGCGCGTGCCATCGGCGACCATCTGCTCAACGGCGCGGACCTGCCGTTCGCGTGGAGTGCCGGTGAGCGCAAGACCGAGGGCGGTGCGCGATGACGCGGCGCATCCGGTTCAACGCGTTCGACATGAACTGCGTGGCCCACCAGTCGCCGGGACTGTGGCGCCACCCCGACGACCAGTCGCACCGATACAAGGAACTGAGCTACTGGACCGACCTCGCGGTCCTGCTGGAACAGGGCCGCTTCGACGGCATCTTCATCGCCGATGTGCTCGGCACCTACGACGTGTACGGCGGCAACGACATCGCGGCGCTGCGGCAGGGCGCGCAGATCCCGGTGGCCGATCCGCTGCTACTGGTCTCGGCGATGGCGGCGGCGACGAAACATCTCGGCTTCGGCATCACCACGGGAACCGGGTTCGAGCATCCGTATCCGTTCGCCCGCAGGCTGTCCACACTCGATCATCTCACCGGCGGCCGCATCGGCTGGAACGTCGTGACCGGCTATCTGCCCTCGGCCGCACGCAATTTCGGCGCCGCCGACCAACTCGACCACGACGAGCGCTACAACCAGGCCGACGAGTACCTCGAGGTGCTGTACAAACTGTGGGAAGGCTCGTGGGAGGACGACGCGGTGGTCCGCGACGCCGCTCAGGGGATCTATGTCGACCCGGCGAAGGTGCACCACATCGGGCACCGCGGCCGCCACTACACGGTGCCGGGCATCCATCTGTCCGAGCCGTCGCCGCAGCGCACGCCGGTGATCTACCAGGCGGGCGCGTCGCCGCGCGGGGTGCGGTTCGCGGCCGAGAACGCGGAGGCGATCTTCGTCGCCGCGCCGTCGAAACGCGTGCTCACGCAGACGGTTTCGACCATCCGCGACGCGCTGGAGGCGGCGGGCCGGGACCGGTACGCCGCACGCGTCTACGCCTTGTCCACCATCATCACGGGGCCGACCGACGACGAGGCGCGGCGCAAGCACGAGGAGTACCTGTCCTACGCCAGCATCGAGGGTGGGCTGGTGTTCATGTCGGGCTGGATGGGAATCGACCTGTCCCGCTACGACCTCGACGATCCGATCGGTCAGGTGGAGAGCAATGCCATCCGGTCGGCGGTCGCGGCCTTCCAGGAGTTCGACGACGACGGCCGGGAGTGGACCGTGCGCGACATCGGCCGGTGGGCCGGGATCGGCGGGATCGGGCCGGTCTTCGTCGGTTCCGGCGAGATGGTCGCCGACCGGCTGCAGGAATGGGTGGCCGATACCGATGTCGACGGGTTCAACCTCGCCTACGCCGTGACGCCGGCCTCGTTCGAAGACGTTGTGCGGCACGTGGTTCCGGTCCTGACCGAACGAGGCGCGTATCCGCGGGAGTATGTGCCGGGGACGCTGCGCAACGCGCTGTTCGGCGCCGGTGACCGGCTGCCCCCGGAACATCGCGGCGCGCGATACCGGCTCGGCGGGCCAGGGTCTACAGCATTGCCCGACACCGAGTCCCGTCCGGGCGCCGCGCTCGTGGCGGAGTAGGCGGGTCCAGCTTCAATTGCCGCTCGTTCCAAAGAAGTTCGTCGTTTGCCGAGGCGAACCGATCTATTCCCGCTGATCGCAATACTCCACTGTGCACGCTCCGAACCGGAGGATTTCGCTATGACGACACAACCCCGCTCCGAATCCACCCGCTCGGCCGCGATCATCGGCGCCGGGCAGACCGGTGTCACCGCGGCGCTCGGCCTGCTCGACGCCGGCTTCGATGTCACCGTGTACAGCGACCGCGACCAGCGGTCGCTGCGTGACGACGTGCCCGCCACCGGCACCGCGCTGATCTTCGGTGAGGCGCAGGCCGCCGAGGCCGCGCTGGGCCTCACCAGCTACGCCGACCGCGCGCCGCTGCACACCGGCCTCACCGTCCGCATCGCGGCGCCGGATGCCGAACTCATCGAATTCGACGGCGCCTTCGACGATTACACCGGTCTCGCCGTCGACACCCGGCTCAAGGCCGACGACCGCCTGACCGCCTTCCAGGAGCGCGGCGGCCGGTTCGTGGTCGAGGCGGTGACGCCGGAGAAGCTCGACGGCATCGCGGCCGCGCACGACCTGACGCTGGTCGCCACGGGACGCGGCGGGCTGTCGGAGCTGTTCCCGGTCGACTCGGCACGCACTGTCTACGACGCCCCGCAACGGACCCTGCTGACGGTCACGGTGACCGGACTCGGCTTCGACGAGAACGTCTTCGCCCACCGCAGCCCCGCCGGCGGTGCGCGCAGCGGCTTCTCCATCCGCGCCGACCAGGGCGAGGGCTGGTGGGGACCGTACCTGCACAAGGACGTCGGCCCCAGCTGGGCGTTCCTGGGCTGGGCGCGGCCGGGTAGCGACTGGGAGAAGCGTTTCAGCGCGGCGGATTCCGCCGAATCGGCGCATCGCATCGTGCAGGACCTCTACCGCGACTACCTCGACTGGGACCTGCCCGAGGTGCAGGCCACCCAGGTGATCGCGGAGGACCGGCACTCCTGGTTGAAGGGCGCGGTGCGGCCGGTGTTCCGGGCCGGCCTGGGCCACACCGCCGGTGGCCATCCCGTCGCCGCGCTCGGTGACACCGCCGTCGCCTACGACCCGATCGCCGGGCAGGGCGCGCAGAGCGGGCTCGTGCAGGCGCAGCGCCTGGTCGCGGCCGCCGCGACCCACAGCGGTCCGTTCGACGACGCGTGGATCACCGAGCAGTACAGCGCTTTCCTGGCCGCGCGGGCCGAGGCCGCCGCCCACGTCACCCGCCTGTTCCTCAGCGACCCGGAACTGGCCGACATCGGCAACCTGTTCTTCGCCGCGGCGGCCGTCGACGCCCGGTTCGCCTCCGCGCTGGTCGGGCTGCTGCACCGGCCGCAGCCGTTCCGGGGCATAGAGACCGTGCCCGCCGCCGAGGAATACGTTGCCTCGGTCACGGGTGTGCCCGCGTCGGAACTGCTGGCGCGCTTCGAGCCCGCGGGCCGGTTCTCGCGGTCGGAGTTCGCCGCGCTCACGGCCTCCAGGTAGTCCTCTCGCCGGAGTTCCCGGGGGTGTGCCGGAGTTTCGTGCGGCACACCCCCCGGCCTGCGGCTGTCCGTCCGCGCCGAGGTGCCCAACTCGTTCATGCGTTTGTTCGCCGGGAGTGACATCCACCACTGAATCGGACACGCCGACCGGTTCGGCACGGCGCGCCGAGCGGGCGTGTCCGGGCGTGGACCGACTCCCGAACTGCGGCTTCGTAACGCGCCGACCTGGCGAGAGACAGGCCGGACGGTGCGGTAACCACGCGATCGCCACCGAGCGGCGCACGGCGCGGGGCGGTAGTTTCGGAGTCGAGCCACAGCGCCGGCGAACATTCGGCGACACCGCCGGGACCACCGTCCGGCCAGCGCGATGGCGAGAATGCCTTTATGCTCGGTCGGGTGATCGAGATGTCTACGGACACAAGCAGATTCGCTGTTCCGTCGGTTACCCGTATGTTGCTGTGCGCCGACGGGTCGACCACTCTGCTGCTGGAGGCCCTGGTCGGGCGGCGGCTGTCGGTCGAGGTGCTCGACCAGCACGAGGTGGCCGCCGGTGAGCTGTCCGAGGCGGTGCGCGCGGCGCTGAGCTGCGCCGAGACGGATCAGGTGATTGTGCGCCGGTCGGCGCTGTACGCCGATACCATCGCCGTGTCCGCGAACTCCGTCGTCATCGCCGGATCCGACCGAGGACTCGTCGGGCTGCTCGCTCAGCAGCAGATGCCCATCGGTCACAGCCTGGCGGCGGCCAATCGGCATCTCGGGCGCACGGTGCTGGCGGCCGGGCGGACCATCTGGCCGGCGGACGACGACGCGTGCGGAATCCCCTGCGCGTGTAAGGAAAGCGTGCTGCTGGACCACACCGCGACGGCGGTCGCGTACCTGCACGAGCGGTTCAATCCGGCGTATGTACCGGTCGGGGTGGGCTGATGCGAGTCCTGGTCGTCGGCGCCGGAATCGCCGGCCTCACAACGGCATTGAGCCTGCACGAGCAGGGGATCCGCGCGACGGTCGTGGACAGCGTCCGCACCCTGCGGCCGCTCGGCGTCGGCATCAATCTGCTGCCGCACGCCACCGGGGAACTCGCCGCGCTCGGGCTGGCCGACCGCCTGGGCGAACTGGCCATTCCGACCGCGGAGGTGCTGCACTACGACCGCTTCGGCAATGAGATCTGGCGCGAGCCGCGCGGTGTCGCCGCCGGGCATCGCTGGCCGCAGTACTCCGTGCACCGGGGCGAACTGCAAGACCTGCTGCTGGCCGCGGTGCACGACCGGCTCGGTCCGGACGCGGTGAAAACCGGCCTCCGCTTCGTCGCCGCCGTCGAGACGGACGCGGGTGTGCGCAGCCGACTGCGCGATCGTGACAGTGACGCGGCGGTCGAGCTGGAGACGGATCTGCTGGTCGGCGCGGACGGCCTGCACTCGGCCGTGCGCGCGCAACTGCACCCCGGGGAAGGGCCGCCGCGCGGGAACGGCATCCGGATGTGGCGGGGCGTGACCATGACCCGGCCGTTCCTGTCCGGGGCGTCGATGGCGTTCGCGGGCAGCAATCACGCGGCCAAGTTCGTCGCCTATCCGATTTCGGCGGCTGCCCGGCGCGCGGGGCGGGCGCTGGTGAACTGGGTTGCCGAGGTGCGATTACCCGACGCGGGCGCCGAGGTGGCGGACTGGAATCGCACCGGCCGGGCGGCGGATGTGCTGCCGTTCTACCGGGGCTGGCATTTCGACACCGTGGACATCGAGGAGCTCATCGGCGCGACCGAGCACATCCTCGAGTATCCGATGGTGGATCGGGAACCGTTGCCGCACTGGACTTCCGGGCGCATCACTCTGGTCGGGGACGCCGCGCATCCGATGTACCCGATCGGCTCCAACGGCGGTTCCCAGGCCATTCTCGACGCCCGGACGCTCGCCGCCGAACTCGCCCGCACCGGCGATCCGGAGCGGGGTGCGCTCGCCTACGAGTCCGCGCGCCTGGTCACGGTCAACGAGATCGTTCTCGCCAACCGTGACATGCCGATGGACCGCATCCTCCGCACCGTCGCGGAACGGGCCCCGAGCGGCTTCGACCGGATCGAGGACGTTCTCACCCCGGCGGAGCTGGCCGAGATCACGCAGGGCTACGGCCGCACCAGCACCATCCGCTGAACATCAACGGCGCGCGGCGATCTCGCGGCCGACGGCAGCGACAGTGGACAATCCGGCGGCGATCAGCGGGTGCCGGGCGGCGCCGCGGCGGACGGTGCCGATGATCGTCCGGGCCGGCCGCGGACTACCGTGCAGCGGGACCCGGACCACCGCGTGCTCGTCGGGAATCGGCACCAGCCGGGGCAGCAGGCAGACGCCCAGGCCGTGTGCGACCAGAGCGGACACGGCGAACCATTCCTTGACGTGGTGGGCGATGCGAGGTGTGAAACCCGCTGTGGCGCAGGCCGCGAAGACGACGTCGTGGGTGTCGCCGCCCGGGAAGTCGAGTATCCACGGTTCGGCGGCCGCGTCCCGGAGCGTGACCGAGTCCTGTTGTGCCAGGGGTTGTCCGGTGGGCACCAGGAGATCCTGGACATCGTCGAGCAGCACGTGCTGTTCGAAGCGGGGGTCGTCGACGGGCGGGGTGGTGGCCGTGGGGAATCCGACGGAGATGTCCGCGGCGTCGGCGAGCAGGAGCTGAAAGGCCTCGGTGCTCTCCATCTCGTCCATGGTCGATTCGACTCGCGGATGCTGTTCGCGCAGGCGTGCCACGGCCGGGCCGACGACGGCGGCGATGGCCGAGGACACCCCGGTGAAGCGCAGCGCGCCGGTCAATTCCGTGCCGCCGGAGGCGATGTCGGCGCGGGCGTGCTCCCACTGTTCGGCCAGGATGTCGGCGTGCCGGAGCAATTCCCGTGCGGCCGGGGTGAGCCGCACCCGGCGGCCCTCCTGGCGCAGCAGGTCGACGCCGAGTTCGGCTGCCAGGGAACGGATCTGCTGCGAGACCGCGGAGGGAGTGACGTACAGCGCCGCGGCGGTCGCGGTGACGGTGCCGCGGTCGGCCAGCACCCGCAGGACCTGTAATCGGCGGAGGTCGATCATGTAGGCAATTCTGCACGAACATCGCCGGTATCTTTTGATGGACCTGAATTGTGTGAACCGAGAAGCTGTGGTCATGGTTCCCGCTCCACTGTTCGTCCTGGCCGCCGCGATCTCGACGCAGACCGGGCAGGCGTTCGGCAAGCAGCTGTTCTCGCGGGTGGACCCGCTCGGCGTGGTTGCGCTCCGGCTCGGAATCGCCGCGCTGGTGCTGGTGGCGATCCGCCGCCCGCGCACCCTGCCGCGCGGGCGGCGGTTGCGCACGGTGCTGGCGCTCGGCGTCGCGATCGCCGGAATGAACCTGATCTACCCTGCCCTGCACTATCTCCCGCTCGGAGTGGCCTGCACGCTGCAACTGCTCGGTCCGCTCACGGTGGCGCTGTGCGGTTCCCGCCGACTCGCGGACGCCGGTGCGGTCGTGCTCGCCGTCGCGGGCCTGCTGCTCGTCCGCGATCCCGCCTCTGGCCCCCTGGCCTGGCAGGGTATCGCCCTGGCCCTGCTGTCGGCCGCCTCGATGGGCAGCTACCTGCTGCTCTCCCGCCGCCTCGGATCGGGGCCCGGCAGCCGCCCCCTGCTCGCTCTCGCCGTCGGCGTGGCCGCCCTGCTCGGCCTACCGCCGGGCCTGTACTCGAACGGCGGAACCCTCTTCACCCCCGCCGTCCTGTTCGCCGGTGTCGCCGTCGCAACCCTCTCCGCGGTGATCCCATACTCCCTGGAACTAGCTGCGCTACAACGCATTCCGGCACACCTCGTCGCCACCCTCCTCACCCTCGAACCCGTAGTCGCCGCCCTCACCGGCGCAGTGGTCCTCCACGAGTCCCTCTCCCTGCACCGCTGTCTCGGCATCGCCGCCATCACCACCGCCGCCGCCTGGGCAACCCTGTCCACCACCCGGCGACATCGGCATCAGAAACGCGAACCCGTGGCGAGATCTCGGCGGGGATCGGATCGGGGCGATTCAAACCCTGGTTCGGGAGACGCGGCGGTGTTGAAGTGTGGGGCACGCCGGGCGCATGGTTGCCGCGCCCGGTGGCCTACATCCCGTCTCGACGACAATCGGCTGGAGCAGCAATGACGACCGAGAACATCGCCGATCAGGTGCGGTTCGCCTACTGGGTGCCCAATGTGAGCGGGGGACTGGTCACCAGTGATATCGAGCAGCGTACGAGCTGGGACTTCGAGTACAACAAGAAGCTCGCTCGGACCGCCGAACGCAACGGGTTCGAGTACGCGCTGTCGCAGGTGCGCTACACCGCCTCCTACGGCGCCGAGTTCCAGCACGAGTCGACGTCGTTCAGCCTGGCGCTGCTGGGCGCGACCGAGCGGCTGAAGGTGATCGCGGCCGTGCATCCCGGGTTGTGGCATCCGGCGGTGCTGGCCAAGTTCGGCGCCACCGCGGATCATCTGTCCGGCGGGCGTTTCGCGATCAATGTCGTATCGGGCTGGTTCGCGGGCGAGTTCCAGGCGCTGGGCGAGCCGTGGCTGGAGCACGACGAACGCTACCGGCGCAGCGGCGAATTCCTCGAGGTGATCCGCAAGATCTGGACCGAGGACAACGTGAACTACGGCGGCGACTTCTACCGCATCCGCGACTTCACCCTGAAGCCCAAGCCGCTCAACACCCCGGAACGGCCGAATCCCGAACTGTTCCAAGGCGGTAACTCCACCGCCGCCCGGCGCAACGGCGGCCGCTTCGCCGACTGGTACTTCTCCAACGGCAAGGATTTCGACGGCGTCACCGAGCAATTGGACGATCTGCGCGAGATCGCCCGCGCGCACGACCGCGAGGTGAAGTTCGGCCTGAACGGGTTCATCATCGCGCGCGACACCGAGAAGGAGGCGCACGACACCCTCCGCGAGATCATCGACAAGGCGAATCGCCCTGCGGTGGAAGGGTTCCGGGACGCGGTGCAGCAGGCCGGTGCGTCCACCCGGGACCGGACGGGAATGTGGGCCGACTCCACCTTCGAGGACCTGGTCCAGTACAACGACGGCTTCCGCACCAAACTCATCGGCACGCCCGAGCAGATCGCCGAACGCATCGTCGCCTACCGCGACCGCGGAGTCGATCTGATCCTCGGCGGATTCCTGCACTTCCAGGAGGAGATCGAATACTTCGGTGCGAAGGTGCTGCCGCTGGTGCGGGAGCTGGAGGCCGCCCGCGCACCCGCCGCGGCCGCGAGCCGATGACCGCCGTCACCGCCGAGCGCATCGAGTCGGCCGCGCACGCCCGCGCGGTGGCCCGGCGGCTGGCGGCCGACTTCGCGACGGGCGCCGCCCGCCGCGACCGCGATCGTGAACTGCCGCATCGGGAAATCGATCAGCTGGCGGCGAGCGGCCTACTGGCCGTGACCGTTCCGGCGGAACTCGGCGGTGCGGATCTGCCGCCGAGCGCGGTCGCCGAGGTGGTGCGGATACTGGCGACCGCGGACCCGAATATCGCCCAGATTCCGCACAGCCACTTCGTGTACGTGAATCTGCTGCGGCTGGCCGGATCCGAGGCGCAGCGCCGGCGCTATCTCGGGCAGGTGCTCGGCGGCGGCCGCATCGCCAACGCGCAGTCGGAGCGGACCAGCGCCACGGTCGCCGAGATCGGCACCACCGTGCGGCCGGACGGTGGGCGCTTCCGTGTCGACGGCATCAAATACTATTGCACCGGTTCGCTTTTCGCCGATGTGCTGGCCGTGCTCGCTCGGCTCGACGATCCGGACGAGCGCAGCGGACTGGCCCCGGGGGAGTACGTCGCGTATCTGCCGGCCGAGTCGCCCGGCGTGCGTATCGTCGACGACTGGAACGGCATCGGGCAGCGCACCACCGGCAGCGGCACGGTCTCGTTCGACGGGGTGCTGGTGGATCGCGAGCAACTGGTGGCCCGCTCGGCCGCCGTGCGCGCCCCCACCGGATACGGCGCCTTCGCGCAGTTGCTGCACGTCGCCATCGACGCCGGCATTGCCCGCGGCGCCCTCACCGCCGCAACGGATTTCGCGCGCACCAGCAGTCGCCCGTGGTTCGAGGCGAAAGTCGAGCGGGCGATCGACGACCCGCTGCTGATCCAGCGATTCGGCGAACTGGCGGTATCGGTGACGGCCGCCGAGGCGACGCTGGCGGCGGCCGCTGCCGCGGTCGACGCGGCGGTCGGTGCGAGCGACACCGGCGCGGCGGCGCCGGAAGACACCCCCTCGGATCCCGTCGCGGCCGCCTCGCTCGCGGTCGCGGCGGCCAAGATCATCGCCGACCGCGCCGCCACCGAGGTCTCCGCCGCCTTGTTCGAGGTCTCCGGAACCCGCAGCGCCGCAGCCGATCTCAACCTCCACCACTTCTGGCGCAACGCCCGCACCCACACCCTCCACGACCCCGTGCGCTGGAAGTACCACCATGTGGGCCGCGCCCTGCTGCACGACACCGCGCCTCCACTACACGGGCTGATCTGAGCCGTACCTCGTCCAGGCAGGGGGAGCGGTAGTCCTCACAGTCATTCCGGCGGTGGTCCTCGCGGTCATGCCGGCGGTGGTCCTCATAGTCATTCCGGCGTGCTCTTGGCCGGAATCCAGCTGGATGGTGTGGATCCCGGCCAAAAGCGCGCCGGGATGACGATGCGGCGCCCCGCTACCCGCGCCCGTGGCGGGATTCGTAGGACGCCCGTTCGGCCTCGGCGCGGCGGCGCCGGCGGATGTCGGCCAGTTCGGGATCGAGTCCGTGCTTGATCAGGCGGTGGCGGCGGTAGACGTACATGAGAGCGACGGTGAAGTAGATCAGCGGGATGTACAGCAGCGCCATCATCGACAACCCGATCCACAGCGGGCCCGGTACCAGCAGGAACAGGCACAGCACCGGCAGCACGGGGACGAGGAAGCGCAGCAGGTAGCGGCGGCCGGCGCCGCGGCCGGTGAGGTCCTCGAGCACCCACTCGCGCATCGACTCGGGCAGTGTCGCGCCGGCGATGTAGCGCACGCGCTGGATCGGGTCGGGGGTTTGCCCACTCATGCGGTTCTCCCTGCCTCGGCTGTTCCGGCGGCCGCGCGGGCGGCCTGGTTCACACGGGTGAGGATGTCGCGCAGTTCCTCCAGATCGGCGAGGCTCACACCGAGCCGCTCCACCACCGCGGGCGGGATCCGCTCGGCCTGCCGCCGCAGCCCACGCCCGGCGTCGGTGAGGTCGATCAGGAGATTGCGCTCGTCGCGCCGGTCCCGGCGGCGGCTGATGAGTCCGGCCGCTTCGAGCCGCTTGAGCAACGGCGACAACGTCGGCGAATCCAGTTGCACCGCTTCGGCGATGGCCCGCACCGACATCGGCGTCTCGCCCCACAGCGCCAGCATCACCAGGTACTGCGGATGGGTGAGCCCCATCGGCTCCAGCAGCGGCCGGTACACCGCGAGCACCGACCGATTGGCGACGGCCAAGGCGAAACACACCTGCCGGTCCAGCCGCAACGGATCGTCGTCTTCGGTCAGCTCAGGACTCACACCGCAAAGCTTAGGCCGCCAATAGTTAGTGCACAAACTATTAGTGCGAGAGCTGTGCCACAGCGCGGGGCCGGAACCGGTTGCGATCAGGGCGAGAACAACCCTCCTCGAGCCGCTCACCGCTACCTAGGCTGCCCCGACGTGACTGTCACCCAGCGGACCTCGCCGTCCGAGCCCGCCCCGGCCGCGATGTCGCCACGGTCGGTCGCGCTCGGCAGCATGGTCGGCACGACCATCGAGTGGTACGACTTCTACCTCTACGCCACCGCCACGGCGCTGGTGTTCAAGCCGTTGTTCTTCCCGAACGTGTCCTCCACCGCGGGCACCCTGGCCTCCTTCGCCACCTATGCCGCGGGCTTCGGGGCGCGGCCGATCGGCGCGATCATCTCCGGGCATCTCGGGGATCGCCTGGGCCGCAAGGCCGTTCTGGTCGGCGCCCTGCTGCTGATGGGCGTGACCACCGCCGCGATCGGCGTGCTGCCGACCTACGCGCAGGTGGGTCTGCTGGCGCCGGCGTTGCTGGCGACGCTGCGAGTGTTCCAGGGACTGGCGGTCGGCGCGGAATGGGGTGGCGCGGCGCTGCTTTCGGTCGAGCACGCGCCACCGGGACGCCGCGGGCTCTACGGCAGTTTCACTCAGCTCGGTTCGCCCGCGGGCATGTTGCTGGCGACCGCGGTCTTCTACCTGGTGCGGGCCGTCACCGGCGAGGACGCGTTTCTCGATGCGGGATGGCGGATTCCGTTCCTGCTGAGCGCGGTGCTGGTGATCGTCGGACTGCTGATCCGGGTGCGCCTCACCGACGCGGAGATCTTCGGCAGGCTGCGCGAACGCGGCGACATCGCGCGGCTCCCGGTGGTGGAGGTGCTGCGGACCCAGCCACGAAACGTCTTGCTCACCATCGGCTTACGGCTGTCGCAGATTTCGCTGTTCGTGCTGCTGACCACCTATTCGCTGAGTTATCTGCAGGACGAATTCGGGAAGGGCAGCTCGGTGGGGCTGGTGGCGGTGCTGATCTCCTCGGCGCTCGGCCTGGTCAGTACGCCGCTGTGGGCGTGGCTGTCCGATCGCGTAGGCCGCAGGCGCCCTTACCTTTTCGGCGCGGCGGGCGGTCTGGTGACGCTCGCGCTGTTCTTCCTCGCCGTCGAGACCGGGTCGAAGATCGCGGTGGTCGTGGTGATCGTGCTCGGCGTGAACGTCATGCACGACGCGATGTACGGGCCGCAGGCCGCCTGGTTCGCCGAGTTGTTCGACACCCGGGTGCGCTACAGCGGCAGTTCGCTCGGCTACCAGATCGGCGCGGTGCTGTCGGGCGGCTTCGCTCCGCTGATCGCGGCGGCGCTGCTGACCGTGGGCGGCGGGAACCCGTGGCTGATCGTCGTGTACTTCGCGGTGCTGTCGGTGCTCACCCTCGCGGCGGCCGGGTCGGCGCGGGAAACCTACCGGGACGAGATCGGAGCGACACCGTGAGCCGGATCTACCTCAACGCCTTCGACATGGCCTGCGTCGGTCACCAGTCGGCGGGCCTGTGGCGGCACCCCGACGACCAGGGGCACCGGTACAAGGAACTGGGATATTGGACCGAACTGGCGCGCACGCTCGAGAACGGTGGCTTCGACGCGCTGTTCCTCGCCGACGTGCTCGGCGTCTACGACGTGTACGGGGGCTCGCGCGACGCCGCGGTCGCCGACGCGGCGCAGTTCCCGGTGAACGATCCGACCTTGGCGGTATCCGCGATGGCCGCGGTGACCGAGCGGCTCGGGTTCGGCATCACGCTGTCGCTGACCTACGAGCAGCCCTACGCGCTGGCCCGGCGGATGTCGACGCTGGACCATCTCACCGGCGGCCGGGTCGCGTGGAACATCGTCACCTCCTACCTGGACAGCGCGGCCCGGAACCTGGGGCTGGACAAGCAGATTCCGCACGACGAGCGGTACGCCGTCGCCGACGAATACCTCGAGGTCTGCTACAAGCTGTGGGAATCGTCGTGGGAGGCCGATGCGGTGGTGCGCGACCCCGCACGCGGGGTCTTCACCGATCCGGCGAAGGTCCACGACATCGAGCACAAGGGCCGGTACTTCACCGTGCCGGGGCCGTTCCTCTGCGAACCCTCGCCGCAGCGCACGCCGGTGCTGTTCCAGGCCGGAGCCTCGCCGCGCGGTGTCCGGTTCGCGGCCGCGCACGCCGAGGCCGTGTTCATTTCCGGGCCGACGCCCGAGATAGTGCGCGGACCGGTGCGCAAGCTGCGCGAGACGGCGGCCGAACTGGGCCGGGATCCGCGCTCGATCAAGGTGTTCACCATGGTCACGCCCGTGGTGTCGGAGACGCGCGCGCAAGCCGAGGACAAGCTGCGGTCCTATCGGGAGTTCGTCAGCTCGGCGGGCGCGCTCGCGCTGTTCGGCGGGTGGACCGGCGTCGACCTCGCCGAGTTGGACCACGACGAACCGCTGCGGTATGTGGAGACCGACGCCAACCGGTCGGCGCTGGCGTCGTTCACCACCGCCGACCCCGATCGAGCCTGGACACCTCGGGAACTGGCGGACGCGATCGGCATCGGCGGCCGCGGGCCGGTACTGACCGGCGCGCCCGGCGAGGTCGCCGACGAACTCGAACGCTGGGTGGACGAGGCCGACATCGATGGCTTCAACATCGCCTACGTGACCACCCCGGGTACTTTCACCGACTTCGCCCGTCTCGTCATCCCCGAACTCCGCCGCCGCGGGCGGGTCCCGGAAACCTCCGCCCCCGCCACCCTGCGGGAAAGGCTCGGCGGCGCGGGTCCCCTGCTGGCACCCGATCATCCGGGTTCGGCCTACCGCCGGCGCGGTGCGGGCACGGAGCCGGTTCGGCCGGGGTGATTCCGCGGGACTCACCTGCGGCGGCGGCCGAGCGCATACCCTGACCTTCGTGGATGTGCTGGTTGGTATTGATCTGGGGACGGGGAGCAGTAAGGGCGTTCTGGTCCGGCCGGACGGGGTGGTGGTCGCCGAACATCAGGTGGCGCACGAGATATCGCTGCCGCGGCCGGGGTGGGCGGAGGTCGATCCGGTCGGAATGTGGTGGGCCGAGGTGTGCGCGATCAGCCGGGCGCTGGTGGCCGCCGCCCCGGCGGGAGCCCGGGTCGCGGGGATGTGCGTCAGCGGCGTCGGGCCGTGCCTGGTGCTGTGCGACGACGATCTGGAGCCGGTGCGCCCGGCCATCCTCTACGGCATCGACACGCGGGCGTCCGCCGAGATCGCCGCGCTGACGGAGCTGTTCGGCGGCGAGGAGATCCTGCGGCGCGCGGGCAAGTCGCTGTCCAGTCAGGCCGTCGGGCCGAAGATCGAATGGGTGCGCAACGCCGAGCCCGAGGCGTTCGCGCGGGCCCGGCGCTGGTACGGCTCGAACTCGTTCGTGGTGGCCAAGCTGACCGGCGAATACGTCCAGGACCACCACACCGCCAGCCAGTGCGACCCGCTCTACGCCATCCGCGATTTCGACTGGAACGCCGACTGGGCCGCGCGCGTTCTCGGCGACCTGCCGCTGCCGCGCCTGGTATGGCCCGCCGAGGTGGTCGGCACGGTCACCGCCGCGGCCGCCGAGCAGACCGGGATCCCGGCGGGGACGCCCGTGGTGGCGGGCACGGTCGACGCGTACGCCGAGGCGTTCAGCGTCGGCGTGCGCAATCCCGGCGATCTCATGCTGATGTACGGCTCGACCATGTTCCTGGTGCAGGTGCTGGAGAAGTTCCACACCAACCCGGCGCTGTGGACCACCACCGGCGTCGAGCAGGGCACCTTCGCGCTCGCGGCGGGCACCTCGACCGCGGGCAGTCTCACCCAGTGGTTGCAGAAGATCACCGGCGGCGCGCCCTTCGACGAACTGATGGCCGAGGCGGCGGCGGTGCCGCCGGGTTCCGAGGGACTCGTGGTGCTGCCGTACCTGGCCGGTGAGCGCACGCCGGTGTTCGATCCGGACGCGCGCGGCGTGGTCGCGGGCCTGACGCTGCGGCACGGCCGCGGACATCTGTTCCGGGCCTCGTACGAGGGCATCTCCTTCGGCATCCGGCAGATCCTGGAGATGTTCGACGACGCCGACTCGCCGGTCACCCGCGCGGTCGGGGTCGGCGGCGGCCTGCGCAGCCCCGTGTGGACACAGGCCCTCAGCGACATCACCGGCCTCACCCAGTTGCTCCCCGAACAGGCCATCGGCGCCAGCTACGGCGACGCCCTGCTGGCCGCCATCGGCGTCGGACTCGTTGCCCCCGAGACGGATTGGGCCCGCATCGCCCGAGAGGTTCCACCCGATCCCGCCAACCGTGAACGCTACGACGACCTCTACAAAACCTGGCTACAGCTCTACCCGGCGACCCGCGAGCAAGTCCACCGCCTAGCCGAATTCGGCTGAGCCACCGGATATCCCACCACGCTCGCCGCCGCCCAGGGGCCCGGTCAGCTCACCCCGTATCCGCCGTCGATCGGGACCTCCACGCCGTTGATCATGGCGGCGAGGTCGGAGGCGAGGAACAGGGTGGTGGCCGAGACTTCGGCGGGGACGGCGAAGCGGCCCAGGGGAATTCGGGCCAGCATCGGAGCGGACTTCGCTGCCTCGCCCCAGACCTTGCGGCCCATGTCGGTGAGCACCACGGTCGGGCAGACCGAATTCGCCCGCACGCCGCGCGGGCCGAGCTCCAGTGCGAGTACCCGGGTGGCCATCACCAGGCCCGCTTTCGAGGTGCAGTACGCGTAGTGTTCGGGCAGCGCGCGCAGCGCGGCGGCGGAGGCGACGGTGACGATGGCGCCACCGCCGGATTCGGCCATGGCCGTGCCGACCTCGGCGGCCAACAGTGCGGGCGCCCGCAGATTGACGGTGAGCACCTCGTCGAACGCGGCGGCGGTCAGGTCGGTCACCCGCTGCGGATGGGAGATCCCGGCGTTGTTGATCAGCACGTCCAGCCCGCCGAAGACCGCCGCCGCCTCGGCCGCCAGCCGTGCCGGCGCGTCCGGCTCCGACAGGTCCGCCGCCACCCCGGCGGCCCGAATCCCATACTGCTCCTGTAGCTTTCGAGCCTGCGCCGACAACGCTTCGGCATCGCGCCCGGACAGCACCAGTGTCGCGCCCGCACCGGCGAAGGCGTCCGCCAGATCGGCCCCGATGCCCCGGGACGCGCCGGTGATCAGCACCCGCTTGCCGTCGAGCCGGATCGAATTCATGCGCTCTCCAACAGTTGTCGTGCGGTGGCGGGATCGGTCACCAGCCGGTTGAAGTACCCGGCTCGCGCGCCCGCGAGAATCGGCGCCACCTTCTCGCCCCCGACCGCCACCGCGATCCCGACGGGAAGCTGTTGCAGCACCGCCAATTCCACGGCGATCAGCCGTTCGCCGCCGGGAAAGTCGACCCGTGCGCCGGAGCGGTCGTAGAACCGCGAGCACACGTCCCCCACGGCCGCCCGCAGCGACGCCGAGGTGGTCGGCACGAATTGCGGTATGTCGTCGCGCAGCAGCGGGGGAGCGCCGACGCCCATCAGGGCGCACCGCGCCTTCGGCCACAGATCCAGCACCCGCTGGATGGACGGATCGGCGCGCAGGGTGTCGTAGAGGTCCGGCCCCGGAAGCGCCGGAGCGAAAAGGTAATTGGGCCGCCCGCCGAGCTTGCCGGAGATCAGCCGGGTGATCTCGTTGGTCTGGTACCACCCCTCGGGCTGATCGTTGCCGCCGACCGTGGGCACCACCAGCACCCCCGGAATCCGCTCGAGGTCGAACTGGGCCACCTCGTAGACGGTCCGCCCGGAGGACACCAGCAGCACATCGCCCGCGACCAGGCCGACCTCCGCCAGCGCCCACGACACCGCGGGCGCGAGGAAGCTGCCCATCACCTCGACCGTCGGCTTGGCGGGGGTCGGCGCGGGCAGCGGCGCGGACAGGTAGACCCGTTGCAGCCCAATGGCTTCGGCGAGCGATCCGGCGAGGTCGCCGGTGTCGGACAGGTCCGGCGGCCGCACCTCGATGCGCACGATGCCCTGCCGCCTTGCCTGAGACAGCAGCCGGCTCACCGTCGCCCGGCTGACCCGTAGCTTCTGCGCGACCTGCGCCTGCGTGGCGTCCTCCTCGTAGTACATCTTCGCCGCCGCGTAGAGCTGTGACGGCGCGAAAGTGCCGCTGTCGGAGGAGGTCTGCGCCGGAGTATCGGGACTGCTGGGCATGTGTGCAGTATTCCATTGAACATTTGTTCACGCCATAGGTGCTGTGAACATTCGTTCTGGACAGATGTAAACGGCGTGGGTTACTGTGACGGCAGACACAGGATGAAGGGCAGTGCGATGACGGAGAAGATGCAGGCGGTGATCTGCCACGGACCAGGTGACTACCGGCTCGAGGAGGTCCCCGTCCCGGTTCCCGGGCCGGGCGAGGCGCTGGTCCGGGTCGAGGCGGTCGGTATCTGCGCCAGCGACCTGAAGTGCTATCACGGCGCCGCCAAGTTCTGGGGCGACGAGAACCGCCCGGCCTGGGCCGAGACCGAGGTGATCCCGGGCCACGAATTCGTCGGGGAGATAGTCGAAATCGACGCCGAGGGCGCCGCGCGCTGGGGTGTCGCGGTCGGCGACCGTGTCGTGTCCGAGCAGATCGTGCCCTGCTGGAAGTGCCGCTACTGCCTGCGCGGCCAGTACCACATGTGCGCGCCGCACGACCTCTACGGCTTCAAGCGCCGCACTCCCGGCGCGATGGCGAAGTACATGGTGTATCCGGTGGAAGCGCTGGTGCACAAGGTGTCCAAGGAGTTGCCGCCCGCCCACGCCGCGTTCACCGAGCCGCTGTCGTGCTCACTGCACGCGGTCGAGCGGGCCGGAATCACCTTCGACGACGTCGTGGTGGTGGCGGGCTGCGGCCCCATCGGCCTGGGCATGGTGGCCGGGGCGCGCGCCAAGAACCCCGCGCACGTGATCGCGCTCGACATGGCTCCGGAGAAGCTGGAACTGGCCCGCGAGTGCGGCGCCGACATCGTGGTCGATATCCGCGAACAGGACGCTCGGGCCGTCGTCATGGAGCTGACCGGCGGGTACGGCGCGGACGTGTACCTCGAGGGCACCGGCCACCCGTCGGCGGTGCCACAGGGCCTGAACCTGTTGCGCAAGTTGGGAACCTACGTCGAATACGGGGTCTTCGGCAGCGACGTGACCGTCGATTGGAGCATCATCAGCGACGACAAGGAACTCGACGTCCGCGGCGCGCATCTCGGCCCGCACTGCTGGCCCGCGGCGATCCGCATGCTCGAATCCGGTGTCCTGCCGATGGACAAGATCTGCACCCACCAACTGCCGCTCAGCGAATTCCAGAAGGGCCTGGACCTGGTGGCGAGCGGCGCCGAGTCGGTGAAGGTGTCGCTGATCCCGTCGTGAATGCCCCGTCATCCCGGCACGTTTCGGCCGGGATAACTGGGGCAGGTTGACACGGCGGCCGTCGGATGAGGGGACGGCCGCCGGAGGAGAGACGACAACATCAGCCGCCGGTGACGGCGAATCCGAGGAAGTTCGATGAGGGACAGACAGTATTGCGGCCCGCAGATGTCGCGCCGGAACATGTTGCGGGCGATGGGAATCGCGGGCGCGGCCGCGGCGGCACTGCCGGCGATCGCGGCCTGCGGCGTCGGCGGCGGCGTGCACGCCACCAACGGCGCGTCGGAGGTGACGGGGCCGTTCGATTGGCGCGCCGCACAGGGCGCCACACTGAACCTGCTGCAGACCCCGCACCCGTATCAGCAGTCGCTGCAGCCTTTGCTGGCCGAATTCACGCAGCTGACCGGGATCACGGTGAACACCGACCTGGTGCCGGAGGCCGACTACTTCACCAAGCTGAACACCGAATTGGCCGGCGGCACCGGCAAACACGACGTGTTCATGCTCGGCGCCTACTTCATCTGGCAGTACGGCCCGCCGGGCTGGGTGGAGGATCTGGCGCCCTGGCTGGCGAATTCGTCGGCGACCAACGCCGAGTACGACTTCGAGGACATCTACGAGGGCCTGCGCACCTCCACGCGCTGGGATTTCACGCTCGGCTCCGCGCTGGGCACCGGCGGGCAGTGGGCGATCCCGTGGGGCTTCGAGAACAACGTGGTCGCCTACAACAAGGCCTACTTCGATCAGCGAAAGATCGCGCTGCCGGACACTTTCGACAATTTCATCCAGCTCGCGATCGATCTCACCGACCGCTCGCAGAACCGGTACGGCATCGCCACCCGCGGCTCCAAGTCATGGGCGACCATCCATCCGGGATTCATGACCCAGTTCGTCCGGGAGGGCGCTCGCGATTACGAGTTCTCCGGCGGCGAACTGCGGGCCGCGATGGATTCCGATGCCGCGGTCGCGTTCACCGAGAAGTGGATGGAGATGCAGCGACTGGCCGGGCCCACGTCCTGGACCACCTACGACTATCCGAACGCCACCGGTGATCTGGGCGACGGCAAGGCGATGATGGTCTACGACGCCGACAGCGCGACCTACCCGAAGAACAAGCGCGGCGCCAGCGCGCAGGCGGGCAACCTCGGCTGGTATCCGGGACCGGCGGGGCCGGGCGGCAACTACAGCACCAACCTGTGGACCTGGTCGCTGGCGATGAATTCGATGTCGAAGAACAAGCTGGCGGCGTGGCTGCTCATCCAGTGGGTGACCGGCAAGGAGGCGCTGTCGAAGGCCGTGCGGGGCGGCATCTTCGCCGACCCGGTGCGCAAGTCGGTGTTCGACGGGGTGTTCAAGCAGCAACTCGGCGGCATGCCCGGCTACCTGGAGACGTTCGAGGCCGTCATCGGCAGCTCGAAGATCCAGTTCACCCCGCAGAAGAAGTTTTTCGACACCACCGAGGACTGGGCCGTCGCCCTGCAGGACATCTACGGCGGCGCGAGCGCTCGGTCGCGGCTGGCCAGTCTGGCCAAGACCAGTTCGTCGAAGGTCAATCTGTGACCCGCCGCGGGTCGAAGAAAGGGAGGTCGAGATGACCACTCGAGCCGTCAGTCCGCCGGAACCGTCCGGCGCCGTGGAGGTTCCGCGCTGGCGGCGGTCGCTGCGACCGTACCTGCTGTCGGTGCCCGCGGTGCTGATCGTCGTCGGGATCCTCTACCCGTTCGTCATCGGCGCCTACTACTCGGTGCTCAATTACGCTGCGGTGAACCCGAATCCGGTGTTCATCGGGCTGCGCAACTACGCCAGCGTGCTGGGGGATATGCAGTTCTGGACCAGTGTGCGGGTGACCGGGATCTTCGCGGTGGTCGCGACCGCCGTGGAGACGGTCATCGGCGTGGGAATCGCCTTGCTGCTCAACCGATCCAGTCTCATCGGGCGGGTGTTCGAGAAGGTGCTGATCCTGCCGCTGATGATCGCGCCGGTGATCGCCGGGGTGATCTGGAAGCTGATGTTCAACCCGCAGTTCGGGATTCTCAACCACATCTTCGGGCTCGGCTCGACCTTCGACTGGCTGTCGCACGGCAACGCGCTGTGGTCGGTGATCCTGGTCGATCTGTGGATCTTCACGCCGTTCGTGGCGATTCTGGTGCTGGCGGGCATCCGGTCGCTGCCGAAGGAGCCGTTCGAGGCGTCCGCGGTGGACGGCGCGAGCTGGTTCTACATGTTCCGCAAGCTGATGCTGCCGATGCTGTGGCCCTACATTCTGGTGGCGGTCATCTTCCGATTCATGGACAACCTCAAGGTGTTCGACGCGGTGTATGTGCTCACCGCGGGCGGGCCGGGCGTGGCCACGCGCACGCTGCAGATCGGGGCCTTCGAGGACTCCATCATCAATCTCGACTACTCCCGCGGCAGCACCTACATGTTCCTGCTGTGGGCAATCGTTTTCATCACCGCACGCCTGCTGGTGGGCGTGCTCGGCAAGGCGCAGCGTCGCGCCGCTGGAGCGGAGTCGTAGCTCATGGCCAAAGAACTTCTTCCCGGACAACGACGATTCACCGCGGCGTCGGTGGGCGCCGACGTGGTGCTGATCGGCTGGTTCGTCTTCTCGCTGTTCCCCATCGTGTGGATGGTGTTGCTGGCGTTGAAGACTCCCGCCGAACAGACCACGACCTACTTCCGCTTCAGCCCGACGCTGGAGAACTTCGGGACGGTGCTCAGTCGGCGCGGTACCGACCTCACCAGCGTCGATTTCAAGGCGGCACTGCTCACCAGTCTGCTCAATTGTGGTGGCGCGGTGCTGGTTTCGCTGCTGATCGGCATTCCGGCCGCCTACGCGGCGGGCCGGTGGCAGTACAAGGGGTCCAACGACCTGATGTTCACCATGCTGTCGTTCCGGTTCGCGCCGGAGCTGATGGTGATCGTGCCGCTGTTCGTCATCTACAACCAGATCGGCCTGTTCGACACCAAGGTCGGCATGATCTGGGTGCTGCAACTGGTGACCATGCCGCTGGTGGTGTGGATCCTGCGGTCCTACTTCCAGGATCTGCCGGAGGATCTGGAACAGGCCGCGCTGCTCGACGGCTACACGCGGCGGCGGGCGTTCGTGATGGTCGCGCTGCCGCTGGTGCGGCCGGGCATCGCGGCGGCGGCGCTGCTGGCGTTCATCTTCGCCTGGAACAACTACGTGTTCCCGCTGATCCTCGCCGACAGCAATGCGGGCACGGTCACCGTGGCGATCACCAAGTTTCTCGGCGGCGGCGGGCAGGCGTACTACAACCTGACCGCGGCGGCCGCCGTGATCGCGGCACTGCCGCCGCTGCTCGTCGCGCTGACGATTCAGCGGTATCTGGTGCGCGGCTTGTCGTTCGGGGCGGTGAAGTCCTGATGACACAGCTGGCACTCGACGGGCTGACCAAGCGCTACGGCAAGACCATCGGCATCGAGGACGTGTCGCTCGACATCGCGGACGGCGAATTCTTCGTCATCCTGGGCCCGTCCGGTGCGGGTAAGACGACCACGCTGAAGTCGATCGCGGGACTGGTCGACGTGGACGGCGGCTCGGTGCGCATCGGCGGCACGGAGATGACCTCGGTGGAGCCCTACCACCGCAATGTCGCGATGGCGTTCGAGAGTTACGCGCTGTATCCGCAGAAGACCGTGGCGCAGAATCTGGCGTCGCCGCTGCGGTCGGGACGCACGGGCAAGTACTCCGAGGCCGAGCAGCGCGAGCGGATCGACGCGGTCACCCGCACTCTCGGAATCGACCACTTACAGCAGCGTTTTCCGCGTGAGTTGTCCAACGGGCAGCGGCAGCGGGTGGCGTTGGGGCGGGTGCTGGTGCGCCCGGCGGACGTCTATCTGCTGGACGAGCCGCTGTCGCACCTGGACGCCAAGCTGCGCGCCGCCATGCGGGCGGAGCTGCGGGAGCTGGGGCGCATGTCGAATACGACGACGGTCTATGTCACCCATGATTACCAGGAGGCGCTCGCTCTGGGCGACCGGATCGGCATCCTGCGCGACGGTCGCCTGATCCAGGTCGGCACGCCGGAGGAGATCTGGCGGCGGCCGGTCGACACCTTCGTGGCGCGGGCGCTGGGGCAGCCCGAGATGAACATCGTCGGAGCGGACGTGACGGACGGCCGGATCACGGTGCCGGGCACGGGGATCGGTATTCCGGTGCCCGCGGGACTCGAGGTTTCCGGCGGTGGCGCGCGACTGGGTCTGCGGCCCTGCGACATCACCGTCGGTGCGCGTGGCCAGGGCGATGTCGCCGGGCGCGGCGGTGACGCGCTGTCCGTCCTCGGCCGGATCACGTTGGCGGAGCGGCTGGGCCGCAATGTCGAGGTGTCGGTCGATATCGGCGGGGTGTCGCTCATCGCGCTGTCCGCGGGTGGCGCGCACGTCCGCGAAGGCGCGGAGGTGACGTTGACCGTGCCGCTCGACGACGTACACGTGTTCGTGGCGGGCGATTCCGGCACCGACAGTCGGCGGCTGGGCACAGCGGGCAACACCGGCCACCGGCCCGGCGCAGCCGTCCCGACACCGGAGGAGAGACAATGACATCCGAGGCGACAGCGACTGCGCCCGGTGCGCCGGGGCGGAGCGTTGCCCAGCGACTTACGCTGGAACGGCTCACGAAGACCTACTCCGCGCGCGGCCGGGAGAGTTTCGAGGCGGTCAAGGGCATCGAACTCGATATCGAACCCGGGGAACTGGTTGCGCTGCTGGGCCCTTCGGGCTGCGGCAAGACGACGACGCTGCGGATGATCGCCGGACTGGAGACCGTGACCAGCGGCGCCATCCGTATCGGGGAGCGCGACATCACCGGACTGCCGCCCGGAAAGCGCGGTGTCGGTGTGGGTTTCGAAAGCTACGCCCTGTATCCGCCGCTGTCGGTGCGGGAGAATCTGGCCTACGGGTTGAAGGCGCGCAAGGTGGCCGGGGCGGACCGGCTGGTCGGCGAGATCGCGCGGCGGCTGGAGCTGGCGGACCTGCTGGACTTGCGGCCCGCCGGGCTGTCCAGTGGTCAGAAGCAGCGCGTGGCGCTCGCCCGCGCGCTGGTGCGCAACCCGCCGGTGCTGTTGCTGGACGAACCGCTCTCGCATCTGGACGCCTCGGCCCGGCAGCGGGTGCGCCGCGAATTGAAGGTGCTGCAACGGGAATTCGGGTACACCACCATTGTCGTCACGCACGACCAGGTGGAGGCGCTGAGCCTGGCGGACCGGCTGGCCGTGATGGACGGCGGGGTCATCCAGCAGTTCGGCACGCCGGACGAGGTGTTCGATGATCCGGCGAACCTGTTCGTCGCCGGGTTCGTCGGGGAGCCGCAGATCAACATTGTCGATGGAGTGGTGCGGCGGGAGGGATCGAGTACATCGGTCCGGATCGGTAGCGGCGCACTGCCTGTCGCGGCGGCGGAGGTCTCCAGCGGGCAGCAGGTGAAGGTGGGTGTGCGTCCGCAGGATTGCCGTCTCTCGGCGGGAACGGCTGGTGAATTGCCCTGCACCGTAAGGTATTTCGAGCATCTGATGGAATTCGGCCGCGCCGCGGTGGACGTGCCCGGCGTGGACGCGCCGGTGCTGGTGGAGACCCCGGCGGACGAGCGGTTCGACGCGGGGCAATCCGTCGCGCTGTCGGCGCCGCCCGAGCGTGTCTACCTGTTCGACCCGGATTCCGGAAAACGTTTGCGATAGAGGGTTTCTCATGACGTGGCTCTACAACGACCCGGCGTCGTTCACCGAGGACATGCTGACCGGATTCCTCGACGCCAATGCGGAATACGTGGTCGGTGTGCCCGGCGGCGTGGTGCGGATCGCTCCTACCCGGCCCGGCAAGGTGGCCGTGGTGGTCGGCGGGGGATCGGGCCACTACCCGGCATTCTGCGGGGTGGTGGGTCCCGGCTTCGCCGACGGCGCGGTGGTCGGCAACATCTTCACCTCGCCGTCGGCCGCCGACGCGATCTCCGTCGCGCGGGCCGCCGACAGCGGTGCCGGGGTGCTGCTCACCACCGGCAATTACGCGGGTGACGTGATGAATTTCGGCCTGGCCGTGGAACAGTTGAACGCCGACGGGATCGCCGCGCGCTATTTCGCGGTCACCGACGACATCGCCAGCGCGCCCGCCGGTGAAGAGGACCGGCGGCGCGGAATCGCCGGGGATTTCACGGTTTTCAAGTGTGCGAGCGCGGCGGCCGAGGACGGTTACGACCTCGACGGCGTGACTCGGGTCGCGGCGCTGGCCAACCGCAACACCCGGACGCTCGGCGTCGCGTTCGACGGCTGCACGCTGCCCGGCGCGGCGGGTCCGCTGTTCACCGTCGAGAAGGGGACCATGGGCCTGGGGCTCGGCATCCACGGTGAGCCGGGCGTCGCGACCCACGACCTGCCCGCCGCCGCCGACCTCGCCCGCTTGCTCGTCGAGGGTGTGCTGGAGGACCGTCCCTCCGGCGGCGGTACGCGAATCGCGGTGATCCTCAACGGTCTCGGCCGCACCAAGTACGAGGAACTGTTCGTCCTCTGGGGCACCGTCGCCCCGTTGCTGCGCGCCGCGGGCTACACCGTCGTACACCCCGAGGTCGGAGAACTCGTCACCAGCCTCGACATGGCGGGCTGCTCCCTCACGGTGATGTGGCTCGACGACGAACTGGAACGATTGTGGACCGCACCGGCCGACACCCCGGCATACCGGCGCGGCACCATTTCCGGTGTGGGCAAGACATTCTCGGGCGCAGGCGACGCGGCGGACATCGGCACACACTCGTTCGGTGAGGTCGCACGCGCGTCCGGTCGCGTCGCCTCGGATGGTGCGGTACGAGGTCCGCACCGGACTGCCGCCGAGACCACTTTCTCTGAGCGTCCCGCCGCCCCATCGCCGGATTCCGCCCTCGGCCATGCGTACTCGGGAGGTTCGGCGCATGGATCGTCCGGGCATGGAATCGGGGAGAGGGCTGGGCTGTCGCCGAGCCGTGCTGCCGAGATGGCGAGCAGCGCACCAGGTCTTGTGGCCGGAGCATCGCCGACCGGCCGTTCGGCAAGGGTGGAGGCGGACGACCGCAATCGCGCTGAGCGGCCACGCCACCGAGCGGGTTCGGGAGAGCCACATGGAAAGGCCAGGCCCGCAGCCGAAGATGAGGTAGGTCGCGGTGCCGGGCAGGCAGCGGGCCGTTCCGCCGACGGCACAGCGCAGCCGACCACGTCCGGGGCCGGTGGCTCCGGCCGAGCGGCGGTGGCCGCCGATGCCGCGGGGCGGGAATGCGGTGTGTGGGTCGCGCGGGCATTGCGGGCTGTGGCGGCGGAAATGGTTGTGGTGGAAGAGGAATTGGGCCGTATCGATGCCGTTGCCGGGGATGGGGATCACGGGCGCGGCATGGTCCGGGGTACCGCGGCGGCTCGTGCGGCTGCCGACGCCGCGGTGGCTCAGGGTGCCGGGCCGGGCAGTGTCTTGAAAGCCGCCGGTGCGGCGTGGGCCGCGCAGGCGGGCGGCACGTCCGGAGTGTTGTGGGGTGCGGCGCTGACCGCGCTCGGCGGTCGGCTCGGTGACGTCGGGATCCCGGGAAACGCGGAAATCGCTGCGGGAGTGCGGGATGCCTATGACGCACTCACCCGGCTCGGTCGCGCGCAACCGGGCGACAAGACCATGCTGGACGCGCTGCTGCCATTCCTCGTGGCCGCCGAACGCGGCGAAAGCTGGCGTGCCGCAGTAGACATCGCCGAGGCCGCCGCTCAGGAGACGGCGACCTTGCGTCCGCGGATCGGCCGGGCCCGGCCGCTGGCCGAACGGAGCGTGGGCAGTCCCGACGCGGGCGCGATCTCCCTCGCCCTGTGCGTGCGCACGGTGGTCAGCGAATTGGAAACCGTTGTTGCGGAAGGAGTTCGCCGATGACCGGGCAGCTACGCATCGTGGTCGGCTGCGACGACGCGGGCCTCGACTACAAGAACGCCATCAAGGCGGACCTGGAGGCCGACGAGCGCGTGGCCGAGGTGCTCGACGTAGGTGTCGGGGCCGAGGAGCACACCGCCTACCCGCACATCGCGGTGGCGGCAGCCCGCCTGATCACCGACGGCAGGGCGGACCGGGCGCTGCTCGTCTGCGGCACCGGGCTCGGCGTCGCGATCAGCGCCAACAAGGTGCCGGGGATCCGCGCCGTCACCGCCCATGACAGCTTCTCCGTGGAGCGGTCGGTGCTCAGCAACGACGCCCAGGTGCTGTGCTTCGGGCAGCGCGTGGTCGGCCTCGAACTGGCCCGGCGGCTGGCCAAGGAATGGCTCGGCTACCACTTCGATCCCGAGTCGGCGTCGGCGGCGAAGGTGGCGGCGATCGGGCGGTACGAGAGCGCCTGACGCGTAAGGTCGGCGGGGTGACGGTCGCAGAGGAATTCCTGTTGCTCGCCTACCGCAACGACACCGGCAAGCCGCGGATCGGCGGCACCCAGTTGAACGCCGCGCTGGCCGGCGCCGCGATCGTGGAACTCACCCTCGCGGGCGCCCTGCGCCTGACCGAGGCCGACGAACCCGGTCACAAGAAGGGCCGCCTCGTAGCCACCGGCACCCAACCGGACGACCCGCGCCTGGCAGAACTCGTCACCGTCGCCCACGGCCGCAAACCCAAGGACGCCGTCGGCAAGGTCGCCGGCTTCGGCGCCTGGCGCAGCCCCTCCCAGAACCTGCGCGAGGCCCTGCTCCACGACCTCGCCGACGCAGGCCAATGCACCGCCGCCACCACCAAAATCCTCGGCCTCTTCCCGACCACCACGTGGAAACCGAACCCCACCGGCGACAAATCCGCCATCGAGCGCCGCGTACGCGCCGCCGTCGTCGACGCGACCACCCCCGACGACCGCACCGCCGCCCTCCTCTCGATCCTGCACGCCGTAGACCTCCTCCCCAAACTCTTCCCCGACGCCGACAAACGCGCCCTCAAACGCCGCGGCAAAGAAATCAGCGAGAGCGAATGGGGCGGCCCCGCAGTCCGCAAGGCCGTCCAGGAAGTCCAAGCCGTCACGGTCGCCGTCGTAGTCGCCACCACCACAGCCACCAGTGCAGGCAGCTAAGTTGGTGGCCGGCCGGCCCGCACGGACACAATCGGCCACCAAATGGCGAAAATGGCCGTCTCGCAGCAGTTCGTGACCGCGCAGGCCGGACCGATCCGATGCGAGCAAGGGGAAAGGCATGCAGGACATCTATGTGGTGACGCACCCTCATGCCGAGCACACTGCCCAGGACCTTGTCGGAGGCTGGTTCGATTCCCGGCTCGCCCCGAACGGCCGGGACGATGCCGCGCTCGTGGCCCGCGAGTTGGCGCGGCGGGGTGCGGAAATGTCACGGCCCGTACGGATTACGACATCGGACCTGGCTCGCTGTGCCGAGACGGCGGGGATCGTGGGGGAAGCGTTGGGAGTCCCTGTAACCGAGGATTCTCGGTTGCGGGAGATCAGCTTCGGGGAGGCCGAGGGGCGGCCGAACGCGTGGCTGGCGGAGCGGCAGGTGCCCGCTCCCGATCATGATCGGCTCGATCATCGTGGACCGATCGCCGGGGCCGAGACACGGCGGGAAGTGGCGAGCCGGGTCGGTGCGTGTGTGACGGAGTTGATGGCCGATGCCGCCCACGACCATGTTGTTGTCACGCACGGGTATGCGCAGACTTTCGTCGTCACGGCATGGCTGCGGATTCCGGTGGAGGCAACGGGATTCGTGTCGTTCGCGACGCGGCCGGGCGCCATCACGCATTTGCGGCAGGACGACTACTGGCGCAACCGGAGTGTCGTGGCTCTTGCCGATACCTCGCACTTGGTCAGGCGGAGGTTACGGTCGTGAGTGCGTGCAGCGACTCCTGCATGAAATCCGCCAGATCGCGGTTGGCGGGGTGTTCGATCCAGCGCTCGTAGGAGATTTTGAAGACGGCGATGCCTGCCTCGGCGGCGAGGCTCGCGGCGGGGTCCGGGACGCCGCGGCGGCGCAGGGCGGCGGCCAGGGCCGAGGCCAGGGCGGCCAGTTTCATCAGCTCGCGCTCCTGCAGTTCGGTATTCGCGGCGATGGCGGCGTGGCGGCGGCGGTTGAAATCGGGGTTCTGCTGGAAGAGGTCGGCGGTGGCATGCAGGGCGATGCCGATCGCGGTCAGCGGTGCCGCCGACTCGGGCGCGGCATCCAGTGCGCCGACCATGAGGTCGCGCAGCGCGTCCTGGCCCGAGAACAGGACCTCGCGTTTGTCGGCGAAGTAGCGGAAGAAGGTTCGCTCGGTCAGTCCGGCGCGCTGGGCGATCTCGGCGACGGTGGTCTGGTCGAACCCGCGCTCGGCGTACAGCTCCAGCGCCGCCTGGACCAGGCGGCCGCCCGCGTTGGGTTCCCATCGACTCATCCCACGATCCTATTTGCCGACAGGAACTGACATCAACGTGCGCGGGACTCGTTCCGATCGCCGGCGTAGCTGCGGGCGACGAGCGCGGAGCGCAGATACCACAGGCCCGCGGCGTGGGTGGGATCGAAACCGGTCAGGCTGCCGATGCGTTTGAGGCGGTAGTCGACGGTGTTGGTGTGCACGTGGAGAAGTCGGGCGGTCTTCTGCCGGTTCAGATTGTGCGCGATGTGGGTGCGCAGCGTTTCGAGAAGTTCGGGATGCTGGTCGAGCGGCGCGAGCAGCGCACGCAGAAAGTCCAGGCCCGGCCCCGGCCTGGTCAGCTGGTACTCGAGGGCGAGATCGTCGAAGCGGTACAGGCCCGGCTCCAGGTCGAGGCGGGTGACCATGTCGAGCAGTTGGTGCGCCTGGTCGGCCGCGCGCGGAATGGCGTCGGTCTCGGTGGTGACGACGGTCGCGGTGACCGGTACGCGCGCGGCGAGCGAGAGTGCGGCGATGAGTTCGTCGAGGGTGTCGAGTTCTTCGGTGTGGGGGAGGAGGAGGGTGCCGCCGTCGGTGGAGAGGAGGTGGAGGGGTGTGGTGTGGGTGGTGGTGGCGAGTTGGGCTTGGAGTCGGCGGAGGTTGCGGCGGGCGATGATGTGGGGGTTGAGGGTGGGGTTGTGTTCGTCGGGGTGTGGGGGGATGTGGAGGGCGAGGGTGTGGTAGGTGTCGGTGGTTTCGATGCCGCATTCGCGGGTGAGGGTGGTGGTGGCGGCGTCGGTG
>NZ_JARWOP010000217.1 GCF_029868745.1 Nocardia wallacei | reverse complement strand
GGGGGGGGGCGCCCCCCGCGGTGCCCCGCCCGTACGGGGACGGGGCCAGGGGTCTTCCGGGGGGCGGGGCCGCCCGCGCGGCGGGTGCCCCCCGGCCCCGCGCCGCGCGCCCCCAGGCCGCGCGCCGCCGGGCCGCCGAGGTCGCCGCCGTCGTCGCCGAGTCCGCCGAGCGGGTCGCCGCCGAGCTGGAAACCGTTGTGGGCGAAGCCTCTTCGCGCCGGGACGAACTGGTGCGGCGGCGCACCGACTGCGCCGCCCAGGTCGACCAGATCAAGGAGCGGGTGCGGGCGCTGACCACCCAGCTGACCCAGCTCACCGACGCCGTGCACCGCGACGAGGTGGCGCGCGCCGAGGCGGCTCTGCGCATCGAACAGCTCGAGCAGACCATCTCCGAGCAGTTCGGCATCGCCCTGGACGACCTGATCGCCGAGTACGGCCCCGACGTGCCGATGCCGCCGACCTCGCTGGAACTGCAGGAGTACGAGCAGGCCAAGGAGCGCGGCGAGCAGGTCAGCCCGCCGCAGCCGATGCCCTACGACCGTGCCACCCAGCAACGCCGCGCCAAGCGCGCCGAGAAGGACCTCACCACCCTCGGCAAGGTGAATCCCCTTGCGCTGGAGGAGTTCGCGGCCCTGGAGGAGCGCTACAACTTCCTGTCCACCCAGCTGGAGGACGTCAAGAAGGCCCGCCAGGACCTGCTGGACGTGGTCGCCGAGGTGGACGCGCGGATCCTGCAGGTGTTCACCGAGGCCTGGGAGGACGTCGAGCGCGAGTTCGTCGGCGTGTTCGCGAAGCTGTTCCCGGGCGGCGAGGGCCGGCTGTTGCTGACCGACCCCACGGACATGCTGACCACCGGGATCGAGGTGGAGGCCCGACCGCCGGGGAAGAAGGTCAAGCGGCTGTCGCTGCTGTCCGGCGGCGAGAAGTCGCTGACCGCGGTGGCGCTGCTGGTGGCGATCTTCCGGGCCCGGCCCTCGCCGTTCTACGTCATGGACGAGGTGGAAGCGGCGCTGGACGACACCAACCTGCGCCGCCTCATCGGCCTGTTCGAGCAGCTGCGGGAGAAGTCGCAGCTGATCGTCATCACCCACCAGAAGCCCACCATGGAGATCGCCGACGCGCTCTACGGCGTGAGCATGCGCGGCGACGGCATCACCCAGGTGATCTCCCAGCGGCTGCGCGGGGAGAACCTGGTCGGGGCGTCCGCCTAGACCGTTTCGGTGCGGGCGCGGCTACCGTGCGGGTGGTGAAACGCATCGTTGGGTAGGAACATCGCCCCCTAGGGTGCGTACCGGACGTGCCGATTCGCTGTGACCATGGGTGAGCCGGTCCACATCGACCCCTCGGGAAGCACTGCATCGCAACGGTGTCCGTGCCACGGGACCATCCCGGTTCGGCGGGGTCGGCCGGTCTGCATCAATTCCCTGGAGGAGCACCCATGTCCAGTTCTCGGCCATGGTCGAAAATCGCCGCCGTCTCGGCACTGTCACTGCTCGTGATGGGCGGTGGCGCCGCCTGTTCCAGCGACGCCGGCACCGCGCCCGCGGACCTGCATCCGCCGAACCGGATGGAGCAGGCCGCCGCGCTGATTCGTCCCGCGATCGCGGCCATCGATATGCGTGTCAGCGGTTATGTCCTCGACGAACTCGGCAATGTGTTCAACGACGGGCAGCCGTACGAGATCGAGGCGACCTGCACCGGATTCGTGGTCGACCCCGACGGGTACGTCGCCACGGCGGGGCACTGTGTCGACATCGGTTCGGGCACGGAATCGTTCCGCGACAAATACATTCAGATGGCCGCGCTCGAGGCGCACGACCGCCGCGTCCAGGTGAGCGCCGAGGAGTTCTACGAGTTCGGTGCGAAGAACTGGACCGTGGAGGGCGAGGCCAAGGGATCGCCGCTGGATCTGCGGGCGACGGTGCAACTCGGCGACGGGCGGACCGATCCGCTGCCCGCCCGCGTGGTCGACTACCGCTCGCTCGGGCAGGGCGATGTGGCCTTGCTGAAGGTGGAGGCGCACGGCCTCGCCGCGGCCGAACTCGCCGCTGACGCCGACGTCCGCATCGGCGACCAGGTCCTGGCGGTCGGCTACCCCGCCAGCACGGATACGGTCACGGATCGCTCGGCCGAACCGTCGAACAAGGAAGGCGCGGTCAGCTCGAAGAAGACACAGGGCAGCGTGCCGGTCTACGAGATCAGCGCCGCCGTGTCGCCCGGGATGAGCGGCGGTCCCACCGTCGGCGGCGACGGGCGGGTGATCGGGGTGAACAGCTTCCTGATTCGCGGCGAATCCCAGCCGTTCAACTTCGTCGCACCGGCTACGGGCCTGTCGGAACTGTTGAAGCGCAACGGAGTTCAGCAAGCACCGGCCGCCGTGGACACCTCCTATCGGGACGGGCTCGCGGCGTTCTATGCCGGTCGGTACACCACCGCGATTTCGGACTTCGACAAGGTGCTGGCGCTGTCGCCGAAGCACGCGAAGGCGGCCGAGATGAAGACGTCGGCGGCCCAGATGCGGGACAAGTTCGGTGACTGGGGCAACTCGTCCGCCGACTACCGGCTCTGGTATCTGATCGGTGGCGCAGCAGGTGCCGCGGTAGTGGTGGCGATCCTGGTCCTGCTGCTGGTGCGCCGCTCACGGCGCGGCAAGGTCGCCCTCGCGGCCCCGCCGATGCCGTCGGCCGGACCTGCCGCGGACCCGGCATTCCGCTTCGAGCACCCCGGCCACGTCGTCGGCGCCGGCGTCCGGAGCGGCCTTGGTACTCCCGCACCGATATCGGCCGAAGCGCAGACGGTCCCGGCGCCTACCGGGATCCCTGTGCCGGGACCATCTGCGCCGCAATCGGTTCCGGGCAGTCCTGCGCCGACCACGTTGGGGTGGCAGGCCGCTGCACCGACCGTATCGGGGTGGCAGGCCGCTGCGCCGACGGCGTCGGTCCCGGCCGAGACGCAGCCGATTCGCGGCTTCGATGTGCCGGAAACGACTGCGGTGCAGTCGATCCCGTCGGAAGTCGGGGCCGATACCGAGCAGCTGCCGAGTGCGGCGCCCGCGTTCTGCGGGACCTGTGGCTCCCGTGCGGAGCCCGGTAACCGGTTCTGCCGGACCTGCGGACAGGCGCTCTAAGCCGATCCGTCCAGCAGCGACTTCAGTTGTGCGGCACCGGTTTCCGTCAGCCAGTCGTCGAACGTGCGGAGGCCGGGGTGGATGACGCGCAGCGCGTGGATGTCGGCGTGCCAGCCCGCGCCGCCGTCACCGACCAGCCGGGCGACCGAGGTGATCGGCTCGCCCAGCGCGGCCACCTCCGGCCCGGTGAGCTGGTGGTACCGGACGGGGATCCCCGTGGCCTCCGAGATACTCGCCGTGGCGGCCGCCGGTGTCTGCTCGTCACCGGCCAATTCGAGGATCCGGCCGTGAAAGCGCTCCGGTTCGGCGAAGGCCAGCGCCGCGATGATGCCGACGTCGTCTACTGCGATCATCTGCACCGGGTGGTCGGGTGCGAACAGATGTCGGTGGACGCCCGCGCTGATCCCGTCCACCGGCGTGCCCTGTGCCAGATAGTTCTCCATGAACCGGACGGGTCGCAGCAGCGTATAGCGCATGCCACTGGCGATCACGGCCTGTTCGGCGGCCTCCTTCCCGGCGGCGATCCGCTCACCGCCGGAGAACGAGCCGATGCCGGTGAACACGAAGTGATCGACCCCCGCCGCCCGCGCCGCCTCGACCAGCTGCACGCTCCGCCGGGCTTCGATGTCCTTGATGTCGCTCGTCGGGTCCATGGGACTCGGCGGTACGGCGAAGACACCGCGGACTCCGGCGACCGCGGTGCGGAGCGTGGCGGGTTCGTCGAAATCGCCGACCACGAGTTCCGCGCCCAGCCCCGACAGTTCCCGCGCCGCGGCGGTCTTCGGGTCACGGACCAGCGCGCGGACGGGATGCCCGTGCTCGAGGAGGTGGCGGGCCGTCGCGCCGCCCTGCTTGCCGGTCGCGCCGGTCACCAGAATGGGATCGTTCGATTCGGACATGAGCTTCCCTTCGCTAGAATACGGGTTGTTCGACCCGTATTCGGACCATAGGAGGGGCGAAGTGCCCGCTGCCAGTGTTGAATCGAAGGTGCGTAACGAAACTCAGCCGCAGCCGGGACTCGGCAACCGGGCCGATGCCCGGCGCAACCGTGCGCTGATCCTGTCCGCCGCCCAGCGCGCCTTCGCCGAACACGGCACCTCGGTGTCGCTCGCCGAGGTCGCGCGTCGCGCGGGAGTCGGCGCCGGCACCGTGCACCGGCATTTTCCGGCGAAGACCGATCTGGTGGAAGCCGTTGTGCAGCAACGCGTCGACCGGCTCACCGCGCTGGCCATCGGCTACCGTGACGCGCCGGACGCGGGCGCGGCCTTCATCGAGTTCTGCGCCAAGGTCGTGATCGGCGCGCCCCGCAACAAGGCGATGTGCGATGTGCTGGAGTCCGACGACGGCTGGCCCCGCGAGCTGCTGCGGGGTGCGGGCGAGCGGTTCCGCCACGCGCTGGCGGCGCTGCTGGTCGCGGCGCAGCGCGAGGGTTCGGTGCGCGCGGACCTCACCATGCCCGACGTCGTCGCGCTGTTCGCCGGATGTCTTGCCGTGCAGCGTTCTTCGGGGCTGACCGACACGCTGTCACGGCCCGCCGCCCTGGTGCTGGACGCCATGCGCGCCGCCCCGCCCGAGCGCGTGACGAAACTCGAAACCCGCGGCCCGGATCGTAACGAAACGCATAACGAAACGATCCGTTGCCCGGTGTGCGGCGACGCCCTGCGACCCTCCGCCACCGGCCGCCCCGCCCGGTACTGCTCACCGGCCTGCCGTCAGAAGGCGCACCGCCGCCGCGCCTCCGCCAAGACCTGTGACACCGAGACAGTCAACGCGGGCCTCGAATTCGACGGCGGCCGCTAATCTCGTCCCGTGCGAACCTTCGTGTGGCAGGGGATCGATGAGCCGCGGATGGAGATCGTCCGCGTCGAATCGCTGGACCGTGCCGACGGTACCCAGATCGGCGTGGCCTACGAATTGCGCTGGCGGCTGGACGGTCCCGAGCTGACCGTCGACATCGGCGACGGCCCGGTGCGGCATCGTCTGGACGGAGCCGACTATTTCGACCTCCAGCACTCCGCGTACTTCAACTCCCTGCCCGTGATGCGCGACGGACTGCTGGGCGCGGCGTCCGCCCCGCGGGACTACACCATGCGATTCGTCGCGGTGCCGGACCTGACGGCCACGCTCACCGCGCAGCGGTACGAACCGCGCGGCGGCCGGACGGTGCGGTTCGTCTCCGGCGACTACCGCGCCGGCATCGATTTCGACGACGACGGATTCGTCCTGCTGTACGAGGACTACCTACGCCGGGTCCATCCCTGACCCCGGTGCCCGCGAGCGCAACCGGTGATACTTCTCACGATCCCGCCGACGCGCCCGGGCCTACAGCAGATCGCTCACGTCGTCGGGAACATCGACGGCGTATTTGCGGAGCGTGTCCATCGGGACGACCTCGAGCGCGTTCTCGTGGGTGGCGGCCAGGACCACCGGGGCGGCGACACCGTCCTCGTGGGCATGTAGCCAGCGCACCGCGACCACGCACCAGCGGTCGCCCGGTTGCAGCCCGGGGAAGTTGTTCTCCGGGCGCGGGGTGATCAGATCGTTGCCGATCGACTTCTGGTGCTCCAGGAACTCCTGGGTTACGACGGTGCACACCGTGTGGCTGCCCAGGTCTTCGGGGCCGGTGCTACAGCAACCGTCCCGGTAGAAGCCGGTGAGAGGATCGGTGCCACACTCCTCCAGCGGTCCCCCAAGCACATTTCGATCGGTCACGTCGCCGATCCTATTGTCTCGGTATCGGATTCGCCGAGCCTTCCGCCGTGTGGTGCTCGGACGAGCAGACCGGTCGGTAGTTGATGGTGTCTACTACGCCGATTCCGGCGTGTCCTTCCGGTGGGTAACCAGCGGTTGTGTTAATGCGCGGACCGCAGGTCGTACGCTCGACGCATGCGGATCGCCTTCGGTACCGACGAATCCACCGACCTGACCCGGCACCTGCGGGAATGGCTCACCGCCCAGGGACACGAACTGTTGGTGGTCGGTGAGGACATCGCCTGGCCGGAGGTGGGCAGCGGGGTCGGCGAGGCGGTCGCGCGGGGTGCGGCCGACCGCGGCGTGGTGTGCTGCTGGACCGGCACCGGCGTGTCGATCGCCGCGAACAAGGTGCCCGGTGTGCGGGCCGCGCTCTGCACCGACCGCTCCACCGCCGCGGGCGCCCGGAAGTGGAACGACGCCAATGTGCTCGCCCTCGGTCTCCGGCTGACCTCGCCCACGGTCGCCGAGGAGATGCTCGAGGCCTTTCTCACCACCGACCCCGACGTCTCGGAAGCCGGCAACTACACCCGCCTCACCTGAGCGATCCCGGCCCGTCGACGACCATGCCGTGGGTCCGGCCGCAGGTCGCGGGCCGACGCGCCCGCGGTCCGCCACCCGACAGGTGTAACTCCGGGTTCTGAAAGGATGGGGGCGTGACTGCGCAAGCTTGGATTCTGATCGCCGCGATCGCCGCCGTGCTGCTGGTGGCGTTTGTGTCCGGATTTGTTCTGTACCGGCGCCGGCGGGTGACCCTCACCCCGGCCGCTACCGAGCAGGAGCTGACCGACCGGTCGGGCGGGTACACGGCGTCCGGCGGATTCGACTTCAGTCAGGGTGGCGCGGGTGCGGGGACCTTGACGCCGCCTCATCCGGAACCGGAACCGGTTCCCCTCGAGCGCACCGACGACGAGGGCCAGCCGCACGTCGGGGACGACGCCGCCATCCCGCGCGATTCGGCGCGCCGCACCGTCACCGACGTCCGCCTCCCCGAACCCGACACCGCCGAGACCGCGGCCACCGCCGAGGAGATAGCGCCCGAGGGCACGGCACCGGCGGAAGCTCCCGCGCCGAGCGAGAGCGAGACTCCCGCACCGCAATTGGAGGAGATCGAGCCCACCGCGGGCCGCCTCACCCGCCTGCGCGGCCGCCTGTCCCGGTCGCAGAACGCGGTCGGCAAGAGCCTGCTGGGCCTGCTCGGTGGCGGCGACCTGGACGAGGACTCCTGGGAGGAGATCGAGGACACCCTGGTCATGGCCGATCTGGGCACGGCCGTCACCGGCACGATCGTGCAGCGGCTGCGGGAGGAACTGGCCGCGCGCAGCGTCCGGACCGGTGAGCAGGCCCGCCAGGTGCTCCGCGATGTGCTGATCGAGGCGCTGCGCCCCGAGCTGAACCGGTCCATCCGAGCCCTGCCGCACGACGATCATCCGTCGATCCTGCTGGTCGTCGGCGTGAACGGCACCGGCAAGACCACGACCACGGGCAAGCTGGCCCGGGTCCTGGTCGCCGACGGCCGCCGCGTGCTGCTCGGCGCGGCCGACACGTTCCGCGCCGCCGCCGCCGACCAGTTGCAGACCTGGGGCGAACGGGTCGGCGCGGAGACCGTGCGCGGTCGCGAGGGCGCCGACCCCGCGTCGGTGGCCTTCGACGCGGTCAGCGCCGGAATCGCGAACGGAGTCGACGCGGTGCTGGTCGACACCGCGGGACGCCTGCACACCAAGACCGGCCTGATGGACGAATTAGGCAAGGTCAAGCGGGTGGTGGAGAAGAAGGCCGCCGTCGACGAGGTGCTGCTGGTGCTCGACGCGACAGTCGGACAGAACGGCCTGACCCAGGCCCGCGTCTTCGCCGAGGTCGTCGACATCACCGGCGTGGTGCTGACGAAGCTGGACGGGACCGCCAAGGGCGGTATTGTTTTCCAGGTCCAGCACGAGCTGGGCGTTCCGGTCAAACTGGTCGGTTTGGGTGAGGGGGCCGATGATCTGGCTCCCTTCGAACCCTCCGCCTTCGTGGACGCGTTGCTGGGTTGACCTGCGAAAACCTCACCGAATCGGCTCACGGTGGGCGGGTGCGCACGCTGAGCCCCGAACCATCGTGAACCGCACGAAACGTAGTGGCAACACTGCAAGTTCATCCGTTCACCCAGCGGAAACATCGCGGCGTCACGGAGGAAACACCGACTGAGGAACCTACTCAGCAGGCTCGTTTTGCCGTAATCGGCAGGGCCCGAGATGAGGAGGAACAAAGGTGGCGTTTCCCGTAATCGGTGAACCCAATACCGGCGACACCGCATGGATGCTGGCGAGTTCGGCACTCGTGCTGCTGATGACACCCGGCCTGGCCTTTTTCTACGGCGGCATGGTGCGCGGCAAGAACGTACTCAACATGATCATGATGAGTATCAGCGCGATGGGCCTGGTGACCGTTCTATGGTCGCTGTACGGCTTCTCGCTCGCATTCGGCGACGACAAGGGCAATCTGTTCGGCGATCCCGGGCAGTACTTCGGGCTGAAGTCGGTCTTCGGCGGCAGCTATCTGGCCACCACCGACCCCGCGTCGCCCGCCGCGATTCCGGTGGCGGGCACGATCCCACTGTCGGTGTTCGTGGCCTTCCAGCTGATGTTCGCGATCATCACCGTCGCTCTCATCTCGGGTGCGGTCGCCGACCGCCTCAAGTTCGGCTCCTGGCTGCTGTTCGCGGGCGTGTGGGCCACGGTCGTCTACTTCCCGGTGTCGCACTGGGTGTTCTCCTTCGACGGCATCACCGGTGAGCACGGCGGCTGGATCGCCAACAAGCTCAAGGCGATCGACTTCGCGGGCGGCACCGCGGTGCACATCAACGCCGGTATCGCGGGCCTGGTGTTGGCGATCGTGCTCGGCAAGCGCAAGGGCTGGCCCAAGACGCCGATGCGGCCCCACAACCTCCCCTTCGTGATGCTCGGCGCCGGACTGCTGTGGTTCGGCTGGTACGGCTTCAACGCCGGGTCGGCGACCGCCTCCAATGGCATCGCGGGCGCCACCTTCGTGACCACGACCATCGCCACCGCGGCGGCCATGCTGGCCTGGCTCGTGGTCGAGAAGATCCGTGACGGCAAGCCCACCTCGCTGGGCGCGGCCTCGGGCATCGTGGCCGGTCTGGTCGCCATCACTCCGTCGTGTTCGTCGGTGAACGTGGTCGGCGCGCTGGCCATCGGCATCGTCGCCGGCGCGCTGTGCGCCCTGGCGGTCGGGCTGAAGTTCCGGTTCGGGTTCGACGACTCGCTCGACGTGGTCGGCGTGCACCTGGTCGGCGGCCTGATCGGCACCCTGATGGTCGGCCTCGTGGCCACCTCCGAGGCGCCGGCCGGGGTCGAGGGCCTGTTCTACGGCGGCGGCTTCGATCAGCTGGGCAAGCAGGCCGTCGGCGCCTTCGCGGTGCTGATCTTCTCCGGGGTCGTCACGGCGATCATCGCGCTGGCGATCAAGTACACCATCGGCCTGCGCGCGAGCGACGACGCCGAGTTCCAGGGTATGGACGAGTCGGAGCACGCGGAAACGGCATACGATTTCGCTGCTGTGGGTGGCACGGCACGTACCGCCGTCAAGGAGGCATGACGCAATGAAACTGATCACTGCAATCGTCAAACCGTTCACGCTCGAGGACGTGAAGAGCGGGTTGGAGCAGGCGGGTGTGCTGGGCATGACCGTCAGCGAGGTGCAGGGCTACGGGCGGCAGAAGGGCCACACCGAGGTCTACCGCGGCGCCGAGTACTCCGTCGACTTCGTGCCGAAGGTCCGCGTCGAGGTGGTCGTGGACGATGCCTCCGTCGAGAAGGTGGTGGAGGTGATCGTCGAGGCCGCCCGCACCGGCAAGATCGGTGACGGCAAGGTCTGGGTCACCCCCGTCGAGGCGGTGATCCGGGTCCGCACCGGCGAACGCGGGGCCGACGCTCTGTAGCGAACTACACCGCAGCGAACACAGAGAAGTGAGCGGCGGGCCCCCCCCCCCCCCGCCCCCCGCCCCGGGGGGGGCGGGGGGCTGGGGCCCCGCCGGCGCGGGGGGCCGGGGGTGGCCCCCCCCCGGGGGGCGCGCCCCCCCCCCCCCCCCCGCCCGGGGGGGCCCCCCCCCCCCCCCCCCCCCCCGGGGGGGGGCGGGGGGGGGGGGGGCCCCGCCGCTCACTTCTCTGTGTTCGCTGCGGTGTAGTTCGCTAC
>NZ_JARWOP010000216.1 GCF_029868745.1 Nocardia wallacei | reverse complement strand
CCTGTTCGGGCGGCGTTTCTGGGGCGGCGGCTGCGGGTGTCCGGTTGTGGGTTTTTTTCTTCACCTCCGCCGGGCGCCCCGCGCCCGGTCGGCCAACAGCGGCATTCTCAATCGTCCTCGCGGACGCCGAATCTGCGGCGGATCGGGAACGAGGCGAGGTAGCCCAGAATCAGCAACACCGCGATGATGCCGGTGCCGATGAGGGCGACATTGCGGGCCGTGTGATCGGGTGCGGGCGGCGCCTGCGGGACGGGCAGCTGCAGGCTCTTGGCGGGGCTGGGCCGCTTGGGCGGCAATTGATTCGGGACCTCGGCGGTCAGGGCCGCGACGGGATCGACAGCGCCGTAACCGACGTACGGACTCCAGCCCTCGGCGGGAGCGTGCGCGGTCGCCTCGATACGTTTGATGACCTCTTGCGCGCTGAGTTGTGGGAACCGCGCGCGCACCAGGGCGGCGACGCCGGCGACGTAGGGACTGGCGAAACTGGTGCCCTGAATGGGTCCCATCTGCCCCTGCTGGCCCACATGGCTGGCGGCGACGATGGTGCCTTTGCTTCCCGGCGAATCGAACAGCGGGTCGAGCGAGGTGATGTCCTCACCCGGAGCCGCCACGCCGACCCAGGGACCGGGCACGGTGAACTTGGAAGGCTGTCCGTTCGCGTCCACCGATCCCACCGAAAGGACGTAGTCGTCGTAGCGAGCCGGTGAGACATTCACCTTGACCTTGTTCCACGGGTCGGCCGCAGGATCCAACGGGTCGAGCACCGTGTCGGCATTCTGGCAGTCGTGCTCCTTGTTCCCGGCAGCCGCGACAATGACGACGTCTTTGTCGACCGCCGCGTACCGCACGGCGGCGCCGAGCGAATTGTCTTCCAGCAGTGAGCCGGAGGCTTTGCACGCTACCTCGGAGATATTGATGACCGAGGCGCCCATATCGGCGGCGCGAACGATCGCCTGCGCCATGGTGAAGGTGGTCCCGTAGCCCTCGGGCATCGCGTCCGGTCCCTTGTCCCGGTTGGCGCCCTTCTTCTGGTAGAGGCCGCTGGTCTGGCGGATGCTGAGAATCCGCGCCTCCGGTGCGACGCCGGCGAAACCCTGAGCGGGTTGTTCGTCGGTCGCGGCGATGAGCCCGGCGACCAGGGTGCCGTGCGCGTCGCAGTCCTCGGTGCCGTCGCCGTTGCTCACGTAGTCGCCACCGGCGATCAGCCCCGGCAGACGGGGATGTCGTGCGACACCGGTATCGATGACCGCCACCAATTGCCCCGCGCCCCTGGAGAACTGCCAGGCGTGCGGTAGGCCGAGGGCGCGTTGTGGCGTGGGAACGGTGGGGCCGTCTCCGCCGGTGCCCGTGGAGTTGCACGGCGCGTTCGCGCGTTCACTCTCGTCGGGTGGCGCCGGTCGGTCACCCGACGGGGGACTGACGGCCGGATTCACCACGGGCTTCTCGGCCTGAGCGACCCCCGGCCCGGTCGTGCCTGTCCCCAAGGTCGCGCTCAGTGCGAGAACAGCGCCGGCGGCGACTGTCCGGAGCACACGCGAGCACTGGCGGTTCGTACGGTTCGGAGTCATGTGCACCGGTCCCCGGCTCTACAGAGAACGGATCAGCGAGTACAGCTCGGCCACCCAGAACACCAGCGGCACAACCGCGGCCACGAAGGCGTACTCCAGCAGCTCGACGGCGCGGCGCATGGGCGGGGTGGCGGACTGGTTGGGCACGATGAGGCCGAGGACCAGGGCGGCGATCAGCATCACCATCGCCGCGCCGAACACGGCGAGCGGCTGGTCCATCATCAGCGCGGCGGCGATCATCATCGCCAGCAGGATCGTGGCGCCACCGGCGATCAGGACCACCGCCTGCTCGGCGCCCGCGTAGGTGCGGCTGCGGAACATCAGCACCACCGAACTCACCAGCGCCAGCGCGACACCCGGCCAGCACGGGGAGTCCGCGGTCGGATCGGTGGCGGCCAGCGCGCCGACGACCGTGACCACCGTGGTGGCGGTGACGAGACCGGCCAGATACATCCGGGCGCGTTCGGATTTCGTGCGCAGCGCCTCCATGGTCGGCAGGGCGCGGTGGTCGTCGGGGTCTTCCTCGGTGGGGTCGATCGGCGTGCCCGGCGAGGGCACCGGCGGCAGCGGCAGCTTGGACAGCAGCATCGACACCCGCGGCGCCATCGACAGCGCGCCCAGGGCGACCGCGGCGGCAACGGCGCCGATGGCCTTCACCGGCTGCGAGGTCAGCAGGCCTACCAGCGCCGCCGGCACCGCGAATACGGCGAGCGTGGTCGCGCCGATGAACAGCGCCAGGCCGACGCCGCTGACCCGCCAGGCCAGAATCGCGGTGGCGCCCACCAGAACCGAACCCAGCAGCAGATTCGCCCAGCCGTAATGGTCCGGCACCAGCAGCATGCCCGCGCTGAACGCCGCGGGCAGTGCGCAGCCGCCGACGATCAGGGCCGTCGACCGATCGCCGTACATGCGGCTCAGCACGGTCGCCGCGACGACGAGCAGCACCGCGATGAACGCCGCCAGTGAGCCGGTGATGTAGCCGGACAACGCATCCGGCGCGGTGAGCAGCCCGGCGCAGCCGACCAGCATGGTCAGCACCGCGATGATCGAACCGGTGATCCGCGCGACCCGCGGCGACCAGGCGCGGAAGTGGTCGGTGTCGGCGATCGCGACGTTGTACATGATGTCGTCGAACAGCGGTGTGGGCGCGACGTGGTCGGCGCTCTCCAGCATCAGCAGTTCGCCGTCGCGCACGCCGTGCTCGCCGAGGCTGAGCGAGTTGGAGAACGGCGGCTGGCCGATGCGCGCCAGCACCCACTCGGCGGGCTGGAACTGTTCACCGGAGTTGTCGAAGTCGTTGTGGCGGCTGTGCTGCGCGACCATGTCGACAACGCTGGGGATGACGAGGGCGACGGGCACATCGACCGGAATGGCCATGTCGACCTGAGTGTGCTTGGCAAGAATGGTTACTCGGGCAAGGTCGGGGGCTCGGACGATCCCGCGGCTCGAGTCCTCTTCGACATGTTCCAGTCGCGCGTGCGTCACGCTTTCCCCAACCTCGTCTCTACCTCTGTTTTCCGCATCCGCCCCGGTTTGCGGTCGCCCGGCCGATCCGTGCAGAATGCCCCCGAACTGTACGTCATGTCGGCAGTGCCCTCTACACTGAGTCCGCAGCACTGTCGCGAAGGGGGATCTTCCGTCGATGAGCACAGTCCGGTTTCAGCGCCGTCAGCGTCGGGAGGTTCCGCGGTCCCCCGGCGGTGAGGTGACGCTGCAGCCACCCCCGGAGATCCCGCGCGCGGTCCCCGGCAGTCTGCTGCAGAAGCTGATGCCGGTCGTGATGATCGTCGGCATGGTCGGGATGATGGCCCTGATGTTCACGCAGGGCGGAGGCATCGCCTCCAACCCGATGAGCATGATGTTCCCGATGATGATGGTCTTCTCGATGGTCGGCATGTTCGCCGGTCAGGGCGGGAAGGGGCAGAAGGCGGCCGAGGCCAACGAGGACCGCAAGGACTATCTGCGCTACCTCGACCAGGTCCGCAAGGATGTCGACGAGACGGCCACCCAGCAGCGCGAGGCCGTCGAGTGGAGTCACCCGGAGCCCGGCCTGATCTGGATGCTGGCCGGTACCAGCCGCATGTGGGAGCGCCGCCCGGGCGACAAGGACTTCTGCCACGCCCGCATCGGCCTCGGCGGCCAGCGCCTGGCGACGCGACTGGTTTCTCCCGAGACCGGCCCGGTCGAGGAGTTGGAGCCGATCGCGGCGGTCTCGCTGCGCCGTTTCGTCCGCACCCATTCCACGGTGCTGGACCTGCCGACGGCCATCGCGGTGAAGGGTTTCGCCACCATCCAGCTGAACGGCGACCGCGGCCAGGCGCGGGACATGACGCGCGCGATGTTGTTGCAGCTGTGCATGTTTCAGGCGCCGGATCAGGTGTTGCTCGCGGTGGTGTGCGGCGCCGACACGGCCGCCGAATGGGAGTGGACGAAGTGGCTCCCGCACACCCAGCACCCCGATTCGCAGGACGGCGTCGGCACCGAGCGCATGGTCTACGGCTCCGTCCGGGAAATGGCCGAGGGCCTGAGCCCGTTGCTGCACAATCGTGTTCGCTACTCGCGCAACCAGCCCGCCAACCAGAACCTGGTACACGTCGTGATCGTGGTCGACGGCGGACTGCTGGAGGCGGAGGAGGACAGCCTGCGGGAGTCCGGCTACGAGGGCGTCACCATCGTCGACCTGTGCAATTACGCTCCGCGCCTGGCGGTTTCGCGCGGCATCCAGATGGTGGTGGAGAACGGTGAGTGCGTCGGCCGCGGCGCCACCGGCAATATGGAGCGCTTCGCGCTGATCGACCGCATCAGCGCGCGCCAGGCCGAGCAGGTGGCCCGTCGCCTGGCCCCGTTCCGGGTGGCCCTGCAGCGCGGCGCCGAATCGGTCGCGGAGGAGAACGCCGAGGTCATCTCCTCGTGGTCGCAGCTGGTGAACCTGGGCGACATCGGCAGCTTCAACCCGGAGAACGGCTGGAAGCCGCGCTACGACCGGGACCGGCTGCGTGTCCCGTTCGGCGTCGGCGCCGACGGCCTGCCGGTGTACCTCGACATCAAGGAGGCCGCCGAGAACGGCATGGGCCCGCACGGCCTGTGCATCGGCGCGACCGGTTCGGGTAAGTCGGAATTCCTGCGGACACTGGTGCTTTCGCTGCTGGCGACGCACTCGCCCGACCAGCTGAACCTCGTCCTGGTCGACTTCAAGGGTGGTGCGACCTTCCTCGGTCTGGAGGGTGTCCCGCACGTCGCGGCGGTCATCACCAACCTGGAGGAAGAGGCCGACCTCGTCGACCGTATGAAGGACGCCCTGGCCGGTGAGATGAACCGCCGCCAGGAGGTGCTGCGCTCGGCCGGCAACTTCGCCAATGTCGGTGAATACGAGAAGGCCCGCGCCGCCGGCGCCGACCTCGACCCGCTGCCCGCGCTGTTCGTGGTCCTCGACGAGTTCTCCGAACTGCTCACCCAGCACCCGGATTTCGCCGAGTTGTTCGTGATGATCGGCCGCCTCGGCCGCTCGTTGCATGTGCACCTGCTGCTGGCCTCGCAGCGGCTGGAAGAGGGCAAGCTCAAGGGCCTGGAGAGCCACCTGTCCTATCGCATCGGCCTGAAAACGTTCTCCGCCAACGAGTCCCGCCAGGTGCTCGGCGTGCCCGACGCCTACAACCTGCCGAACAGCCCCGGCGGCGGTTACCTGAAATCCGGCGACGGCGAGATCCGCCGCTTCCAGGCCTCCTATGTGTCCGGTCCGTACGTCGGCGGCGGCGCGCAGCGCGAGGTCACCCAGGCGGGCATCGCGGGCGGCGAGATCGACATCAACGCCCGGCCGTTCGTCGCGGGCCACGTGGCCTTCCGAAACAGCGACCGGCTGCCGCTGCCGCAGGCCACCGAGGTGGTCGAGGAGGCCAAGGACGAGGCGGGCGAGAAGATGTCCAACCTGGACATGCTGGTCTCCCGCATCCGCGGCCACGGCCGCCACGCGCACGAGATCTGGCTGCCGCCACTGGATTCCGCGCCCACCCTGGATCAGCTCATCCCGCGCTCGATCCTCACCGGCGAGTACAGCCCGGTGGCGACGCTGCGCGCGCCGATCGGCATCGTCGACCGCCCGTACGACCAGCGCCGCGACCCGATGATCGTCGACCTGTCGGGCGCGCGCGGCAACGTCGCGGTGGTCGGTGGCCCGCAGTCCGGCAAGTCCACCGCGCTACGCGCGCTGGTCATGGCGATGGCGCTGACCCACACCGCCGAGCAGGTGCAGTTCTACTGCCTCGACTTCGGCGGCGGCACCCTGGCCAGCCTCGAGGGCCTGCCGCACGTCGGTTCGGTCGCGGGCCGCCTGGACGTCGACAAGGTGCGCCGCACCCTGTCCGAGGTCACCACCATCGTCCGCCAGCGCGAACTCCGATTCCGCCAGCTGGGCGTGGAATCCATGTCGGAGTTCCGGCGGCTGCGCGGCGGCGACCCGGCCGCCGGCCCCGCTGCCGCGGGTGTGCACGAGGACCCGTTCGGTGACGTCTTCCTCGTCATCGACGGCTACATGTCGATCCGCCAGGACTTCGATGTGCTCGAGCAGCAGATCATGAACCTTGCCGCGCAAGGCCTTTCGTACGGCGTCCACGTGGTGATCGCGCTGAACCGCTGGGCCGAGGCCCGCCCCGCGCTCAAGGATCAGATCGGCACCCGCATCGAGTTGCGCCTCGGCGACCCCATGGACTCCGACCTGGGCCGCCGCGTCGCCGCCCTGGTCCCCCAGGGCCGCCCCGGCCGCGGCATGACCCCCGACGCCCTCCACATGCTGACGGCCCTGCCGCGCGTCGACGGCCGGTCCAACCCCGAAGACCTGGGTTCCGGTGTGGCCGACGCGGTTCAGCGCCTGGCCCAGCAGACCCCCGGCCGCCCCGCCCCCTCGGTGCGCATGCTGCCCGAACTGCTCACACGCGACCATCTGCTACAGGGCATGGGCGGTTGGCCGAACAGCCTGGACCCACAGGTCCCGAACCTGCAGATCCCGATCGGCCTGAACGAATCCGAGTTGGCCCCGGTCTTCTTGAACATGGCCGAGCAGCCGCACGCCTTGATCTTCGGCGACAGCGAATGCGGTAAGACGAATCTGCTGCGCACCATTATTCGCGGCATCATGGATTCGAATACCACGGCACAGGCGAAGCTGATCATCGGGGATTATCGCAGGACACTGCTCGGGGTCGTCGAGACGAATCATCTGGCGGGCTACGCCCCTTCGGCCGAATTGCTCGAGGGAATGTCGGCCGAGCTGGTTGGCATGCTGCAGGAGCGGATGCCCGGCCCGAACATCACACAGCAGCAGTTGCGTGACCGGTCATGGTGGACCGGACCCGAGGTCTACGTGATCGTCGACGATTACGATCTCGTGGTCACCTCGTCCGGAAACCCGCTGGCGAGGCTCACGGAATATTTGGCGCATGCCAAGGACATCGGGTTCCACCTCATCATTGCGCGCCGGTCCGGCGGTGCGTCCCGCGCGATGTTCGAGCCGGTGGTTTCGCGCATGAAGGATGTCGGTACGACCGGCGTCATCATGAGCGGCAGTCGCGAGGAAGGACCGCTGTTCGCCAACGTCAGGCCGAGCGAGATGCCAGCGGGCCGTGGCACATTCATCGCACGGTCGGGCGCGACACTGGTCCAAACGGCATGGAGCCCCACGCAATGATCGCGGTGATTCGTCCGCTGTGGACCGCTGCGCTCCGGATATCCGCGTCAGCAGTAGACAACCGCGCGGGCTGGATGGCAGGCTATCGTCGACTAGGGTCGCCGGTCGGCGCCGAACGTCGAAGTGAGAGGGGGAGGTGGAGAAGACTATCGACACCGCGTGTGAACAGTCCATGCGGTCGATTGCCGTACTCGATCGGGCCGCTTCGGCTTGCGAGGGCGTGACATTCGGAACCGGGGACGTCCCTTGTGCGTCCAACTTGATGTAGGGAACTAGCCACCGTCACCGCGTGCCGCGGCGACTACATGAAGGAGCCATCCCATGGCATTCAATGCCGATGCAGGCGCGATACAGACATTCATCCAGGACATGAAGGATTTCCACCAGAACATTGTCGGTCAGGTCAACTACGCGCGTGGACACGCGGAGCAGTTGGCGGGCCCGTCGTTCCAGGGTGGCGCCGGCACCGCGCTCCAGAATAGCTTCGCGCGCTTCCTGGACGCCGCAACCAAGATGAACGACTCGCTCCTGCTGAACGCCGAGAACCTGGAACAGGTCAAGAAAAAGTTCGGCACCGTCGAAGACGAGCAGCTGGGCAATCTGCAGCAGACCGGCGGTCTGCTCGACTTCAAGGCCTGACGCCTCCCGTATCCACCTGATACGGACCGGCCCACAATCCTCGAGGAGAAACAATGACCGACTTCGGCGAACTCTCATACAACTTCGGCGCTATCCAGGAGGGCGGTGATGGCATCGAGCGGGCTGCCAAGGACATCACCAGCACCCTGGGAGACATGGAAAAGCGCTTCCAGACCTTCATCAACTCGGCCTTCGGTGGCCAGGGCGCCGAGGCGTTCGATCAGGTTCAGCGCAACTGGAGCCTGCAGTCGAACGACCTGACGGCGGCGCTGAGCCAGCTCGGTGCGCGGACCATATCCGCCGGTGAAGCCATGCACGGTGCCGACGTCTTGGCCGCGAAGATCATCGCGGGCTGACCCGCGCTGATTCGATAGCGAGCGAGTGTGGGGGGGCGCGCCCCCCGGCGGCGGGGGGGCCCCCAGGAGGACGGGGCCGCGCCCCGGCGGGGAGGGGGGGG
>NZ_JARWOP010000215.1 GCF_029868745.1 Nocardia wallacei | reverse complement strand
GGTTTATAAAACACCCCACCCCCCTCGTTTTTTCCTAAAATCTCGGTTGGTTTTTGTGTATGCACCACAAACAAAAACCCAACGAACCGCCCTCCTACAGCTGGTAATTCGCTTCGATCATCAACCGTCCACACGAAAACCGGTCATCCCCGTTCCCATGTTCGACACGCCCCGCCGAGGGCACGAACCTGCGACAGTCGACTACACCCGGGGTCGTCCCTGGCTGTCCCTCGTAGAGACCCGCGCTTGCGAAGCGTCCATGTAGGAACAGCAACGGACCATCCCGCGTGCACGGGGAGTACGGATTCCGCCGGCATTCCGTACGAGCGGCTTGGCACACGATCGAGCCACATCTGGTGGTGTGGCCGCAGCCGACGCGGTTCCGCAACCACATCACCCAAGTCAGTGCACCAAGTCGCGTTGGCGGCTTCCGTCACCACCAATCTCGTATACGCCGGGTTCGACCTCGACCGAGCTATTTTCGATCCGCTCCTGCCAGTCAGGCGGCCAGACGGTTTCACACGACCATCTGACCCCTACCAGTGTCATTCCCTCTAGTTCCACGTCGCTGAGGTCGGCGCCGACGAAGTCGTTCAGATAGCGGTACAACGACCGCAGCCGCGCCGCGGACCGTTGGATCGATGCACGAAGGCAGTTCGCGGCGATGGTGATCTCCCCGGGCTCCCCTCGTGTCCATGGCCCCGCACCGAGCAGATCGCAGAAGTTATTGAGAAGATCGTGCAGGTCGCCAGCTTCTGACAGCAACCGCCACCCCACTCGGGAGAATACCGAATCGGCATGGGGAGTACTCGTTGTGCAATCTGCCAAGCTACCGGTCAATATCGACAGGCCGGCCCTGATGCTAGAGAGGTTCAACTCCAGTGCCTGTATCCACCGATCCTGGTAAGGCTGGTCGAACAGCTCCCACGCGACTCTGGTCAATTCCTCGCCAGCCGCAGCGGCTCCGCTGGCGATACGGAGCGTATCTGCGTCGCCTACGAGCGGCGCGAACGCTTCTCGCAGGCTGAGCCGATCTGCGGGCGTGATGGCACGCAGCACCTGGTCCAGGTCACTGTTGTCGACATCGTTGTCGAGAACCAGAATCGGGTCAGGTGCGGGCACAATAGCTGCCAGTCCAGCCTCGATGTCAACGATGGAGCGGATCTGGTTCTTCAGTTCCGCGCGATGAGCCCCAATCAGTATCTCCTGCAGGCCGGCCTCGACGTCGAGAACCTGCCGGAGGTCCGCGGCAACCTGCTCACGCTGCTGCGTCAGCCATTGACCGAACTCCGGGGGCACGGTGTCGTCGTCAACGAAGAGAGTCATCAGTCCTCGCCCCCTTTCATGTGGATAGCCAAGGCGCGGCGTGCCTTTCGCAGATTCGCCCGGACGGCGTCGGGCTCGATGCGGAGAATCTCGGCGATCTCACTGGGCGTGTACTCCTCGAGAGTCCACGCCATGACCTGCCGCTGCCGCGGCGGCAGTTTCGCCAGCGCCCGCAGGATGTCGTGGCGCTGCTCCCAGGCATCGAAGTCCGGGTGCTCACGCAGCAGCGCCGACTGCTCAGGCAGCTCGAGAACTGGGTCCTCTCGGACGCTGCCGATCCGCCGGGCCAGGGCACGGCCGGCCACCTTCCGCGCCCACGCTCGTGGATGTTGTATGCCAGACCAGGATTGCCAAGCCTGGATCATGGTCTCCTGCGCGATCTCGGCGGCGTCGGCGACGCGCGCACCCTGCCACACGAGAAACAGCGCAAGGTCCTCCACGAAGGACTCGTAGAACATCTTGAACGCGGCGACGTCGATAGGAGAGATGGCCGATGCCGACTGAGCAGCCGCGAAATACAGCTCGTCGGTCTGCTGCTGTTCTGGATCGTCGGTCACGAATCCCCCTCGGCGGCACCGATGGTCAGCTGCGTGCGACGGCCGTCACCATGCCGGTCGTCGACACGGCTGCCGACGGGCAGGGCGCGGGCGATCGCGATCATGTAGCGACGGTGCCCGCGCTGTTGCTCGGCGGAAAACCGCAAGCGAAGCCATAGCCCTACGGTGCCCAGAACATGGATCGCCACAGTGGTCACCAGCATCACGGTGATCGTCATTACGGGTTCCTTGAACTCGAATCGAATGGACTGTCGTAGATATAGAGGCGATCCGGCCCGCATGCGTGAACTCGGGCAGAGAAATTCTCCTTCGAGCGATGCCGTGGGGCCGGGCCACTTCGGTGGCCACCAAGCGGGGGAACCAGCCGCCTTACCCCTACGCCGGGTTTCAGCCTTGCCGCTGCCCGATGCACTGAAGCAATGCCGTTCCGGGCCTTTGCAGTTGCCATCGGACGGCAACCGAGCTGGTGACGGCCGCGACATGAACGGCTCAGCCACCGTGGCCACTAGACGACCGGTTGGCGGGCCGAGCAGCATGCCGGACAGAGCGACGATGTGACCAGCTGCGTCGGTCGCAGGGCTGTTTATGGGGTGAAGTCCACTCGATAGGTGGTGTGAGCGAGTGGACAGCAAGATCATTTGCCGCTCAACGGTTATGACTGCCGAGCACCGATGAGTGGAGCTATGGCAGCTTTCCACCGGGTCCTCCGGTTTCTCAAAGCTGTTGGCGGGGTGAACAATCGGCGTCATGGCGAAGTTTTTGGTGGCATGGTTGGCGGGTTGCGGCATCTGTGGTCGCAAGTTTCGCGAGGCCGAAGTCTGAACCGTCCTGGACTGGTTGGAGACTCCCGATTTAGCAAGGGAGACTGTCAGTCATGGGTGCACCACGGAAGTTCGACGAGGAGACTCGTGCGCGAGCGGTGAGGATGTACCAGGACCGGATCCGTGAGCACGGTGA
>NZ_JARWOP010000214.1 GCF_029868745.1 Nocardia wallacei | reverse complement strand
GGGGGTCTTTTTCCCTTGGGGCCCCCCCCCCCCCTTGCCCTTCCGGGGCCCCTTGCGTTTTCCGGGGGCGCCGGGGGCGGGCCAAAAAACCAAAAAAAACACCCCCCGGGGGGGGGGGGGGGGGCGCCCCCCGCCCCCCGCCACAAGGCGTCTCAGGCGGGCGGCGTCCCGTTCACGACGACACGCTGTCCGTCCCAATGAAATCCGACCTGGGTGTGGGTGGCATCCGGGCACGCGTTGCAGCTCCCGGGCGTCTTGTAGTCGAGCACGACCGTGTCGTCGGTGGTCGCCGCGGCGAGGGTGGTGAAGCCGTGCGCCTCGGGCGTCGCCGTGCCCAGGTATTCGCCGCGATGGAACAGCAGCGCCTGCTCGGGGGAGCTGCCGGTCGCGCCCTCGATGGTGACGATCGCGGTGGACAGCGTGGCGCACGGATCGAAATTGCCTTGGAAGGTCGCGGGATCCGTCGCCCACCCCGCCTGTGTCCGCGGCTCGCGCGGCAACTCGGCGACGGCGGCCCGGACCACCGGCGACGCGAGGTCGACACCGCACGCGGGCGCCGAATTCGGACTTCGCTCGGCCGTCGTGATTTTCGAGTCGGTCGCGGGCCCGCACGCGGCGAGCGCGCAGACCGCGGCGGCGGCCGTCGTGGCGACGACGATGGTTCGCAACACTGCTCACGCACCTCCGGGGATCGGTACCGCTATCGAATCATGTTCCGGGCAGTGGGAATCGGGCGGGTATGTGACTCCGATTACTGAATCCGGTGTCAGGCTTGCTGTTTGCTCGAACCGTTGACACTGTGTCTCATCGAGATGAGAAGCGCATACGGTGAGCCGTCCGGACGCGGCCGAAAAGTCATCCTGCCCTTGGTCATTGTGTACGTGGTGCTGGCTGCGGCCTTCGGCGCCCGAGCCTTTGCTGCGTGGTCGCGCGGCGATCACGCATCCTGTGAATGCTGCGCGAATCAGGGAGATAGCGCATGATTTCCCCAGTAGTGCAGACGTTCTCGGGACGATGTGTGGTGAGCGGAAACAGTGACAAGGTCGTCATGAAGCACCAGGGGGAGTCGTGGTGAAGCGAGGCTCCCGGCGGGGCGGCGCGCTGCGCCGCACCATCACCTTGGTCGCACCGGTGCTCGTGGCCGTCGTGCTGGCCGGCGGCTACGTCCTCATCGACGAGCTGGGCAACAAGAACACCGACAGCAAACCCGCGCCCGCCGGCTCGACCGCGGTGGCGGGCAAGGACGTTCCGGAGTCGCTGACGAAACTCGTTGTCGCGCCGGAGGCCCCGATGAGCGGCTACAGCCGCGAGAAGTTCCCGCATTGGGACTCCAACACGCCCGAACACGGTTTCGGCCCCGACTACACGCAATACGCGAAATGCGAAACCCGCGACGTGATGCTGCTGCGCGACGCCACGCCGCCGGTGACCCTCGACGCCAAGACGTGCAAATTCACCGTCGGCAAGGGCGGCGGCTGGCACGATCGGTACGGAATTCTCGATCGGAAGACGGGCAAGCTCAAGGATTACAAGGTCACCACCGATCCGTCCGGTATGGACGCCGACCACATCGTCGCATTGGCCGAGGCCTGGCGCTCGGGCGCCGCGGAGAAGGACGAGGCCACTCGCCGCAATATCGCCAACGACGCGGAGAATCTGGTGGCCGCCGACCCGTCGGCGAATCGCTCGAAAGGCGACCAGGATCCCTCCGATTACCTGCCCCCCGGAACTTACCGGTGCGCCTATATCGACCACTACATCAAGGTCAAGATAAAATACGCGCTGACTGTCGATCCCGACGAGCAGTCCGCACTGCGTACCGCGGTGGACGACTGCGTGCAGCGAGGAGAATTCAGATAAGCGACATCATCGAGATTTCCGCCAAGGCCGCCGTCATGACCGACGAGGAGGGGACGGTGTCCGGTGATCTCGATGTCCGCGTCGATGATTCGGGTCGCGGGCAGGTGCGATACCGCGACACCGACACCTGGTACACCATCGGCAATCTGGAGGCCGAGCCGCCGCGCACCTGGTCCTCGGTCGCCGATCTCGCCGCCGCGATCGAGGCGAGTCGCGGCGAGCGGGACGCGGCGGGCAATGTGATCCCCTTCGAGGCGTAGTTCCCGCGCGGCTAGGCGAGCTGTTCGGCGCGCTGCTTCACCGCGGCGGTCATGCCGCCGAACCCGCGGCGCAGCGGCCCGCCGAGAATCGCGGTGACCACCGGCCGCAGCCAGCCACCGAGTTCGAAGTGCGAGGTGTAGCGGCAGCGGCCGTCGTCCAGCGGGGTGAGGGTGTGTGAGCGCAGACTGCGCAGCGCGCCGAGCGGCACCGGCTTCATCGTGTAACTGAATCCGGCGCCCGGGGTGTTCGACCGGATCCATTCGCGCTGCGCCATGGGCCGCGGTCCTATCAGCCGCACCCGCATGTCGATCGGCGCACCCGGTTCGAGGGTGGAGCGGCAGTCGGCGACGAACGGATTCCAGTCGCCGTACGCGGGGAAGTCGGTGAGCACTGTCCACACCGCCTCGGCGGGCGCGTCGATGTCCACACTGTCGTCGATCGTGAAGGTCATGCGACGACAATACTGAAACCGGTTCTAGTTCGCGTCGATGTGATCCGACAGTCAAACAAGACGAACGTTCATTCTTGACAAGTCGCGAACGCCGGGTGAACACTGAGATGCATTAAGTGGAGTACACATCTCCTCTTAGGAGGTCGTCGTGCCGACTCTCGACACGTTCTCGGTCAAGACCGCAATCGCGGTGTCGCACAGAGACATTGCCGCGCACGGTCCGCCGCGCCGATCCGGACGAAACAATGCCGTTTCTCTCCTGAAAGCAGTGTGCGATGACCACCACCACGACTCAGCAACCCACCGTCGTCTCGCTTCGTGATCCCCGCGCCCAGGACCCGGCGCTCACCGGCGCCAAGGCGGCGGCGCTGGCCCGCGCGGCCGGTCACGGGCTACCCGTCCTCGACGGATTCGTCCTCACCACCGCCTGGACCGACCAGGGCCGGTTACCGGAGATCGAATGGCGCCGGTTGTCCACCGGGGGCAGACGTCCGCTGGTGGTGCGATCCTCGTCCATGGCCGAGGACGGCGCCGAGCAGTCGATGGCCGGGCTGTTCACCTCGATCCTCGACGTGCGGGACTGGACCGGTTTCACCGACGCGGTCGGCCGCGTGCGGGCGTCCGGAACCGCGGTCGCCGCGCATTCGCCGACCGCGACGGGTGCGGCCATGGCGGTGCTCGTGCAGCCGTTCCTCGCCGCCGCGTGGGGCGGGGTGCTGTTCACCGCCGACCCGATGAGCGGGCGCCGCGACCGCATGGTGCTGACCGCGGTCCGCGGCGGCCCGAGCGAGGTGGTCGACGGCAGCGCCGCCGGGTGGACCGCCTCGCTCACCCGCCGCGGACGCATCCGGACGGTACTCACCGCCGACGGGCCGGAGCTGCCGGCCCGCGTGCGGCGCAAGGTGATTCGGCTCGCGAGCCGGGCCACCGCGGTCTTCGGCGGGCCGCTGGACATCGAATGGGCGGTCGATGAAGCCGGCCGCGCGGTGTTGCTGCAGGCCCGCCCCATCACGGCGCTGCGGCGGCCCGGTTCCGGCCCGATCTTCGGTCCCGGTCCGCTGGCCGAGACGTTCCCGGAGCCGTTGCGTCCGCTGGAACAGGATCTGTGGCTGTCTCCACTGGCCGAGGGATTGCGGGTGGCACTGGAACTCACCGGCGCCGCGCCCGCGCGCCGCCTGCGCTCCTCGCCCGTGGCGACGACGGCCGGTGGCATCGCGGTCGCCGATCTCGAACTGCTGGGCGTGATTCCGCCGCGGAACGCGCTGCTGCGATGGCTGGATCCCCGGCCCGGCGCCCGCCGTCTGGGGGCGGCGGCGCGAGTGGGCAGACTGGCCGCCGCGCTTCCGGAACTCGCACGGCACACCTGTGCCCGCGTGGACAGCGACCTGGCGGAGGTGCCGCCGCTGCGGCACCTCGGCACCAGCGGCCTGCTGGATGTCCTGCACCACACCGCGACCGCGCTGACGGCCGTGCACGGATACGAGGCGCTCGCGGGCATGCTCCTGCGCGACGACCGTCCCGCCCCCACCGCGGCGGCCATGGCGCTGGCCGCGCTGGCCGAGGCCCGCGCCGCCGGACTCGCCGACGACCGGATCGCGGAGGAGTATCCGGTGGTGCTGGCCCTGACCCCGCCGCGCATCGGTCCACCCACGGCGCTGCCCGGGGCCGTGCTCGAATCAACCGCTCCGGAGGGCGAATTCGCCGAACTGGCCGTCGCGCGCGAGGCACTGCGGTTGCGGGCGCGCTGGATTCAGGAACTCGCCGCCCGCGCCGCCCTCGAAATCGGCGAACGGCTGACGTCCGCGGGTCTGCTGCCCGAGCCGGAGGCGGTCGCGCTGCTGCGCCTCGCCGAACTCCGCCGGGCCGCCACCCACCGCGCCCTGCCCGCCGACTTCGCCGACCGCACAGCGCCCGAACCCCTCGCCGTGCCGACCGAATTCCGTTTCGCCGACGGTGTTCCGGTGGCGGTGGCCCGCGCCGCGCGGTCCGCCGACCACGGTGTCGGAGCAGGCGGCGGCAGCGGGCGCGGCGTAGTGCACATCGGGCACCGGCCGCCGCCCGGATCGGTGCTCGTCGTCCGGCATCTCGACCCCCGACTGGCGGCCGAGGTGCCGCGGCTGGCCGGGCTGATCGCCGAAACCGGCAGCCCGCTCAGCCATCTGGCGATCCTCGCCCGCGAGCACGGCGTACCCGTGGTGGTCGGCTATCCCGACGCCACCCGGCGGCTGCCCGACGGAGCCGAGGTCGAACTCGACGGCCGCACCGGCGCGGTGCGGATCGTGCCCGAATCGATGGAGGTGCGGTGATGGTGCGCAAGCTGGGCGTGCTGCTCGCGGTGGGAACTGTGCTGGCCACGGGCGCTTACGTATTCGTCTATCTGTATCGGTGGGAATGGAATCGGGCCATCATGTCGGCGACGCTGTTCCTCGCCGCCGAGATCGCGCTGGTGGCCATGCTGCTCACCAATCGGCTGCGCGCACTGCAATCGCGCCCCGTGCGCGTCGCGGCACCGGACCGGCAGACTGCGCGCATCGTGCGCGAGGCGACGCCGCCGTCGCGGGTGAGCTTCGCCTGGCTGGCGCGGCCGGACCGGCTGAACGTCTTCGTGCCGGTGCTGCTCGCCGGTGGCGTACTGCTCACCGGGATCGCCTGGGTGGTCGAGCGGGTCGCGCGGATGACCGCGAGACCGGTTGCCACCCAGCGGATCGTCGCCCGGCTGGATCGGCTGGCATTGCCCCCGGACGGATTTCTCGCTCCCGTCGAGGACAGCACGCGGCTGCTGCGCGGGCCACTGGTGAGGTAGCCGTGCGGATCCGGACTGTGCTGCTGGTGGCCGTCCTCGCGGCGGCGGGCGTTATGGCAGTGACCGCGTTGGCGCAGCAGATGCAATTTCACACCGACAGCGGCGGCGACGGCAGCCGTTCGGTGATCACGTTCGACGCGCGCGCGAGATTCCGCGCACCGGCGGAGGATCCGGCCGTGGCGGTGTGGAAACAGTGCCGCAGCATCGTGAGTCACGTGCGGGTGGTGGACGGCCCGGTCGAACACGAGGGCAGCTGGACCGTCACGCTGGAACCGGCGCTCGGCACGCATACCGAGCGCCGATTCGTCGGCTGCCTGCGCGATCTCGGCGTGGACGGCGTCACGGGTCGTCTGGTGGACCTTCGGCGCACCGGATGAGGTGAACAACGCTCGATCCACATACTCGGGACAGACCTGGGGACAAACGGTTTCAGGCGGGTCCGAACGCGAGCGTGACGTTGTGCCCGCCGAAGCCGAAGGAGTTGCTGAGCGCGTGCGAGATTCGCTGGCGACGCGCCCGCCCGTGCACGATGTCCAGTTCCACGCCCTCGTCGGCGGTCTCGAAATTGAGTGTGGGCGGCACGATCCGGTCGCGCAGCGTGCACACGGTGAGCAGCGCCTCCAGCGCACCCACCGCACCGATGGAATGCCCCAGCGCGGACTTCGGCGCGTACACCGAGGCCTGCCGGGCAACGGCGGCAATGGCATTGGCCTCCGACGCGTCGCCGACCGGTGTCGCGGTGGCGTGGGCGTTCACGTGGTCTATGTCGGCGGCGGTGAGGCCCGCGGCGGCGATGGCCTTGCGCATGGCCCGCGCCGCGCCCGCGCCATCGGGCTCGGTGCCGGTGATGTGGTATCCGTCGGAACTGATTCCGGCCCCCAGCACCCGGCCCTCGATCCGGGCGCGGCGGGCGCGAGCGAACTCCTCGGATTCGAGTACCAGCAGCGCCCCGGCCTCGCCGAAGACGAAGCCGTCCCGGTCGCGATCGAAAGGCCGTGAGGCGCGGGCGGGTTCGTCGTTGCGGGTGCTCATGGCGCGCATCATGGCGAAACTGGCGATGGGCACCGCCTCGATGTAGCCCTCGACGCCACCCGCGATCACGACGTCCGCCTCGCCGGTCGCGATCAGTCGCCAGGCATGTGCGATCGCCTCCGCGCCCGACGAACACGCCGAGGTCGGGGCGTATACGCCCGCCTTGGCGCCGAATTCGAGTCCGACCCGGGCCGCGGCGCCGTTGGGCATCACCATCGGCACCGTCAGCGGCGGCACCTTGCGGTAGCCGCCGGCGCGCATGGCGTCGACCGCGGTGATGAAGGCGTCGCCGCCGCCGAGCCCGGTGCCCACGGCCACGCCGAGCCGCTCACCGTCGACGTCGGGCTTGCCCGCGTCCTCCCAGACCTGGCGGGCGAGTACCAGCGCCAGTTGCTGCACGTAGGAGTGGCGGCGCTGTTCGAGGCGGCTCAGGTGCTCCTGCGGCCGCTGTTTGAGCTTGCCGCCGATGCGGACCGGCAGGTCGTACTCGGTGACGAAGTCGTCGTCGAGCGGGCCGATGCCACTGGCGCCGGCGAGCAGCTCCGTCCACGTCGTCTCCAGGTCGGGGGCCAGGCACGTGGTGGCGGCCATGCCGGTGACGACCACGTTCCGGGTCGTTTGTGTAGCAATCGGTACACCCATGGGTGTCATGGATACCTGTAGCGACCGCTACAGTCAACTCGTGCCCAGACCTCTCGACCAGGCGCGCCGCGCCGAACTGCTGTCCGGCGTGATCGCCTATATCGGCGATCACGGCCTGACCGAACTGTCGCTACGCCCGCTCGCCGACTACCTCGGCACCAGTTCGCGCATGCTGATCCACTATTTCGGCACCAAGGAGCAGATGCTGGTGGCGGCCTTGGAAACCCAGCGCCCCGACATCCCGGCGATGTTCGCCGACGTCCCCGATCTCGCGGCCCTGCGACGGCGGCTCATCGAGTCGTTCCGCGTGAACACCACCGGCGACTGGCTGCACAGCACCCGGGTGCTGCTACAGGTCCTCGGCGTGGCGGCGGTGCCGGGCAGCCCGTTCCGCGCCTACGCCGAGGACACCGTGCACGTACTGGTCGACGCCCTGACCGAGGTCCTGCGCCGCACCGCGCCGGAGCTCTCCGACCCGGAATCGACTGCCACCGTGCTGGTTTCCGGCATCCGCGGTCTGCTCCAGGACCGGCTCGTCACCGGTGACAACACTCGGGTGTCGAAGGCGGCGCGGTTGCTCATCACGCGGACGCTGGAGGCGCCCCGGACGACGGACGGATAGCGCCCGTCAGGTGGCGAGGCCGGAGTCGCGGAGGGCCTCGGCGAGAGGCTCGAGGACGGCCGGGGTGTGCGGCGGGGGAAGGTAGATGATGGCGAGATCGAGGCCCTCGGCATCCAAGGCCGCCGCCCAATCGACGATCTCGGCGTAGCCGAGTCCGGGGTCGAGGCGCTTCTGGGCCGAGAGCAGGATTTCCTTCGGGTCGCGGCCGATGTCGGCGCAGTGGGCGGCGAGAACGTCGCGCTTGCGGGCGAATTCCTCGACGGTCCCGGTGACGAAGTTCCAGTGCTGGGCGTAGCGGGCGGTGATGCGGAGAGTGCGCTTCTCGCCGTTGCCGCCGATGCAGATCGGGGGATGGGGACGCTGCGGGCCCTTGGGCTCGTTGCGGGCGGCGCTCAGTTGATAGAACTTGCCGTCGAAATCCGTTGTCTCCTGGCTCAATAGGCCGATGAGCACCTGGCAGGCCTCTTCGAACCGGTCGAGGCGTTCGGTGATGGTGCCCAGCGGAATGCCGTAGGCGCCGGACTCCTCTTCGTTCCACCCGGCGCCGATGCCGAGTTCGAGGCGGCCACCGGAGATGATGTCGAGGGTGGCGGCCATATTGGCGAGCACCGCGGGATGCCGGTAGTGCACACCGGTCACCATCGTGCCGAGCCGCAAGCGCTGGGTAGCCTGCGCCAGCGCGGTGAGGGTGGTCCAGCCCTCCATGCACGGGCCGGTGGAATCGGAGAAGATCGGGTAGAAGTGATCGAAGGTCCACCCCGACTCGTAGACATCGATGTCGTCGGCGGCCCGCCAGACCGCCAGCATGTCGGCCCAGCTGGTGTCCTGCGGCGAGGTCTTGAACGCGAATCGCATAGTCACAGGCTAGGAGTTGGAGCACACTCCAGGTCAAGTGCCTTCGCCCGTGGACAAGACCTTGCGAGGAGGAGCCGTCACGCGCCACCGCGGCCGGGCGCGATAGGTGGCCGCGCGCAGCACCCATTCCACCGGACCGTAGGCGTGCCCGCGCAACCACCATGCGCTGAACCACAATTGGGCCGCGAAGGTGACCACGGCGATGCCGATCACCACGGGCGGCGGCACGTCGTCGGCGAGCGCTGCCCCGTAGCCGGTGTAGAGGAGCATGAACACGACCGACTGGCCGATGTAGTTGGTCGCGGCCATCCGCCCGGCCGGCGCCAGCCCGGCGACCGCGGGGGCCCACCGCGAGCGGGCGAGCCGCAGCGCCAGCGCCATGTAGGCGAAGGTCATCAGCGGATTCACCAGTTCCTGCACGCCGAACCAGCAGGCGGGCGCATGCAGCAGCCCGGCGCCGTCGGCCCAGGTGACGGCCGAAATAGGCAGTCCCGCACCCAATCCCGCCCACAGCATGCGCGGGGTCCAGCGGCGGATCAGCTCGCCGTCCTCGAAGATCCGGCGCTTGCCCGCCGCCATGCCGAACAGAAACATCGCCAGGCTCGGTATGCCCTGGCCGATCCAGGTGAACAGCAGGAACAGCGGTCCGAAGAACAGCTGTGTCCGCAGCGTTTCGGTGAAGCCTCCGGTGAATCCGTCTGAGAGGCGCTGCAAGTCGAAGACCTGGGCCAGATCGGCGACCTGGCCGCCGCCGGTGTCGGATCCCGGGAGCAGCAGCGCCGGAAGTGTGAACAACCCGTAGAGAACCACGCCGGTGATGACGGCGGTGCGCGGGCGGAGGTTGCGCAGCAGGATGAGGATCAGGCACAGGACCGCGTACAGCGTGAGGATGTCGCCGATCCACAGCAGCAGCACATGCGCGAGTCCGATCGCGAACAGCGCGGCGCAACGCCGGAGCAGCCGACCGCGCGGCGACGCCCCTACCCGCTCGGCGGCCGCGATCTGCAGCGTGAACGAGTAACCGAACAGGAACGCGAACAGCAGGTAGAACCGCCCGAGGAACAGCCCGTCCACCATCCCCGTGGCGAAGGTGTCCAGACGCCCGTCGAAGCGGGGGCTCGGATCATCGGGCGGCCCAACGAGATTCAGCAGCGACGTCACCACCACGACATTGGTGACGAGGATGCCGAACAAGGCGAACCCGCGCAGCATGTCGACCTCGGCGATCCGCCGAACCCCCGCGGTGCGCGTCGACTCGATCGGACCGGACATGCGCTCACGCTATGCCGTGCGACGACCGCTGCGCGTCGCCCACCGCGGCGATTACCCCGCCCGACAGGTACTCCGGCGGACGGACCCGGACAGCACGGGGACGAGACCTCCGCAGTATTGACCTCACGAACATCGAGCACTTCGGAGTCCGGCTCCCGGTGCTGCTCGGATCGCGCTGCCACCCGTCGCCGATCACCGCGAGCGGAAACCTGGTGCGGGCGGTGGGACGCTGGTTCGATACGGTTTCCAGGGGTCTGTCGGTCCGCCCGGCGGCGGGTTGCCGGGGTGAGATGTGAGGGTTGCGCGGATGGATGACAGTTCGATCGCGTGGGTCGACGGTGCGGTGGTGACCCTCGACCAGCGGGCTCTGCCGCACGCGGTGCGGGAGCTGCGGCTCACGACGGTCGACCAGGTCATCGACGCGATCGCGACGCTGGCCGTGCGCGGGGCGCCGGCGATCGGCGTGACGGGCGCGTTCGGGGTGGCGCTGGCCGCGCTGGCGCATCCCGGTGACACCGCGAAGGTGGAGTCCGAAGCCGCGCGCATCGCCGCGGCGCGTCCCACGGCGGTGAATCTGGCCTGGGGTGTGCGGCGGGTGCTGGCGAAGCTGCCCCTCGGGCCGCAGGCCGTCCTCGACGAGGCTACGGCGATGCTCGCGGAGGACGGTCGCGTCAATCGTGCCGCCGCGACCCACGCCGCGGATCTGGTGCAGCGGCTCTGCCCGGACCGGCCGCTGCGGCTGCTCACCCACTGCAACACGGGCCGCCTCGCCACCACCGCCTTCGGCACGGCATTGGGCGCGATCCGGGTGCTGTCGGAGCGCGGCGCGGTGGAGAACGTGCTCGTCGACGAGACCCGGCCGCTGCTGCAAGGCGCGCGCCTCACCGCGTGGGAACTGGCCGAGGCCGGGATCCCGCATCGGCTGACCATCGATGCGGCCGCGGCGTGGGCGATGGCGACCGGGCAGGTGGACTGCGTGCTGGTCGGGGCGGATCGGGTCACCGCGGACGGCTCGGTGGCCAACAAGATCGGCACCTACGGCCTGGCCCTCGCCGCACACCGCCACGGGATCCCGTTCATCGTGGTCGCACCCGAATCCACCCGCGATCTCCGGACCGCCACCGGAGGCGGGATCGTCGTGGAGGAGCGCGCCGCGGCGGAGATCACCCACGTCGGTGGGGTCGCCACCGCGCCCGAAGGCACCGCGGTGTTCAATCCGGCGTTCGACGTGACGCCGCCCGACCTGGTCACCGCGGTGGTGACCGAGAACGGGATCGTGGCGGGCGACGACGCGTCCGCGGCCGCCGACAGCATCGCCGCCCTCGCGCACTCCTTGTACGCACGCGGCTGGATGCCGGGCACGGCGGGCAACATCTCCGCGAGAGTGGGGGATTCGGCGCTGATCACGGGAAGCGGTCTGTCCAAGGGCGACCTGACGACAGCGGACATGGTGACGGTGAATATCGCCGACTCCCAACCGGTTTCGGGCACGCGGCGACCTTCCGCGGAGACCGCCATCCACATCGCCGTCTATCGCGCGACCGATGCCCGAGCCGTCGTGCACGTCCACCCGCCGCATGCCACCGCACAATCGGTCGGCGCGCCGGAGTCGCTGCGGTTCACCGGGTACGAACTCCTCAAGGGACTGGGCCGGGCGGATACGATCGATATCCCGGTGTTCGCGAATCATGCCGACGTCCCGCGCATCGGCGCGGACATCGAGCGCCATCTCGCCGAGCGCCCGGACGCGCCGCCGGTGCTGGTCATCGCCGGCCACGGCATCACCGCCTGGGGCGAGACCCTGGCGCAGGCCCGCGACCGCGCGGAATGCCTGGAGGCGATGTGCGAGCTGGCGGCGCTGACCGGCCGCCGCGAGATCTGATCACCCACACCGAGTTCCGAGGAGAAACCGCAATGACCATCCTGCAGATCATGGCCGACGGCGATGCCGCGCAGGTGCGGCTGCGGACCGGCGATCCCGAGGTCATCGGTGCCGAATTGGCAAAGCGCGGTATCGTTTTCGACCGCTGGCCCACCCTGCCCGGACTGGACGCCACGACGACCGGCGAGCGAATTCTCGCCCACTACGACGACCGCATCGGCGAACTCAACGCCGACGGCCGTTACCGGCACATCGACCTGGCCCGCCTGCAACCCGACGACAGCGACCCGCAGTGGCCCGCCAAGGCCGCCGCGGCGCGCGGGAAGTTCCTGTCCGAGCACCGCCACGCCGAGGACGAGGTCCGCTTCTTCGCCGCCGGGCGCGGCTGCTTCTACCTGCACCTGGAGCCCGAAGTGGTGGCGGTGGTGTGCGAGGGCGGCGACCTGGTGTCGGTCCCCGCCGGTACCCGGCACTGGTTCGACATGGGCACTCGCCCCGATTTCGTGGCCGTCCGGTTCTTCGAGGAGGAGGACGGCTGGGTCGGCGACTTCACCGGCGACGAGATCGGCGCGCGGTTCCCTACTCTCGACGAACTCGTCACGGCCTGAACGCATCCGGCGGAAGAGAGCACATGATCACGGCGATCGTCGTCGACATCGAGGGCACCACCAGCCCGACGTCCGCGGTGCGCGAGGACCTGTACGGCTATACCCGGCAACGACTTCCGCGGTGGCTGACCGACAACAGCGGCGGCGCCGCGGACGCGGTACTGACGGCGACCCGGGCGCTGGCCGGGCGGCCCGACGCGGGCCCGGCCGAGGCGGCCGAGATCCTACGCGGCTGGCTGGATTCGGATGTGAAGGCCGAACCGCTCAAGGCCGCACAGGGGTTGATCTGCGCGGAGGGCTTCCGCGACGGCGCTCTGCACGGCGAATTCTTCCCGGACGCGCCACCGGCGCTGCGGGCCTGGCACGCCGCCGGAATCACGCTGTACGTGTACTCGTCGGGTTCGGTGCGCAATCAACGGGATTGGTTCGCGTTCGCTCGCGACGGCGAGCTGGCGACGCTGATCAGCGGTTGGTTCGATCTGGCCAATGCCGGAAACAAGCGGGAGGCGGGCTCCTACGAGAAGATCGCCGGCGCGATCGGCGTACCGGCGGAACGCATTCTGTTCCTGTCCGATCACCCGGACGAACTCGATGCCGCCGTCACCGCGGGCTGGCGGGCGCTCGGCGTCAGCCGTCCCGGCGAACCGAACGCCCCACGGCCCCCGCACCGTTGGGTCGGATCGTTCGCGGAGATCGAGCCGGACTGACCCGGAACGGCACGCGATGCCGAATTGCACCGTGTGCCATTCCGTTTCACACGGCCGAGGCGGTCGCGCGGGTGATCAGGTGCTCCACCAAGGTCATCAGCACGGTGCGGCAGGAGGCCCGGTCGCGGGCATCGCACAGCACCACCGGCACGGTCGGGTCGAGATCCAGGGCATCACGCACCTCGTCCGTCGTGTAGACCGGCGCGTCCTCGAAGCAGTTCACCGCCACCGTGAACAGCAGTCCACGACGCTCGAAGTAATCGATACCGGCGAAAGAGCTTTCCAGACGCCGGGTATCGGCGATGACGATCGCGCCGAGGGCGCCGCGGGCGAGTTCGTCCCACAGGAACCAGAACCGGTCCTGGCCGGGCGTGCCGAACAGGTACAGCACCAGGTTCTGGTCGATGGTGATGCGGCCGAAGTCCAGTGCCACCGTGGTGGTTTTCTTGCTCTCCACGCCCGACATGTCGTCGATGCCGGAGGAGAGTTCGGTGATGAGTTCCTCGGTGCGTAGCGGGGGGATCTCGCTGATCGAGGACACCATCGTGGTCTTGCCGACGCCGAAGCCGCCGGCGACGAGGATTTTGACCGATGCGGCGAGCGGCGCCGCGGACATCGTTTCAGGCACGGTGTGTTTCTACAGCTTTCGGATTCCGTCGAGTACTGCTCGCAAGACATTGAGGTCGCCGGGGCCCGCGTCGGTGCGGGCGGGCACCCGGAAGTTCAGATGCCCCTCGCTGATCAAATCACCAACCAAGATCTTGGTGACAGCCAGGGGCAGTCTCAGGGTTGCCGATACCTCGGCGACCGACTGCGGAATCCGGCAGCGCCGAACGATTTCCGCATATTCCGGCTCCGGCCGCCGCAGCGGCGGGGCCGTGTCGACCGTGACCACCAGGGTGAGCATATCCAGATCGTGTCCGGCTCCCATGGTGCGGCCCCGCGTCACGGCGTACGGGCGGACCAGCGGGCCCGCCTCGTCGTCGAACCACGGTTGCCCGAAGCGCGTCATGACTATCTATGCTCCACCTGTTCCAGGCCGTTGCGAGGATGGGTGGACAGGTAGCTGCCGACCCGTTGCACGGTCAGGTTCATCTCGTAGGCGACCATACCCAGATTCGCGCTCTCGCTGGCCTGCAATGCGAGACACGCGTTGTCGCCGGCGGCGGTGACGAACAGCACCGCGCGGTCGAGTTCGATGACGGCCTGCCGGACGCCGCCGCCGTCGAAGCGGCTGCCGGCGCTACGGGCCAGCCCGTACAAGGTCGCCGACATGGCGCCGAAGTGCTCGGCGTCCTCGCGGTTCATGGTGTTGGATCGGCCGAGCAGCAGCCCATCGGTGGAATGCACCACCGCGTAACGCACGCCGGCGAGGCGCTCGACGAGATCGTCGAGCAACCAGTTCAGATCACCTGTGTTGGAAGAGGTCACCTTCGCCTTCCTGTTCCTCCGGGGCGGCGGGCGGTGAGGCCTGCCGCCCTTGTCTGGTGCCATTCTCTATGGCAGACATGACATCTCGGGCCTGCTCCGCCGAACGGGCGCGCTGCGGGCCGCTTTCGGCGCCCGACTGCTCCGCCAGTTCGGGCGCCAGGCTGGCCTGGCGGCGCCGACGGGGGAGCGGCGGCCGCGCGTCGCTGCCGGTGTAGCGCGAGGGCGCGGGGCGGGCCTCCTCGGTGCGGGGACGCGGGGGCGGCAGGGTGGCGACGGCGGTGGGGACGGGCTCGGGCGAGGCGACGGGTAGTTCGCCCGTTTCGGTGCGTTCGGGCCGCCGCACGGCCGCGCGTTCGGGCAGATGGTCGGCCAGCGGGGCGTCGGGGGTGATGATCGCGGTCGGGATGAGCACGATGGCCCGGGTGCCGCCGTAGTCGGATTCCGCCAGCCGCACCGAGACGCCGTGCCGCAGGCCCAGCTGGGCGACCACGAACAGCCCGAGTCGGGAGTCCGCCGACAGTGTCGCCACACCGAAATCCGGTGGGTGGCGCAGCATCTCGTTGGTGCGCTCCAGGTCCTCGGCCGACATGCCCACGCCCTGGTCGCTGATCTCCACGATGACGCCCTTGCCGACCAGGTTCCCGGTGATATCGACGCGCGACTGCGGCGGCGAGAAGGAGGTGGCGTTGTCGACCAGTTCGGCCGTGAGGTGGATGAGGTCGGCGACCACGCCGCCGATGACGAACACCTGCGGCAGCCGCTGAATGCGCACCCGGGTGTAGTCGAGGGTCTCGCCGACCGCGCTGCGCACCAGTTCCACCAGCGGCACCGGCCGTCGCCACTGCCGCCCCGGCTCCCCGCCGCCGAGGATGACGAGGTTCTCGGCATTGCGGCGTTCCCGGGTGGCCAGGTGGTCCAGGCGGAACAGGGTGTCCAGCAGTGCCGGATCCTCCTGCCGCTGCTCGGCCTCGTCGAGGATCTCCAGCTGCCGGTGCACCACGATCTGGCTGCGGTGGGCGATGTTGAGGAACACCGCGCGCACGCCTTCGCGGGTGCGGGCCTCGGTGACCGCGGCCGCGACCGCCGCGGTGTGGGCGCGGTTGAACGCCTGTGCGACCGAGCCGATCTCGTCGTGGCCGAAATCCAAACGCGCGGCCTCGGTCTCGGGATCGACCTGCTCGCCTTCGGAGAGCTTGCGCATGGTCTCCGGCAGGCTCTTCTCGGCGAGGGTGAGCGTTTCGGTCCGCAGCCGCTTGAGCCGTCCGATGAGCCGGTTGGCCAGCCACAGCGATCCGAGGAAGGCCAGCACCGCGATCGCCAGTACCGCCGCGCCGGCGAGCAACGAGTTGCGGCTGGTGTCGGTGGCGTCCTGGACCGCGAGCCGATTGCCGTGGTCGTTCTGGACCTTCCACAGCTCGAGCATCTGGTGGTTGGTCTGCTCGGCGGCCGTCCGCCAGGCCGGCAGCGGCATCGGGGGTGCGGGGGCGCTGCCCGATCGGCTCGTCGGCTGCGGGCGGAGGACGAATTCCTCCATCGCCGCCAGCTGTTGCCAGCTGGCCGACTCGACGATGGTCCGCGCGCGGGTCTGCTGCTCGGTGCTGAGATCGTCGAGGAGTTGCTGCATTTCGGTGTGGTAGTAGCCCACCAGGTTGCGGTACTCGGTGGCGAGCTGGGGCGCGAGGCCTTGGCCGCCGAGTGCCGGAGCGGTGAGCGCGGTGGTGCGCGAGATCGCCTCCATCACCCGCACGACCCGCAGCGCGTCGGCGAATTCCGTGGCCACCGTGGCGTTGGGCGCGGTATCGATGATCATCTGGGTGCCCACGGCGACCGCGTGCAGCAGCTGGGTGTAGATGCCGTACGCATCCGGCACCGGCATCGCGCCGGAGTCGATGGCGCCACGAATGACCGGCAGCTGCTTCTGCAATGTGTCGAACCCGCCGACGTTCTCCATCTCGTCGGACTTGCTGACGACGGCGTCACGGACCGGGATCAGGCCGTTGATGGCGTGATCGAGATTCTGCCGCGCCGACCCGAGGGCCACCGGATCGGGCTGTTCGCCGGCGAGCTGCCACAGCGACAGCAGCCGCTCCTGTTCCACCGCCGCGATCATCTCGCGCACCGGGCCGTTGCTGCTCTCCATCGCGCTCGCCCAGTCCTCGGCGCGCTGCGCATCCCGTACCAGGTAGCCCGCCGCGCCCACACCGATCACGAGCAGGGCCAAGCTCGGCACCAGTGCGATCGCGAGAATGCGGGTCCGGACACCGAGCCTCGCTCTCAACATCGCCACAACGTAACCGGCGGTAGGGGTCGGCGGCGGCGCATTCCCGTTGAACGAGACATGTTTTGACACAGCGGCATCGAGTGTGCTTGTGCCACTGTGGGTTCGGGAGCGTGCTCGGGGAGTCTCGGGTTCTCGTCGGAATACCCGATAACGTCCGTGTCTACCCTCCCGATTTCGGCGTGCCACTTTCCTCCCGCGCGTCGCGGCGACCACTGGAATCGCGGAGTATTTCGGGGCTGCCGCTTGTGAATATCGACGGTCCTACCCGAGGTGGTAGGCGCGATCCGGCCCGCGCGGTAGATTGTGTGTATCGCGTGGTTACTGACAAGTAGGAGACGATGATGCCCGTGCCGGAAGCCGCCGTATTCGAGCGTCTGCGGGAGTTCGCGGCCGTCGACGCCGCCGCCGAACACACGACGCGCACCATTACGGAGGTGTTCACCGGTCGCGCTTTGGGCGAGGTGCCGGTCGGGACGGCCGAGGATGTCGCCGCGGCGTTCGAGAAGGCCCGTGCCGTACAGCAGCGCTGGGCCGCGCGGCCGCCCAAGGAGCGCGCGGCCGTGCTCGAGCGCTACCGCGAGCTCGTGGTACAGAACCGCGAGTACCTGATGGATGTCATCCAGGCCGAGACCGGCAAGGCCCGCTGGGCGGCCCAGGAAGAGATCATGGGCCTGATGTTCGCGGCCCGGTACTTCGCCCGCATGGCGCCGCGGCTGCTCGCGCCGCACCAGGCGCCGGGCGCGTTCCCGGTGCTGAACCGCGCCTCCGTGCGCACCCAGGCCAAGGGCGTGGTCGGCGTGATCGCGCCGTGGAACTACCCGATGCTGCTGTCGATCGGCGATTCGATCCCGGCGCTGCTGGCCGGCAACGCGGTGATCGTGAAGCCGGACAGCCAGACGCCGTACTCCTCGCTGGCGAACGTGGAACTGCTGTGGCGTGCCGGGCTGCCGCGGGATCTGCTGCAGGTGGTGCCCGGACCCGGCACGGTCGTCGGCACGGCCATCGTGGATTCCTGCGACTATCTGATGTTCACCGGTTCCTCGTCCACCGGCAGCACGCTGGCGCAGCAGTGCGGCAAGCGGCTGATCGGCTTCTCCGCCGAACTCGGCGGCAAGAACCCGATGATCGTCACGCGCGGGGCCGATCTGGACAAGGCGGCGAAAGCCGCTGTGCGGGCCTGCTTCTCGAACGCGGGCCAGCTCTGCATCTCGATCGAGCGGCTGTATGTGGAGAAAGCCGTGGCCGAGCCGTTCACCCGGAAGTTCGTGGCCGCGGTGGAGGCGGCGAAGCTGGGCGCGGCCTACGACTACTCGGCCGATATCGGCTCGCTGATCTCCGAGGCGCAGCTGGAAACGGTCACCAAGCATGTCGCCGACGCCACCTCGAAGGGCGCCGCGGTGCTCGCGGGCGGGAATGCCCGGCCCGATATCGGCCCGCTGTTCTTCGAGCCCACGGTGCTGGCCGAGGTCACCGACGCGATGGAATGCGGCCGCAACGAGACGTTCGGCCCGCTGGTGTCGATCTATCCGGTCGCCGACGTGGAGGAGGCGATCACGCTCGCCAACGACACCGAGTACGGCCTGAACGCGAGCGTGTGGGCGGCGAGCAAGACCGAGGGCGAGCGCATCGCCGCCCGCCTGCACGCCGGAACGGTATGCGTGGACGAGGGTTACGCCCCGGCCTGGGGCAGCACCGGCGCGCCGATGGGCGGCATGGGTATCTCCGGTGTCGGCCGCCGCCACGGTCCCGACGGGCTGCTGAAGTTCACCGAGCCGCAGACGGTGGTGGTGACGCGCTTCCTGAATCTCGATGCGCCCTGGGGCGTTCCACAGAGCAAGTGGCAGCCGTTCCTGATGGGTGTGGCGCGGGCGATCAGGTTCCTGCCGGGACGCTGAGGAGGGCGGCCGCGCTCAGTAGGGGTGTGCGCGGGCGGACCATCGGGGTGCGAGGGCCTCGGACCTGGTGGCGGGGAACGCGATTCGCTGCGGGTCGCCGTCGGAGGTGTAGCGGCGTTCGGGGTGTTCGGCGAGGCGGTCCAGCCAGTAGGCCGAGTCGAAGGGGACCTCGCCTCGGCCCGACCGGATGCGGGGTACGGCGGCGGGGTCGATCGAGCCGTAGGGGGAGGCCGCGGGTTCCGAGCCGACCAGCATGACCGCGTCGAACATGTAGGGCGTGCCGTCCCAGCTGCCCGCGCGGGCGGATGCGGGGTCGTCGGGAGCGACGCCCAGGGGTAGCGCCATCGTGCGTACGGGCGCGCCCGGGGCTGCCTGCTGGATCGTGCGCACGTTGAGTGCGAGTTCGCGCTGTACCCCGGCGGCGTCTAGGTTGTCCAGGTTGGCGTGGGTGGCGGTGTGTGCGCCGAGGTCGTATCCGTGTGCGGCGAGCCACGGCAGCGCGCGGGGATCGTCGCCGAACAGGTCGTCGGTGACGTAGAAGGTCGCGACGGCCGGGAAGTCCGGGTGGTGGGCCGCGAAATCGGCGAGGATGCCGACCGCGCTGTCGGGCACGGGATTTCCGTCCGGGGCGAAGGCCACCTGACTGACCGTGGAGTCGTCGAAGGTCAGCACCACGGGATGGGTTCCGGCGGGGATATCCATCTCGCCCGCAGCGTATTTCGCGGCGGTGACCGGACGGTAGCCCTCGCGGTACAGCCGCTCCAGCTCGGCGCGGAACTCCGCGGGCGTCTGGTCGTACTCGCCTGCCGGGGCGGGGCTCAGCTGGTGGTACATCAAGATCGGCACCAGGCCCAGTTCGTCGGCCGCGACGGCCGCCGGGTCGGGCGCGGGCGCCGGTGGTTGCGGCGGGGGAGCGGCGGCGGGCGTGACCGGCCGGGGCGCGCCGCACGCGGCCGCCGCCAGCAGGATCAGGGCGGACAGGACGATGCGGCACATCCTCACCATCACGTCGATATTACGTACCGCCAACGATTTTCGTGATGCGCTCGGAAAGTCGCGACGAATCGCGTTACCGGCATGGATATTAGGGAGACGTCGACCGAAAGCTGGTGTGTACGTTGCTGAAACGTGTCCCGACACAGGATCGCCGGCGGCTGGCGATCGTCTCGGTGCTGGTGGTCGCGGTGCTGCTGGTGGCGGGTTCGGCCCTCGGCGCGGTCCGGGCCGAGCCGACGGGCCTGATCATGAACGGTCTCCCGGCCGGTCCGGTGGGCGCGGCTGCGCTGGGTTCGCTGGAACTGTCGGTGGACATCGGCGATCACGATCGCCGGGCGTTGCGGCTCACTGTCGACGGGCGGGAGGTGTCCGGCGAGATCTCCGGGACCACGGTGCGGTACCGCCCCGCCGGGCTGTCCGAAGGCGACCACACCGTCACCGCCGAGATCCGCCCGGGCGGCCTGTTCGGCTGGATGCGCACCGGCCCCGGCATCTCGCGGACGTTCACCGTCGACACCACGGCCCCGGATCTCGAGGTCGCGGCGCTGCCGCCGGTGTCGTCGTACCGTCAGCCGGTCACCGTGCGCGGCAAGGCGATTGGTGCCGATCGCGTCACGGTCGGCGCCGGAGCCGCGACTCCGGACTCGTCGGGAGATTTCGAGATCACCCTGCCACGTGCCCCGGTGGGCGCTGCCGTCACCGCGGTCGACGCGGCGGGCAATACGACGACCCGGCCGCTGTCCGCGGCGGTCGCGCTGCCGCGCATGAAGGCGGTCCACGTCACCGCCTACGGCTGGGCCGACGAGGGGCTGCGATCCGGCGTGCTGGCCATGGCGCGCGAGGGACGCATCAACACCGTCGAACTCGACATCAAGGACGAGGACGGAATGATCGGCTACGCCTCGGATGTGCCGCTCGCCCGGGAATCCGGGGCGTCGACGCGGATCTACGATGCCCGAGCGGCCCTGAAGACGTTGCACGACATGGGGATCCGAGTCGAAGGCCGCATCGTGGCCTTCCGGGACCCGACGCTGGCGGGCTGGGCGTGGCGCAGCGGCCATCCGGACTGGGTGGTGCAGGACCCGGCGGGCCTGCCCTATTCCAGCGGATACGGCGCCATCGCCTTCACCAACTTCGCCCATCCCGAAATCCGAAGGTACAACATCGATCTCGCGGCCGAGGCGGCTCGGCTCGGCTTCGACGGAGTCATGTACGACTACGTGCGCCGCCCGGACGGCCCACTGGACGGCATGCGGTTCGCCGGACTGGCCGAGCCGCCGACCGACTCGATCGCGCACTTCCTCAGGGACAGCCGCGATCCCGTGCGCGACGGCGGCGCCGCCCTGAGCGCGGCGGTATTCGGCATCGCCGCCACCCGGCCCGGCCAGATCGCGCAGGACATTCCGATGATGGCGGCGAACGTGGATTACGTAGCGCCGATGCTGTATCCGTCGCACTGGGGCGCCGGGGAGTACGGCGTGGCCGATCCCAACGCCCAGCCCTACGACATCATCGCCCGCTCACTCCAGGACTTCCGGACACAGACCGCGGGCACCGGCGCGAAGGTGATCCCGTGGCTGCAGGATTTCAGTCTCGGCGTGAACTACGGGGACGGCGAGGTGCGCGCCCAGATCGATGCGGCGGCCGCCGACGGCGTCGACAGCTTCCTGCTGTGGAATGCCGCGAGCAGATACCACGCCGGGGCGCTCGCCCCTGACCACTGACCCGGCGTGGCACGCGCCGTCAGGCTTCCAGGTCGGCTCCCGTGCGCGGCGGATGAGCTTCGAGCGCTTCGACTTCCGAGTCCGACAGCAGCCGGGAACGGATCAGGAAGCGCACCCCTTCCGGCGCCTCGAGCGAGAATCCGCTGCCGCGCCCGGGCACCACGTCCACGGTGAGATGGGTGTGCCGCCAGTACTCGAACTGGTCCGCGCTCATCCAGAACGGTGTCTCGCCCGGCAGGCTGCCGAGCAGGACATCCGCGGCGCCGACCCGGAACTCGTTGCGCGGGTAACACATCGGCGAACTGCCGTCGCAGCATCCGCCGGACTGGTGGAACATCACCGGCCCGTGGGGGGGGGGCGGCCGCGGGGCGCCGCCCGCCCCCGCGCCCGGGGAGGCGGCAGCGGCCGCGGGGGGGGGGGCAGGA
>NZ_JARWOP010000213.1 GCF_029868745.1 Nocardia wallacei | reverse complement strand
CTGGGCCTTCACCAGACCCAGAATCTCGGTACGGAAATCCTCCAACCGGTCCGACCAGCGCAACCCGCCACGCGCCACCGGACCGAACCGCAGATGCACACCCTCTACCCGGGGTGAATACACGAAGATCTCGAATTGCGGCTTGGGCCTGGGCAATTCGGCTATCTCGCCCGGCTCCACCTTGATCGACAGGTACTCCCGCGGCGCGCCCTGCTCGTCGGTGCGGTAGTAGTTCGTGCGCAGCGTCGCCCGCACCAGGCTCAGGATGGCCCGCAGAATGCGGTCGGCGTCGAGGCTCACCACCTCGTTGATGCGTTCGGCGACCGCCGCTTCCAGTTCCGCCGCCCGGTCCGGAGCGGCCGAGTCGGGGTCGAACAGCGCCGCGAACAGGTCCACGAACAGCCGCGCCGCGTCCGGTGACGCGAGCAGCACGCGGGCGATATTGGCCTGGCTGTACGGAAAATCGGCCTGCTGCAGGTACTTCGAATACGCCCGCAGGATCGACACCGTGCGCCAGCTCAGGCCCGCGCGCAGCACGAGTTCGTTCAGGCCGTCGGCCTCGGCGCGCCCGTACCACAGCGCGTCGAAGGCCTGGGTGAACCGCTCGCGCAGACCACGCTCCCGCATGCCGAGCGCCTCCAGGCGGTCGGTCTTCTCGACCAGCTCGGCATCCATGTCGCGGTCCAACGCCATTCGCAACATGTCGGGCCGGGCCTGCAGCCCGAAATCGTAGATCCAGGTCTCGCGGCCGTCCTCGAACTGGATCTTGTACGGCCGCTCGTCGACCACCTCGACACCGAGGCTCTGCAGCAGCGGCAGGACCTGGCTCAACGAGATGCCGCCGCCGACGTAGAGAGTGAAGCGCCACGAACCCGGCTCGGCGCCGGGGCGGCGGTACAGGTGCTGGTCGATCCGGCCCGCGCCGAGCCGTTCCAGCCGCACGATGTCGGCGAGCGCGCGGCCCGCCGAGAAGTCTTCCTTGTAGGCGTCGGGCAGGGCGGCCGTGTAGCGCTGCACCACGGCCGGGTCCAGCACCGTGGAGGCGGCCACCTCGTCGCGCAGGTGGTCGTCCCAGGTGCGGCTGGCCTCGGCGAGCAGGCTCTGGATGCGCAGCCGGTTGGCCTCGGAGACATCCACCGGGGTGCCGGGTTCCGGCAGCCGCACGGTGAAATACACACTGGCCAGCTCGCTTTCGGAGACCCTGGCCGAGTAGTCGATGGAGACACCGCCCAGCTCGCGCACCAGGATGTCCTGGATTTCCAGCCGGACCCGGGTGGTGTAGCGGTCGCGCGGCAGGTAGACCATGCAGGCCACGAATCGACCGTAGGAATCCGAGCGCAGGAACAACCGAACCTGCCGCCGCATACCGACATTGAGCACCGCGCCCGCGGTGTGCCGCATCGTCTCGACGTCCGCGGAGAACAGCTCGGTGCGCGGGAAGGACTGGATGACCTCCAGCATCGCCTGCCCGGAGAAGGAGTCGAGATCGAAGCCGCTCTGCTCGATCACCGACCGCACCCGGCGTTCGACGACCGGAATGTCGAGCACGTTCTCGTGCATCGCGGCCACGGTGAACACGCCGATGAACAGGTGCTCGCCGGTGACGACGCCGGTGGAGTCGAATTCCGCGACGCCGACGAAATACGGGTACACCGACCGGTGCACGGTCGCCGGGACCAGGCCCTGGGTAAGCATCAGCAGCGGGCGCTCCCCGCTGTCCACCGGGACCCGGAAGTCGGTGCCCACGTCGGGACGCAGCACGCCGAGCGAACTGTCCGCCACGACAACGGGTTTCGCCTGCGGATCGCCCGTGGCCGGGCGCTGGTACCGGGCATAGCCGAGCACGGTGAAATGGCCGTCGGCCAGCCAGCGCAGCAGGTTGGCGCAGTCGATCAGGTCGGTCGGGGAGAACGGCGGGGTGCCTCGCCCGGCCGCCGCCTCCAGTTCGTCGGCGAGCCGGTCCTGCACGGTGCGCATGGTCTCGGTGTCACCGATCACCTGGCGCACGTCGGTGAGGACGTCGGCGATGCCGGTCTCGAGTTCGGCCAGCAGTTCCGGGCTGGTCGAGGGATGCAACTGCACATGCATCCAGGACTCCCGGCGGCCCGTCGTCCCGTTGCCGTCGACCTCGTGCGGCACAGCGGATTCCAGCGCGCCCTCGGCGTCGCGGACCACCTCGATGATCGGGTGGATCACCTCGCTGATGCTCACCGCCTGCCGGCTGAGGTACGAGGTGACCGACTCCACCAGCAGCGGCATGTCGTCGGTGACCATCTGCACCGCGGCCCCGAGGCCCGAACCGTCGTCCGGGTGGTACACCCGCACCCGCGCCTGTCCCGGCGGGCGGAGCAGGCCCAGTTCGATGTGCCGCCGGAACACCAGGTTCGAGCCCCCGGTGATCGCGCAGTCCACATCGCCGGCGTCCACGTGGCGGAAGTACGCCTCCTCGAGGCTCGCCAGCTCGCCGCGCAACTGCTCCGGCAAACTCGCGACCCACGCCACGGTGGACATATCGGACGAGACCGTCATTTTCTTCGCCAACTCCCTCGGATTGGGTTCCGCAACAAAGTGACGCCGGAGTCGAGAGTAGCTGGACGCCGCAGACGCCGCCGGGGAATGTCCCCAAACCTGCGACTACGGCAGCACGCCCGAACGTTCCGGTTGGTACGACCTCACCCGTGCATTCTCGAACTTCCAGGTAGCGCCCGACAAGCGTTGCGCCGGTAGTCATTTGGCACACGCCTGAAATATGACGAATCACACCGTTTGCTTCTGGATAACCCCTCGGTAACCGGAACGCTGCCGGGTACGGAACGACGGAAAATCAGTCGCGGGTCAGCTTGCGGTGGGTGACTCGATGCGGGCGCGCGGCGTCCGGTCCGAGCCGCTCCACCTTGTTCGCCTCGTAGGCCTCGAAGTTGCCCTCGAACCAGAACCAGGCGGCTTCGTTGTCGTCGTTGCCTTCCCAGGCCAGGATGTGCGTGCAGGTGCGGTCGAGGAACCAGCGATCGTGGGAGATGACCACGGAGCAACCGGCGAACTGCTCGAGGGCGTTCTCCAGCGAGCCGAGGGTCTCGACATCGAGGTCGTTGGTGGGCTCGTCGAGCAGGATCAGGTTGCCGCCCTGCTTCAGGGTGAGCGCCAGGTTCAGGCGGTTGCGCTCACCACCGGAGAGCACACCGGCCGGCTTCTGCTGGTCCGGGCCCTTGAAGCCGAAGGCGGAAACGTAAGCGCGCGAAGGCATCTCCTGGCTGCCGACCTGGATGAAGTCCAGGCCCTCGGAGACCACCTGCCACACCGTCTTGTTCGGGTCGATACCGGCGCGGTTCTGGTCGACGTAGCTCAGCTGGACCGTGTCACCGACCTTCACCGTGCCGCTGTCCGGCTGCTCGAGGCCGACGATGGTCTTGAACAGCGTGGACTTACCGACACCGTTGGGGCCGATGACGCCCACGATGCCGTTGCGCGGCAAGGTGAACGACAGATCCTTGATCAGCTGCCGGTCGCCGAAGCCCTTGTCCAGGTGCTCGACCTCGACGACCACATTGCCCAGGCGCGGACCGGCCGGGATCTGGATCTCCTCGAAGTCCAGCTTGCGCATCTTCTCGGCCTCGGCCGCCATCTCCTCGTAACGACCGAGGCGGGCCTTGTTCTTGGCCTGGCGGGCCTTGGCGCCGGACCGCACCCAGGCCAGCTCGTCCTTCAGCCGCTTCTGCAGCTTCTGGTCCTTCTTGCCCTGCACTTCCAGGCGCTCGGCCTTCTTCTCCAGGTAGGTGGAGTAGTTGCCCTCGTAGGGGTAGGTGCGGCCGCGGTCGAGTTCGAGGATCCACTGGGCGACGTTGTCGAGGAAGTAGCGATCGTGGGTGACGGCCAGCACGGCGCCCGGGTACTGCGCCAGGAACTGTTCCAGCCACAGCACGGATTCGGCGTCGAGGTGGTTGGTGGGCTCGTCGAGCAGCAGCAGGTCGGGCTTGCTCAGCAGCAGCTTGCACAGCGCGACGCGGCGGCGCTCACCACCGGAGAGATTGGTGACCGGCTCCTCCGGCGGCGGGCAGCGCAGCGCGTCCATCGCCTGTTCCAGCTGTGAGTCCAGATCCCAGGCGTCGGCGTGGTCGAGATCCTCCTGGAGCTTGCCCATCTCCTCCATCAGCTCGTCGGAGTAGTCGGTGGCCATGAGTTCGGCGATCTCGTTGAAGCGGTCCAGCTTCACCTTGATCTCGCCGAGGCCCTCCTCGACATTGCCGCGAACGGTCTTCTCCTCGTTCAGCGGCGGCTCCTGCTGCAGGATGCCGACGGTCGCCCCGGGAGCGAGCCAGGCGTCCCCGTTGTTCGGCTGGTCCATGCCTGCCATGATTTTCAGCACGCTCGACTTGCCGGCGCCGTTCGGACCGACAACGCCGATCTTGGCGCCGGGGAGGAAGTTCAAGTTCACGTCATCGAGGACGACCTTGTCGCCGTGCGCCTTGCGAACTTTCCTCATCTGATAGATGAACTCAGCCATGTGCGAAAGCCTATCGGTGTGGGTGTGTGCGGGACGAAGCGGCGCTACCGCGCGAGCGCCGGGGAGCGGAATCGCTCGTCAGCCGGCCTCGACCGGGGTAGCGGAGACCGGGTCGGCGGCGCTCGGGTCGGCCGGTCGATGATCCGCCTCGACATCAACGGACGCGGAGGCGGCGGAGTTCCCGCCCGGAGGGCGCAGGACCGGGGCCGAGCAGCGGCCGAGGTCCGGACCCAGGGCGCTCGCGCGCATCTCCGGGTCGTGCCGGGCCACGCCGTCTCTGGTGTGGTACTCCGCGGTGCGCAGCTGCCCGTAGGCGATGACGGGATCACCGCGGCGGATCGAGGCGTCCACACCCTCGACCAGCCGCCGCCAGCAGTTGACGGTGAGCAAGAGGGTGCCGTTGTCCACCCAGCTGCCGCTGTCGCGGTCGAACCGGCGGGCGGTGCTCGCCATCCGGAACGACACCACCTGCTCGCCGCTGGGCAGGCTGCGCCGCACCGGGTGCGTGACCACATTGCCGATGACGGCAGTATTCGCCTCGTACATGTTCCGCCCCTTCGTAATTCGGTCCCTCGACGGCGCGCGGCCGTGCGGACCGATCCCCTGTGCCCCTGCGATCGGGACACCTCCAGCCTGATCGATCACCCGCCGCCGCAACAGACCGAAACCGAATCTGTGGATGAAATTCCCGGCTGTGGATACCCGCTGTTCCGCTTTGCGCGGCCAGGGCCTACAGCGTCGTCAGATCCGTGTTCGCCCCGCACAGCACGATCACCGGCCGCTCCCCCGGGCCGGGCACATACGCGCCGCTCTGGATCGCCGCCAGCGCCACCGCGCCGGCCGGTTCGACCACGATCCGGAATTCCCGCCACAGGTACTCGCGCGCCATCGCGATCGCGTCGTCGGTGACCAGCACCGAACCCATCCGGTACCGCTGCGCGAGTTCCAGCGGTATGTCGCCGATCCGGGTGGCGCCCAACGCATCCGAGGCCAACCCGCTGACGTGCACGTCCACCGGGCGGCCCGCGGCCAGGGCGGCGTGCAGAGTGGGTGACCCCTTCGGCTCCACGCCGATCACGCGGCCCCGCAGACCCAGGGCGGCCGCGATCCCCGACGCCAGCCCGCCACCACCGACGGCGACCAGCACCGGCGGACGGCCGCGGACCTGACGCTCGATCTCGAGCCCCACGACCCCCGCTCCGGCTACCACCGCGGGCAGGTCGTAGGCGTGTAGTTGCAGGGCGCCGCGCTCCTCGGCCAGCTGGGTCGCGTAGTTCTTGGCGTCGGCGTAGGTCGTGCCGTGCCAGAGCACCTCGGCGCCGTAGGCCCACATGGCGGCCACCTTGGTGTGCGGCGCCGACTCGGGCACCACCACCGTGCAGGACCGTTCCTGCACGGCGCAGGCCAGCGCCGCGGCGATACCGGCGTTGCCGCCCGAGGCGATGATGACGCCGCGCCGATCGGACCGGTTCTCGAGCAGCGCGTTCAGGCTGCCTCGTACCTTGAAAGTGCCGCCGTGCTGGAGGTATTCGAGCTTGAAGGTCACCTTCACCGGGCCGTGCGGACCGGTCACCTCGGTATGGAAAACCGGCGTCACGCGGATCCGGCGGCCCAGCCGCAGGCGGGCGGCTCGCACGTCGGACCGGTACAGCCGCCGCACATTTCCCGTCGTGGGCGCGTCGGTCACGACCGAGTCCCCCGATCCCGCCGGGCCAGCTCGGCGAACATGGCGTTGTGCGCGGCCAGGTCGGCGTCGTGGTCGCGCTCGGCGGCGCGGTCCATCCGCTTGGCCAGCCGGTCGTCGCTGCGGGACCACTGGATCAGCAGCGCCAGCATCACCAGCACGAGCGGGATCTCGCCGCTGGCCCAGGCCAGGCTGCCGCCGGTGCGCTGATCACCGAGCAGATCGGTATTCCACCCCAGCCCGATCGAACGGTAGAACGAGGCGCCCAGCACGGTCGTCATGCTCATCAGCGCGACACCGAAGAAGGCGTGGAACGGCAGCGAGCCGAACACCATGCCCACCTTCGTCATCGACTGCACCTGCCGCGGTTTCGGATCGATCCCGAGCACCACCCAGTAGAAGAGGTAGCCCGACACCAGGAAGTGCACATTCATCACCAGATGCGCGCCGTGCGAGTCGACCACCGAGTCGAAGATGCCGCCCAGATAGAGCGCGTAGAAGCCGACCACGAAGAACGCCGTGGCCACCACGGGCTGAGTCATGAACCGCGACACCGGATTGTGCACCGCGGCCAGCACCCACTCCCGCGGCCCCGGTGGTGCGTCGCGGCCGGCAGGTGGCAGCGCGCGCAGCGTCAGCAGCACCGGCCCGCCGAGCGCGAACAGGATCGGGGCCAGCATCGACAGCAGCATGTGCTGGGCCATGTGCACGCTGAACATGGCCGGGGCGTACCGGCCGACACCCGAACTGGTGGCGATCAGCAGCACCGCGCAGCCACACAGCCAGGCGATGGTGCGCCCGGCGGGCCAGGCGTCGCCGCGGGAGCGCAGTCGCCGCACCCCGGCCAGATACAGCACAGCAAGCACGAGGGACAGCGTCCCGAAGATCAGATCGAAGCGCCAGTCGAACAGAATTCGCGCGGCCGTGGGCGGGCCGGCCAGGTCGTATCCCAGCTCCACCTCGGCCGGGGTCGGGACCTGCTTCAGATCCGGTGGCGGCGTGCGGCCCAGCCCGGCGGCGAGCCCGACGGTAGCCGCGAAGACCAGCGCCTCGACACCGGCGTAGCGGATCAGGGCGGCGCGGTCGCGCGCGTTCTTCAGGAGCGCGGGCACGGCGATGCGCCGCTGCACGAAACCGATCACCCCGAGTACGCACAACGCCATCGTCTTCGCGATCACCAACCGGCCGTAGGTGGTCGTGAACAATTCGCTGCCCGGCACCCGCACCCAGGCGTTGATCACCCCGCTGACCGCGACCACCGCGAACGCCCCGGTGGCCACGAGCGAGAACCGCCGCGCCGCCGTCCCGGTGTGCTCGCCGCCGCGCAGCGCGTAGGCCAGCACCGAGAACAGCCCGCCCACCCAGAGCGACACCGCCACCAGATGCAGGATCAGGCTGTTGGTGGCCACATCGTGCGCACCCCCGGACGAGGAGTGTCCGGTCAGGGCGACCGGCATCAGGCACAGCACCGCGTACGCGAACAGCACCGGCGTCCAGCCCCAGCGCAGCGCGAGACGACAGCCCACCGCCAGCGCCAGCGCCATGCAGGCCGTGGTCCGCCACGAACCCGCGACCTCGACCTGCGCGATGGCATGCCACACCTGATCGGGCCGCAGCGTCGACCGGACCGGTTGCCCGGTGGTGTCCGACAGCGTCAGCGGCACCAGCAACGCCGCCGCGCCGGCCCACACCAGCGCCGCGATCCCGGCGCGGTGCAGCGCCCGGTACCCGCCCACGTCCAGCAGTCCATTACGCTGCGGCGGCGTGAGGAATGCCGCGAACAGCAACGAACCGACCGCCATCGCCGCGGCCAGATCGGCGACCGCCCGGACCGCCGGCAGACCGTAGGTGGTGAGCGGGCCCGGATCCGGGATTCCGAGCAGCGTCAGCGCCTGAGCTGCGGACAGGCCCACCACCAGCGGGGCGACCAGCGCCGCCAGCGCGGTGGCGACCGCCGTGAGCACCGGGAACATCGCCGCCGACTCCGACCGGATGCCCTGGGATTCGGCTTCGACGGACGGGTCCTGCGGTGACGACATGCGGTTCAGCCTAGTTCGGCGCCCACACCCGCGACCGCCCCGGTCCGCACCTCCCGCGGCCTCCTGTGACCCCGCTGACATGCCCGCGAGTTGCTCAGCGGCAACCGGGACCGAATCTGGACGCTCGCTATACTAATCGTGCTGGACACCGTGCCGAGAACCCGGCATGGTGTGTGGTGCTGTGCACTGCCTCCGTAGCTCAGTTGGATAGAGCAAGGGCCTTCTAATCCCTAGGTCGCAGGTTCGATTCCTGCCGGGGGCGCCACCCAGCTTGACCATTTTCCCAGGTCAGGCAGATTACCCACATAAGTACCCCGCCGTGGCACCGAGGAAACCCCCGGATCACACGCGATACTCGGCGCGGAGGTCCTTCTTCTCCAGCGAGATCTTCCACTTCTCACGGCGCGTTCGCGCGGTTGCCGTCAACATTGTAGGTCTACGATCAAGAGCGCGGTGCACCTCGAGAAATGGAGTCCTTCGGATGGCCGAGTCGTCGAACAGTCGCAAGAAGACCAGGGCCGGGCGCGGTGATGGCCCGGTGACTCGGGCGGCGGTGCTGAGCGCGGCGCTGGAGCTGGTCGATCGCGAGGGTGTCGACGGGTTGTCGATGCGGCGGCTGGCCGAGGCGGTGGGCCGGGATCCGATGGTGATCTACCGGCATGTGCCGAACAAGGCCGCGGTGCTCGACGGTGTCGCCGAGGTGGTGTTCGGGCAGTTGTCGGTCGACGCCGCGGCGCCGGATTGGGTGGCCGAGGTGCGGCGGGTGGCACGGGAGTTCCGACGGGTGGCGCTGGCGCATCCACGGGTGGTGCCGTTGCTGGTGACGCGGCCGCTGGCGACTCCGCTCGGACAGCGCCCGCCGACCATGGTGCGGCCGCTCGAGGACACGCTCGCGCTGCTCATGGGCGTCGGCTACACCGAGGTCGACGCGCTGCACATCTACCGGGCGCTGTTCGGATTCCTCTACGGGCATGTGCTCAACGAGTTGCAGGAGATCGTGGAACGCCCGGAGGAGACCGACGATCTGCTGCGGCTCGGGCTGTACCGCCTGCCGATCGGCGAGTTCCCGCTGGTGCGCAATCTCGCATCGGTGCTGGCGGCCTACGACGGCGAAACCGAACTGGAGCGTGGCCTCGACATCCTGCTGGCCGGTCTCGCCGCGACGCTGCCGGGGCCGGGTGACGCCGCGCCCGTCGACACGGGCGCGGTCACCCTCCCCGGACCGGAGGATGCGCCCGCCGCGCGGTGAGGCTCGCGCCTCCGTCGTCTACAATGTGAATCTACGCTGTAGATAGCAGTGCGATCGCTGCGCGCCGACTCGGCACGAACGGCCGTCGAGCGGCGCAGGGGTCGGACGACGGAAGGAGGACGTGTGCCGGTCCGATCCGACAGACCTCCGAGTACGGACACCATTTCCTACGCACATCTGTTCCGGTTGAGCGACGAGTGCGGGATCTTCGAGCACGCGCGGCTCACCGAGCCACGGGTCGACAACGGCTACTGCGTCGACGACGTGGCACGCGGCCTCCTGGTCACGGTCCGCGAAACCGAGCCCACCCCGGAGCTGCTCGACCTCACCAGGGTGTACTTCGACTTCGTGATCGATGCGCTCACCCCGGACGGGCGCTGCCACAATCGACGCGGGCCGGACCGGTGCTGGCAGGACGAGCCCAGCCTCGACGATCATTGGGG